>CAZNCQ010000149.1:0-17223 GCA_964571275.1 uncultured Myxococcales bacterium
TGGCGCAGACCGGCGGCCACCGCGGCAAGACCGCGGAGAAGCTGGGCGTCGATCCCAAGACGCTGCGCAAGTGGCTGGGCGACGTCGACCGCGACGGCGACGAATGACGTCAGCGCGTGATCGCGCCGGTCGGCCCGACACGCGTCTGGCTCAGCGCGCAGTCGTCGATGTAGAGCACGGCCGGGCTGGCAGACAGGTCCTCGCCGATGCTGCACACCTCCCACTCGATCCACGGCGTCGGCGCCATCGCCTGGCCGTTGATGTCGATGATCTGCTGTCCGTCGAGCCAGAAGGTCAGGCGGCCGGTGTCGTCCTGCGCGTTGCGGTAGAACGATTCGATCTGAAACCAGCTGCCGACGGGCACGGACGGGTAGGGGACGTCGAGCGGGATCTCGTGCACGGCGGTGCGGTGATTGTAGAGGATCAGCGACATCTGGCCGGCCGCGCGATTGACCAGGTCCAGGTCGTAGAACTCCGTGGTCGTCGACTCGTCGTCGGCGTTGGTGCGCAGGCGGAACTTGAAGATCACCCAGTAGGTGCCGACGGTGACCGCGCTCGGCAGGTAGTACCAGGCGCTGTAGTAGCCTTCGACGGGCAAGTCCCCGACGCGCGAGAGCAGCGTGTTCTGCTGCTCGCCCGCCACGCTGGTGTCGATGGTCAGCTTGGCGGCGTAGGTGCCGTGGTGCGCGTGCTCGGTCGAGACCGCGATCGAATCCCCGGCCTCGGGAAACGCTTCGGCGCCGCGGCCGGGCACGGCCATCCACTCGCTGAACGAGCCGGTCTCGTACGTCGCCGACCAGAGCACGTCGGAGCCGACGTCCAGGTTGGGTCCACAGCCGCCGGCAGCCACCAGCGTCAAGGCGGCCGCCGCGAGGACGAGCGCGCGCGTGCGATGTCCGAGGCGCATCAGAACAACCTCCACGCCGCACCCGCGGTCGCACCGACCCAGACGAGGGGCGTGTGGCCGACGACGCCGCGCGGGAGCGCGGAGATCGCGGGCGGGCTCGGCACGAGCTCGCCGTGCAGCTCGAGGAAGGGTGCGATCCGCGAGCCGCCCGTGAGGTGCAGGCCGGCGGCGGCGCGCACGCCGAGCTCGGCCGAGGTGCGCGTGTCTCGGGTCGCGAGATCGAGCGCGCTCTCGCGCAGCAGCGCGACCGCGACGCCGAGCTCGGCGTACGGTTCGAGCGCGCGGTGCTCGCCGAGGCGCGTCGCGCCCTGCGCGCGCAGGCTCACGTCGGCGGGGATTCGCCACTGGTGCAGGGCGATCCCGCCGATGGTGGTGTCGACGGGGGCCAGCGCCGTCGCGCCGAGCGCGAGCGCCCAGCGACCCGCGCCCGATACGATCCGCAGCCCCACTCCCGCCTGTCCGACGCGCGCGTCGGCGCCGATGCCGCCCTCGGCGGCGGCTCCGAGCGCGAGCCGCAGCCGCGCGCGCTCGGGCGTCGTGGTTTCGGGCGCGGCCGGCGCCGTGCTCACGACGGCAGGCAGTGGCGGCGCGGGCGCCGGCGCGACGGGCGCTTCGGGTGGCGGCGTGCTCGCGGGCTGAATCGCGCCCGGATCGAGCACGAGCGCGACGAACAGCGCGGCGACGCGCGCGCGATAGGCGCAGTCGCGCGCTTCATCGCGGTACTCGCGCACGTTGCCCGCCGCCGTCACTTGAAACGGCGCGCCCAGATCGACGATCTCGACGGGCGGGCCGGCGCCGGCGACGGCGCGCAGCCGCGCGTTCAGCCGTTCGCGCGGGATCAAGAGCTCGACCTCGGTGCGCACCGCGGCCGGCGCGGGACAGCCGCTGCTGCCGCCGATCAGGCGCTCGGGCGGATCGGCGGCGCGCGCCGCCCCGGCGGCGCCCCATAGCGCGACCGCGGCGAACAAAACAGCGCCCCGGCGGACCCGATCCTGCACAGGGCCACGATATCCGAACGCGGGCCGACTAGCGTCCTGTATCAGAAGTACGCCGTGGCACCGAGGGCGTGAATGCGGCCCGATCGCGAGGCGCGAGGCGCGCGCATACTGGACGTATGTAAGCGACGAGCAACGAAGCGAGCGGGCCGCGGCGCGCCCGAATGCAGGCGGATTTCTGATACAGGACACTAGGTGAGAGGGCGCTCACCTCTTGCTCTGCCGTTGGGCTAGACTCCGCTTCGCGTGAAGGTTTTCTCCTCAGCGCGCCCTCTGGGGGGCGTGCAAGAGTCGGTTTCCCCGGCGGCTCGGGCAGAGGCGGCCCCCCCCGTTTCGGCGCCCGGGGTGCGTGCCAAGGCCGAGGGCGCCGGTGATTTCCGCGCCCTCTACGACGCCTGGTTCGAGGACGTCTCGCGCTGGATCGTGGCGCTGGGCGGCGTCGACGCCGACCGCGACGACATCGTGCAGGAAGTCTTCATGGTCGTGCGCCGCCGGCTGGCGTCATTCGACGGCGCCAACCCCGCGGGCTGGCTCTACCGCATCACGCGCCGGCAGGTGCGCGATTTTCGGCGGCGCAGCTGGGTCCGGCACATCTTCACCAAGCGCCGCCTGGAAGAGCCGGATGACCTGCCGCACGCTGGCGGCACCCCGGCCGCCGCGCTGGAGCGCAAGGAAGACCAGCGCATCCTGCACACGATGCTCGCGAAGATGCGCGAGGAGCGGCGCAGCGCGTTCGTGCTGTTCGAGATCGAAGGGCTGTCGGGTGAGGAGATCGCTCGTATCCAGAGCGTTCCCGTCAACACCGTGTGGACCAGGCTCTACCACGCGCGCAAGGAGTTCTTCGCGCTGGCCGCGAAGTATCAGAAGCGCCTCGAGAGCGCCGAGCACGGGCCTGTCGCGATCCGATCCGACCGGCGAGACAAGGGGATCAGCAAATGAGCGAAGGCGGCAAGGGCGCGGGCGCAGGCGCCGGTGGCGTCGGCGGTGAGGTGGAGCGGGTGGTGATGCGGCGTCTGCTCGATGAGCCCGCGGGGAATCCCCTGACGACGCGCGGCTGGGCGGTCGGGTTGCTGCGCCGCTCGGCGCCCCACCGTGCTCCCGTGGGGCGCAAGCATCGGGTGCGCCTGGCCCTGGGCCAGGGTGGACGGCGGCGCGCGTTGCCGCTCTTGCGGACGGCGATCGCCGGCGCGGTGCTGGTTGGCTGCGGCGCGGCGGCGAGCGCGGCGCTCGGACGCTGGCCCGAGATTGTGGAGGCTTACCATCGGCTGCTCGCGCCGCCGTCGTCATCGGCAATCGCCGGCGCCGAGGCGCGGTCGCGGCGCCCGGCAGCGGGCCAGCCGGCGCGTCCGACGTCGTCGCCGGAGAGCGTGGCGACACCCGTGGAGCCGGCTCCGAGCGAGGCAGCTGCGCCTGATCCGCTCGCCGCGCCCGTCGGGTCGGCGCCGGCGGCGTCGTTACCGGCGTCGCCGGGGCTACGCGGGCCGGCGCGGTCTGCGATGACGCGTGCCTCGCTGCACGGGTCAAGCGCGTCATGGCGGCCGCGCCGGGCATCGCACGCCCCGGTCGCCATGGCTGCGACGACAACGACGCCGCCGCCGAGGCCAACGCTCAAAGCGTCCGGAGCGCCGCCTGCAGGGAGCGCGGCGCCGTCTCCCCGGACCGAGATGACGGAGGACACGACGCCGGTGCTCGAGGCGATGCGCGCCCTGCGCGTGGAGGCGAACCCGACCCGCGCGCGGCGGCTGCTCGCGGGATACCTCGAGCGATATCCCAGCGGATCGCTGGCCGAGGAGGCGCTGGCGATGTCGATCGAGGCCGCGGTCGCGCACGGCGACGGCGACGCCACCACGCTGGCTCGCAAGTACGTCCGGCGCTATCCATCGGGGCACTTCTCGGCGCTGGCGCGCCGAACGCTCGACGGCGCGGCGGGCGCGGTGAATTGATGCGAGCGGCGGGCTCGATCGCTTCGTCGAATCGCTGGGCGCTGGTCCTGGCATTGCTGCTGGGCGGATGCGCCGCGGCCGGCACCGCCGGCACGTCGGACGCGGGCGACAACGGCGAAGGCGGCAGCAGCGCCGGTGGCTCGACGGGCGCTGGCGGCACGACGGGCGCCGGCGGCACGAACGCTGGCACAGGCGGCGCAACCGGCAGCGGTGGCGCGACCGGCGCGGGCGGAAGCGTCGGGGGCACCGGGGGGCACCTCGGCGCGGGCGGCAGCGGCGCGGGCGGCGTGACCGGAAGCGGCGGCCACGGCACGGGCGGTAGCGGCGCGGGCGGCGCCGCGACCGGCAGCGGCGGCCGCACGGGCGCCTTGCGCATCATGGCGCTCGGCGATTCGACCACCGGCTCGGTCTGCTGGCGCGCGATGTTGTGGACCATGCTGAACCAGGGTGGGTTCACCGGAAAATTCAACTTCGTCGGCAGTCGCAACGCCGATCCCGGCTGCAACGTCCCGGGCTACGACACCGACAACGAAGGCCATCCGGGCGTGCTCATCACCAACTTCGTCACCGACGCCGACGAGCTGGTGGCCGGCGTTCAGACGCCGCAAGCGTTGCTCGCCCAGAATCCCGCCGACGTCGTGCTGTTTCACTTCGCGACCAACGACGTCTGGAACAGCGTGATGCCGACGACGATTCTCCAGGCGTACACGACGGTGCTCGCCGCGTTGCGCGCCGCGAACCCCAAGGTGATCGTGCTCGCCGCGCAGTTGATCCCGCTCGTACCGATCAACGTGGCGGTGACCTGTCCCGCCTGCGCCTGCCCGACGGCGTGCGATCAGCGCATGGTGACGTTCAACAGCATGATCCCGGCCTGGGCGGCGGCGAACTCGACCGCGGCGTCGCCGATCATGGTCGTCGACCAGCACACCGGCTTCGTGTCGACCACCGACACCGTCGACGGCGTCCACCCCAACGCCGCCGGGTCGATGAAGATCGCCACAAAGTGGTATGCCGCGCTGACCCCGCTCTTTTAGGGCGGAGCCGGGGCCGTCCGCCCGCATCTCGTCGAGCCGCCGCGCCGCGGTCACGACACTAGAAGAACAAAAGCGTATCGACAGCAGGTGGGAATTGTCGCCGTTCTCCGTTCCTGCGAAAGTGGGGGCCGTTGGGGCGGTGCTGGCGACGTGATCGCGACAACCGTGTCCGGGTTGGTTCGGGTCAGGCAGCTGGGGGCGCCCGAACGGCCGGTTTGGGAGGGAGATCATCTTGGCTTACGCATTGCTGAATCTCGGGGAGTGGGCCGTGCAACGCGAAGGACGCTCGGACGCACGGTCGGGCAGGGACTCAGGGTCTCCGCCCGGCAACGATCGGCACCGCGCGGCGGCGCTGATCGGGCCGTTGCTGGCGGTCGTGGCGGTGGGTTGCTTCACGGATCCGATCAATCGGCCGCCGTTCGTCCGGATCGACCCCCTCATTGCGGCGGCGTTGCGCCAGCAGCCGGTGACGTTCCACGCGCAAGCCAGCGACCCCGACGGCGACCAGCCGCGCTTGAAGTGGGCGGTCGTCTCGGGCGACTGCACGCCCGACAGCCCGCCGGACGCGAGCCTGTGGGTGGTGCCCCCCGACGATGCGAGCTTCATGGTCGACGGTGACAAGACCAACGGTCCGTTCTGCGTCTGGGTCATGGCGACCGACGCACACAACGCGACCGCCAGCTATCACCTGGTCGTCAATCCGCAGGATCAGGCGCCCATCGCGATGATCGAGGTCATTTCGCCCGACCCGGCGCCGCTCACGCCTATGACGAGCGTCACCTCGTATTCGCTCTACAGCACGATCCAGCTCTCGTCCAAGGGGACTTCGGATCCCGAGGGAGACGTGCTGGCCGAGATCATGGCCTTGACCCAGAAGCCGGGCGGTTCGACCGCCGCGCTCGGGACCTGCAACGCGACCGCCCCGAGCGCTTCTGCGGGCCCATCGGACCTGGTGCAGTGCTTCGTCGCCGACGTCGCCGGCGAATACGACGTGCTGTTGACGGCCACCGACCCTGCGAACGCGCAGGGCACGGCATCTCGGACGATCTTCGTCCTCCCGGATCAACCTCCCTGCATCCGCTCGTCGACGCCGGCTTATATGTCGCCGATCGTCGAGGTCACCCTCTCGTCGTCGCCGTCTCCTCCGACATTCACGATCACGAAGGTCGCCGACGACGGAGCCCCTTGGCCGAACGGCGGCACCGAGTTTCGCTGGTATGTCTCCAGCAACGGGCAACCGTTCCAGTTCATCAACAACGATTACCCCGCGCTCGCGCTGACCTCGACGGGTCTCTACAAGGCTGGCGATGAGGTGAAGGTGCGCGTCGAGGTGAGCGATCACAACCCGACCAACGACGCTGCGCTGTTCGGATGCGCTGACGACAACGATCTCTGCGAGATGGTTCCTGGCTCGGGTTGCTTTCAGCGCGTCACCTGGAGCGTCGACTTTCGATGACCGTGTCCGGCTCGCCGGCTTGCCTGGTGGTGGGCCTCGGTTTCGTGTGTGCCGCGGTGCTGTCGGGAGTGAGCGGGTGTGCTTCGGTTCATAGCCCAGCGAGCATCGTAGACGACGCGGGTGCGGGATCCGGTGGGAGCACGAGCGCCGGGGCTGGGGGCAGCGTGGGGTCCGGTGGCAACACCGGTGCCGGTGGTAGTACGAGCAGCGGCGCGGGTGGCTTCTCCATCTCCGACGCTGGTGTTTCAGACGCGCCCACGGACGCCGGCGCCGGCGGCTCGGGTTGCGTGCTGACGATCTCGCCGGTGGCACCGCCGTCGTTCACCGGCGTCGAGGCCGGTCCAGGCGCGCGCATGCGCGTCCAGGCGAGCGCGCGCGGCGCCGTCACCACGCCGATCACCTGGGAGTGGACGGTGACCTTCGAGAGCTCGACGGCGCCGATCACCACGACGGCGATCGACAGCGTGGGCGCGGACGTCACGTTTCCGATCGAAGTAGTTGGCCGCTACCAGATCGTCGCGCAGCTCGCGGGACAGCCGACCTGTCACAGGTCGCAGGTCATCCAGACGGTGGCGCCGGGGCCGATGGTCTACGCGTTGCGCGCAACCGCGACCGGCTTTCCGGTGCAGGAGGAGCGCATCACGCTGGCGCCGACCGACCCGCAACAGGCCGATTTCAAGTTGAAGGCCGGTGTCGACGTCAACCTTTCGCCCCAGCGGGCCGACATGAACGGCGGATCGCTGGCTTCGTACGTGCGCATCACCGACCCGGTGTCGACCTTCAGCATCGACGGCGACAGCACGAAAGGGCCGGTGACGGCGTCGCTGGTGGCGACGCTGACCTACGACGTCCTGATTGTCCCCACCGAGCCCTATGCGCCCGATCTGCTTCAGGCAACGCCCGGGTCGTGGCCGCAGCAGTTGCAGCTCGACCAAGGCGTGAGGGTGACCGCGACCGCGCTCGACGGCGGTGGCAAGGCGGTCGGGGGCGCGCGCCTGGTGTTGCACCGCGGGTCGCTGCCGTCGACGGTCGGGGTCAGCGACAGCGACGGCGTGGCGGTTCTGTGGGCGCGCGCGGGCACGCTGGTGGCGTACATCGAGCCGCCGATCGATTCGGGTTTGCCGAGCGCCACCGTGGGCGCAACCAGCGATCCGATCAACGATCCCGGCGTCCTGCTCGATCCCGGCGTCGCGTCGCTGGATCTGTCGATGACCTGGGATCCGGTGACCAGCGCCGAGCTTTCGATTCAGGTGCGGGCGCCGGGGGGCGCTCCGGCCGGCGCGGGAGCGCGCGTGCGGGCGACGTCGCAGGCGTCTCCGGGAACCGTCGGCACATTCATCGCTCATCCGGCCGGCAGCTCTGCCGTGATGTTGCACGCCACCGGCAGCACCGACGTCGAAGTCGCGACGGACGCAACCGGCACCGCGGTCTTCGCCGCGCTTCCCGTCGGCGCCTACGTCGTCACCATCGTCCCTGCGTCGACCGCCGGGACGCCGAGCGCGAACACCCAGGCCATCACGACGACGAGGGTGACGTTGCCGACGGGCGGCTTCACCAGCGCCGTGACGCTGTCGACGAAGTCGACGTTGACGGGCGTGCTGCTGCCGATCTCCGACAGCCCCGGGACGCAGGTCACGGCGATCGATCGCGACGTGACGGCGCCGGGCCCAGTGGTCTCGGCGATCGTCGCCGCCGACGGCACGTACCAGCTCTTCGTCGACCCGGGCCGCAGCTACGAATTGCTCGCGCAGCCACCGGCTGGTGTGCAGCGCGGGCGGGCGATCGTGGCCTCCAGCGTCTCCGATGCCGTGCCGGCCATCCCCAGCGCGACACTGCCGATCGTGCATCCGGCGCACGGGACGGTCACGGGAGCCGACGACGGCGTCGCCATCGGAGGCGTGCTGATGCAGGCGTTCTGCGTCAGCACCTCGACGAAGTGCCTGGATGCGACCTTTCCGCTGGCCGAGGCGCTGACCCGCTCCGACGGGAGCTTCGATTTGCTGCTGCCCGATCCTCCGGGCAACTAACCCACGCATCGCGGTCTGCTTTGGGATCCACCGTCACCACCCGCTCCCCGACCCCGGTCCTCGGCCACCTGGCGCTGGTCATCGTCGCGACGTCCGCTGTCGCGCTGCTGGGTTTCGCTGGCTGCGCCGCCAGTAGTAGCTCGTCCGGGTACGGGGGCGGGGGCACGGGCGCCGGCGGCACCAGCGGCGGCGGTACCGGCGGCAGCGGCGTCGTCGCCGACGGCGGAACCGACGCCGGGCACCCAGGCATGGGCGGCTCCACGGGCGCGGCCGGGTCGACCGGCGCAGGCGGTACGGGCACCGGCGGCTCCGGCTGCTACGTGACGGTCAACGCGGTCGCCCCCGCGGTGACCATGAACGTCGAGGCCGGTGAGGGCGCGCGCATGCGCGTCGAGGGCCACGCGTTCGGCGTCTTCGCGGCGCCGATCAAATGGGACTGGACCGTGACCGTCGCGAGCAGCACCCTGAACGGTCCGGTCGCCACGACCACGATCGACTCCACGGGCGCGATCATCGATTTTCCGCTCGCGGTGGTGGGCCGATATCAGGTCGTCGCGCAGCTCGATGGCCAGCCCTGTCAGACCGCGAGCCCGCTGGTCATCTCGACGGTCGCACCCGGACCGATGGTCTACGTATTGCGCGCAACCGCGTCCGGTTTCCCGGTTCAGGAAACGCAAATCACGCTCGCGCCGTCCGATCCGCAGGCGATGGCGACGTTTCAGCTGGACCCCGGCGTCGCCGCCAACCTCCTGCCCCTGGGCGCGGATACCGGGAATTCGCTGGCGTCGTACGTGCGCATCAGCGACTCGGTGTCGGGGCTGAGCATCGACGCTGATTCCACGCTCGGTGCGGTGATGGTGCCGGTCCTGAGATCGCGTGCGTACGACGTGCTGATCGTCCCCCTCGATTCGTACGCGCCGACGTACCTCCTGAACGTGACCCAGGCATTGTGGCCGCAACCTCTGCCGCTCGACCATGGGGTGCCCATCAACGCGACCACGCTCGACGCCGACGGTCACGCGGTCGCCGGCGCGCGCCTGGTGCTGCGCCGCGGGTCGCTGCCGTCCACCGTCGGGGTCAGCGACGGCAACGGCGCCGCGGCGCTGTGGGCGCGCGCGGGCACCCTCGCGGCGTACGTCGAGCCACCGCTCGGCTCCGGGCTGCCCAGCGCCGCCGTCGGCGCCGGTGCGGATCCCTCGAGCGACCCCGGCATTGTCCTCGATCCCAGCATCGCTTCGCTGGACCTCGCCATGACGTGGGCGCGGATCACCAGCGCGGCGCTCTCGATCCGCGTCCTGGCGCCGGGCGGTGCCGCGATGGGCGCCGGTGCACGCGTGCGGGCGACGTCGCAGGCGGCACCCGGTCCGGTCGGAACGCTGGTCGCGCGTCCGGCCGGCGGCTCTGCGGTCACGTTGGACGCGACCGGAAGCACCGACGTCGAGGCCGTGACCGACGCGACCGGCACCGCGGTCTTCTCGGCGCTTCCCGTGGGCGCTTATGCCGTCACGATCATCCCCGCGTCGATCACGGGCGCGGCGAGCGCGAGCACGCCGGCCATCACCACCACGACGGTGACGCTGGCGGCGGGTGGCCTCGCGCGCACGCTGACCTTGGCGACGAAGTCCACGCTCGGCGGCACGTTGCTGCCGCTGTCCGACAGCCCCGGCACGCAGGTCACCGCGATCGATCAGAGTGCCACCGCGCCGGGCACGGTGGTGTCGGCCACCGTCGCCGCCGACGGCACCTACCAGCTGATGGTCGATCCGGGCCGCAGCTACGAGCTGCTCGCCCAGCCGCCGGCCGGTTCTGCGCGAGGCCGCGCGGTGCTGGCCTCGGCCGTCTCCGATGCCACACCGGCGATCGCCACGGCGACGCTGCCGATCGCGCACTTCGTGGAGGGCACGGTCAGCGGAGATACCGGCGCCGCCATCGGCGGCGCGCTGGTTCAGGCTTTCTGCCCCAGCACGTCGCCGAGGTGCCTCGACGCGACCTTCCCGCTGGCTGAAGCGATCACCCGCTCCAACGGCACGTTCCAGCTGATGCTCCCCGACCCTCCGGGCAACAATTAGTCACGGCGTCTTTTTCAAGTCGATGGTCACGACCTGGACGTCGCCGCTCGGCGGCGCGCCGACGGGAAACGGGCGCTCGCCAAAGAGCGCGGTCACGGTCTCCTTGCCGGGCGTGGCGCCGATCGCGAGCGGGCTGGGCAGCGTCTGGTCGGGCTCGACCGCGACTGCGGTCCCGGCGCCGGGCGCGGGATAGAGCTGCTGGTCGCGGCCCGCGCCGTCACGCGCGCGCAGCACCAGGTAGCGGGGCGCGCTCGCGCGCACGACGAAGCGAAGCCGATCGCCGTCGCGCAGCTCGGTGGCCGGGTCGAGCACCGTCAGCACCTGCCCGCGCTGCAAGAAGATCTTGAGCCCCGGTGGGCGCGGTCCGCGCGTCGCCAGGTAGTTGACCGCCACCGACTCGTTGCTGATGTACAGCCGCCCGACGACGAAGGCCAGGCCGACGATGGCGCCGATGCCCGCGGTCAGGCCCAGCGCGCGCTTGAGCACCGCGTGCCGATCGGCGGGCGTGTCTCGAGGAGGCGATGGTGAATCCATCGCCGTGTCTTTTACACCTTTGCTCGCGGGTCGGGCGCGCGGCGTGTTCAGTCAGCCCCGCCGTCGCGAGCCGGGCCGCCGCCGGCGTCGGGCGCGGGCGTGGTCGTGCCAGCGTCGGCGCTGCCGGCGCTCGGGCAGCCCTCGTCGTAGAGGCCGTTGCAGTTGTCGTCGACCTGGTTGCCGCAGATCTCCGGTGCGCCCGGGTGAGTCGTGGCCGTCGTGTCGTCGCACTCCTTGCACCAGATGTAACCGTCGCCGTCCTGGTCGACGCCGCTGCCGCTCTGCTGGCAAGCGAGCCACTGGTTGACGAAGTCGGCGCGCGCCTGCACGCCCTGGCGCGCCAGCGCGACCGCGGCGTCGAAGACGGCCACCGTGGTCGAGCTCGGCTTGTGTGGGTCGGCGGCGACGGCGTCACGGATCTGCGCCGACCACTGATCGAGCCAGCTCTGGAACTGCGAGACGTCGAAGCGGCCGAACTGCGTCGCCACCGCGCCGGTGTATTGACCGCGCAGCGTGGCGTCGTTCATCGCCGTGCGGTACTGCTGCCCGATGAACTGGAGGCCCGGGCGCGACGACCACCACCAGACCGGATCGCCGGTGAAGTAGCCCAGGAAATCCAGGGTCGAATCGAGATCGGTCGGCAGGAAGACGTAGCCCTGGTTCGGACCCTCGTCGTAGATGAAGAAGTTGTGGTCGCCGCCCCAGTAGCCGTCGCCGTCGTTGAGCATCATCTCGGCGGCCCAGGTCAGGAACGACTGCGGCAGGTCGACGATCGCCGCCAGCGCCGCGGGTGTCGTCGCGTTCCAGAACTGGCTGAGCTTGTTCCAGTCGGCGGTGCTCGAGTTGGTCTCGGCGGTCGCGCCGCCCTTGAACAGATCGTTGTCGCCGTTGCCGGGGAAGAACTCCCCCAAGATCCGATGGCCCATGCGTTCCTCGGCGGCGAACAGGCCGTAGTAGGTGCCGTTGACCATCAGCTTGCCGCTGGTCGCGCACAGGGCTGCGATGCCGATCTGCCGCATCCAGGTGTTGCTGATGCGATCGTGCAGGAACGACAGATCCGCGCGCGGCATGTCGAAGCCGATCTTTCCGACGCCGTGGAAAGTGGCCTGGCTGTCGAGCTGATCGAACGCCACGACGAACTGCATCTTGCCGTTCACGCCGTCGTACTGCACCGTCTCGCGCCACGACGAATCGCCCTTGAGACGGATGTACGCGTTCTTCGAGGCGTCGTTGCCGAAGTGGAACGTCACCGGATAGTACTTGGGCTGGTAGTCGAAGAACGCCTGGTCGGTCAGCATGCCGGCCGACATGAACTCGGCCTGTATCGCGGTCCAGTCGGCGTCGCTGATGTCGACGGAGTACGTCTGCAGCGTGGGCGCGAAGAGATCCGAACAGCTCAACGCGCCGGTGCCCGCGTCGGCCGTGCCGCCTGCGCCGCCGCTGCCGGTCGTCGGGGCGCCGCCGGCGCCGCCCGCCGATGGCGTATCGACGGCAGCGTCGACGCCGGCGCCGCCCGCGCCGGTCGTCGTCCCCGATGGACCCGAGCTACCGCACCCGAGGTTTCCCTCCAGTGCGAACGACACCAGAAACGCGACTCCGTAGCCGAGACGCCTTCCCATCGCTGGCCCCCCTCACGCTGATCTCGCTTCAGCAACCCACGTGCCGCGGACTGACGATCGGAAGCGCGCCTCCCGTCGGGGGTTCGAATGACACGCTGGTAACTGACGGGGGTGCGCGGGTGACGACGCGAGAGAGGGCCCTACGGGACCGGTACGCAGGTCAGCGTCGCCGGGTCGCAGAGCGGCGCGCCAGGAACGCCGTTGCAATTGCGCGAATCCAGACACTGCACACAGCGTCCGGTCAACAAGGTGTCGCAGATCGGCGTTGTTCCGCCACAGTTGGCGTTGCTCTGACACGCGAGGCAGGCGTGGTCGGCGGTGCAGGTCTCTCCCGGGGCGCACTGGGCATTGGACGTGCAGTAGACGCACAGGCTGACGCCGCCGCCGAAGCTGGTGCACGCGAAGACGAGCGCGGCCGGCTTGCTGGGGCACGTTGTTGGCATGCTGTCGTCGCATCCGTTGAGGCACTGGTGATTCGCCGTGCACTGCGACGGTTTGACCTCGCCAACCGCCACCGAAGGGCAGTCGGTCGCGCTCATGCACTCGATGCAGCGATGGTTCGTGGTGTCGCAGGTCTTCGCCGCCGAATTGGCAGCGCAGTCGTTGCTGGTGACGCATTCGACACAGCGGCTCTCGGTCGTCAGGCAGACCAATCCCGGCAATTTACAGTTTGCATTGGCCGTGCAGACCACCGGTCCATTCGTATCGACGCCCGTGTCGTGGACATCGGGGCCGGTATCGCGGACGTCGGGGCGCAGGTCAGGCTGAACGTCGGGCGCCACGTCGGGACGGATATCGGGCCGAATGTCGATCCCCTGATCGACGGGCAGATCCGGACCCGCATCCACCATGGTCGCCGGCGAGCCGCCGCTGCCCGTGCCGCCGGCGCCGCCGACGCCCGGCGCGGCGCCGCCGTTGCCGGTGCCAGCGATGCTCCCGGTGCCGCCGGTGCCGCCGATCGGCCGGTTGTGGAACTCCAACGAGCTGTTGCAGCCACTGCTCGCGAACAGCGCGCCCGCCAGCAGCGCGAGCACGCCGACTCGCCAACCACCGCGGCGCGCCGCCCGCACCCGGGCGCCTGTGCCGTCAGCACCCAAGGCGCTCACCCCCCAACCTTACCCCATCCGGAGCAGGGTGGGAATCACGCCCCGATGTCGGGGATACGACGGCCCCGACGTGCGTCAATCCACACGCCGCAGTGCAGCCGCGTCGCGCTGGCGGCGCGCGCCGGACAGTCCCCATTCCACCCCCATTGATCATGGCTGCCTGGGTTTGGTACCTCCAGACTGAGGGAATCAGGCTAGACATGACCTTCAAGGACCTGTTTTCGGCGCAGTCGGCCGACTACGCTCGCTTTCGCCCGAGCTATCCGGCCGCATTATTTTCCTGGCTGGCAACGGCGGCGCCCGGGCGCGCGCGCGCGATCGACGTCGCCACCGGAAATGGTCAAGCGGCGCTGGCGCTCGCGGACCACTTCGCAGAGGTCGTCGGCGTTGACGCCAGCGCCGCGCAGCTGGCCGAGGCCCCGGGGCGCGCCAACGTCACGTATCGCGTCGGCCAGGCCGAGGCGACCGGCGCCCCCGACGCGAGCGCGGATCTGCTCACCGCGGCACAAGCGTTCCACTGGTTTCGCCAGGACGCGTTCTTCACCGAGGCCGCGCGCGTGTTGCGGCCGCGCGGCGTGCTCGCGGTCTGGAGCTACAACCTCACGCGCATCACGCCCGCTGTCGACGCGCTGGTGCAACATGTCTACGCCGACATCCTCGGCAGCTACTGGGAACCCGAGCGGCGACTGGTCGAAGAGGGCTATGCGGCCGTGCGCTTTCCCTTCGAGCCGATCCCGTCGCCGCCGTTCGAGATGGCGCTCGATTGGGATCTGCCTTCGTTGCTCGGCTACGTGCGGACCTGGTCGGCGTTGCGCGCCTACGTGCGGGCGCGCGGTGTCGACCCGCTGGTCACGCTCGAGCCGGAGCTGGCGCGCGCGTGGGGCGGCGCGGGCACGCGTACGGCGCGCTGGACGCTGTCGGTTCACGCCTCGCGGAGGTGACGCGGTCGTTCGCGGCGTTCACATCACGAACGAGATTACCGCCGCCGCCCGCCCCTCGTCCTCGCTGCGCGTGATGTCCTTGAGCTCGCCGCTGCGGTGCTCGAGATCGAACGAGAGCCCCAGGTGCACGTCGTCGATCGGCGTCGGCAGCTCGGTGTAGACGTGCACCTTCATCCGCTGGTCGGTGATCGCGAAGTCGTCGGTGACGCCGGCGTGATAGACCCCGGTCGGGCCGGCGTAGGCGTCCTGCGCGCGATCCAGCCCCTGGATCGAATCGTAGCCGCTCCACTCGAAGGCCGCGCCCGCGCGCACGCCGGCGTAGCGCGCCTCCGCGCGCGCGGCGGCGGTCAGGCCCATCGCGTAGTAGTAGTCGTGCTCGCGCAGCACCGACTTCGTACCCGCGAGCATTGACGCCGGCGTATCGGGACCGAGCGCGAACGGCCGCACCATCGCGAAGTCGCCGTAGACGTCGCTCGACAGCCGGAACGTCAGCGGCCCGCGGTAGATGAGCGCGTCCGCCGTCGGGCCGAGCATGTGCACGGCGGTGACGAAGTCGTCGGTGCGGTCGCCTTCGGTGAGCCCGAGGTTGAACGCCGAGCCCGCGGCGAGCATCAGCGCGCCGCCGCGACGATCGCCGGCGTCGCCCGCGACGTCCTGCGTGTAGCGCCCGAACAGCGAGGTGCGCGCCGCGATCGTCAGCTCGTCGAGCCGCTCCGGTGTGCCCTCGTAGCCGACCGAGAACGCGGTCGCTTCCCCGCCGGAGAGGTTTCGTTGCGCCGCTCCTTCGCGGCCGTAGGCGTGCAGGTTGATGATCTCCATGTCCAGGTGCGCGGCGAAGCTGCTTCCCGACGGCGTCGCGGCCGCTGTCGACGGCGCTGCCGCGCCCATCGCGGGCGTCGCCGCGAACGAGCCTCCCGCCGACAGCGCGAAGCGGTGATAGACGTCGTCGGCGATGCCGTGGCTGTCGACCGAACGCGGCTTCGGGGTCGGCGCACCCTCGGTCAGCGCCAGGAACGCACGCGCGGGTGAGAAAAGCGTCAGCAGCAGGCGGTTGCGCCACGTGGGCGCGCTGCGGCCAAACAGCTCGCCCAGCTGAAACGCCGACTCACCCAGCGAGATGCCGCCGATGCCGGTCACGAGCGTGTCGTTGATGCTGAAGACCTCCTGGCTCTCGATGCCCGCCTCCCAGAGCGACGACGCCGTGAGATCGAAGAGCACCGCCTGCCACATCGTGGCGTGGTTGGTGCGCGCGAGCCCGTGATACGTGCGGCCCACGAACGCATGCGCGATGTTGGTGGTGCGATCGTTGTCGTCGAAGCGATAGCCGCGGCCATCGACCAGCTTGGTCCACTGGCTGCTCCAGGTGCGTTCGAAGTCGAAGTCGCGGCCGTTGAAGTCGATCTCCGCCTCGTACCACGCGGCGCCCAGCGCCAGCACGCCCGCCAGCTCCAGGCCGGCACGCGACAGGCGAAACGAAGGTTGGCCGCCCTCGTCGGGCGCGGGGGCCGGCGCCGCGAGACGCAGCGTCTCGACGTCGGGCGTCGCAGCCGCGGTGGCGAAAAGCAATGTCGAAAAGGCGAGGGGCGCGAGGGCGAGGGCCATGCCCCGACCCATCGCAATTGCGGGGCCAGCGTCACTCCACGCGCGGCGCGCGCGCAAATCGGGAGTGCACCGGGTACCCGGTGGGGAATCTCACGCGCGGGGTGGTGAGCCTTCAACGTTGGCCCTCTGGCCAGCGGCGCGATTCATGCCAATATCCGGCGCATGCAGATTGGAGCACAGAAGGCGGTCACCATTGGCTACACCCTCAAGGACGACGAGGGCAAAGTCCTCGACACGTCGGAAGGCGAGGGAGGCGAGCCACTCACCTACCTCCACGGCGCCGGCGACATCGTTCCCGGCCTGGAGAAGGCCCTCGACGGCAAGCAGGTCGGCGACGCGATCTCCGTCAGCCTGGCGCCCGAGGACGCCTACGGCCAGCGCGACGAGGGCCACGTCCGCAACATTCCGTTGCGCAAGCTACCCGCCGGCAAGGTCCAGGTCGGCATGCAGTATCAGATCACGACCGACGCCGGTCCGATGCTGGCGCTCGTGACCGCCGTGCGCGGCGACTACGCCACCATCGACGCCAACCATCCGCTGGCGGGCATGCGCCTCCACTTCGACGTGAAGGTCGTCGAGGTGCGCGACGCGACCGCCGAAGAGCTAGAGCACGGCCACGTGCACGGCCCGGGCGATCATCATCATCACGGCGACGATCACGGCCACCAGCCCGGCGACGAACACGAACACGGCCATCACCATCACGGCGATGGCCACGACCACGACCACTGAGTCTTCCGACGGCTCAAGACAATTGGCCTCCCCCCTTGCGGGGGGAGGCGGCGCCGGAGGCGCGGGAGAGGGGCCGCCCGCAGGGCAGACCCCGCCGCGCGCCGGTCACTTGACGTCGACCTTGATGGTGCGGGGCTTCGCCTCTTCTCGCTTGGGCAGGCGGATCTGCAGCACGCCGGCCTCGTACTTCGCCGCGGTGCGCGTCGAATCGACGTTCGCGGGCAGCGTGAACGAGCGGGCGAACTTGCCGACGATCCG
>CAZNCQ010000150.1:0-17131 GCA_964571275.1 uncultured Myxococcales bacterium
TCGCCACCGGCGGCGTCGGCCGCGCGTTCAAGATCACCAGCAACAGCTGGGAGTACACCGGCGACGGCCAGGCGCTGGCCTACGACGCGGGCGCCGAGCTGATGGACATGGAGTTCGTCCAGTTCCACCCGACCGGCATGGTCTGGCCGCCCAGCGTGCGCGGCATCCTGGTCACCGAGGGCGTGCGCGGCGAGGGCGGCGTTCTGCGCAACAAGGATGGCCGTCGATTCATGTTCGACGACATCCCCGACAACTACAAATCGCAGACCGCCGACAACGAGGAAGAAGGCTGGCGCTACACGCAAGGCGACAAGAACGCGCGCCGGCCGCCCGAGCTGCTCACGCGCGACCACGTCGCCCGCTGCATCAACCGCGAGGTGCGCGAGGGCCGCGGCAGCCCGCACGGCGGCGTCTTCCTGGACATCGCGTGGATCAAGTCGCGCGTGCCCGGCGGCGCCGAGCACATCAAGAAGAAGCTGCCGAGCATGTACCACCAGTTCAAGCAGCTGGCGGACCTGGACATCACCGAGACGCCGATGGAGATCGGCCCGACCACCCACTACATCATGGGCGGTATCCGCGTCGACGCCGACACGCAGATGTCGACGGTGCCGGGGTTGTTCGCCGCCGGCGAGTGCGCGGCCGGCTTGCACGGCGCCAACCGCCTGGGCGGCAACTCGCTGTCGGATCTGCTGGTGTTCGGCAAGCGCGCCGGCGAGTACGCGGCGAAGTTCGCCAAGGAGCAGCCGGCGGCCCAGGTCGCGCCCGCGCAGATCGACGCGGCGGCGCGCGCGACGCTGGCGCCGTTCGAGCGCGGCGCGACCGCCGGCGCCGACGCCGAGGGGCCGTACAAGATCCAGTACGAGCTCCAGGACCTGATGCAGAAGAACGTCGGCATCGTCCGCACCGAGAAAGAGATGGCCCAGGCCGTCGAGGGAATCGAAGTGTTGCGCAAGCGCGCCGAGAAGGTCGGCATCGTCGGCAACCGCGAGTACAACCCCGGCTGGCACACGGCCGTCGACCTTGGAAATTTACTGACCTGCTCCGAGGCGATCGCGCGCTCGGCGCTGGAGCGCAAGGAGAGCCGCGGCGGCCACTTCCGCGACGACTACCCCGCCAAAGACGCCGCATTCGGATCCTTCAACCTGATCTGCAAGAAAGGCCCGGACGGCCGCCTGCAGCTGCGTCGCGAGCCGATCGCCGAGCTGCGAGCCGATCTCAAGCAGGTCGTCGAGGAGAACAAGTAGCCATGGCCAAGGTTGCGTTTCGCGTCTGGCGCGGCGAGAAGGGGAAGGGCGGCTTCAAGAACTACGACACCGAGATCACCGAGGGGATGGTGGTCCTGGACGCCGTTCACCAGATCCAGGCCGAGCAGGCCAACGATCTGGCGGTGCGCTGGAACTGCAAGGCGGGTAAGTGCGGCTCGTGCTCGGCCGAGATCAACGGCATGCCCAAGCTGATGTGCATGACGCGCATGAACACGCTGCCGACCGACCAGCCCATCACCATCGAGCCGATCCGCGCCTTTCCCTCCATCCGCGACCTGGTCACCGACGTGTCGTGGAACTTCGAGGTCAAGAAGAAGATCAAGCCGTTCAAGCCGCGTCCGCCCGACGCCCCCGACGGCACGTGGCGCATGCAGCAGGAAGACATCGAGCGCGTCCAGGAGTTCCGCAAGTGCATCGAGTGCTTCCTGTGTCAGGACGTCTGTCACGTGCTGCGTGACCACCACAAGCACGAAGAGTTCATCGGCCCGCGCTACTTCGTCTACACGGCGGCGCTGGAGATGCACCCGCTCGACGTCGAGGACCGCACCGCCGATCTGAAAGAGCGCGACGGCGTCGGCTACTGCAACATCACCAAGTGTTGCACCAAGGTCTGCCCCGAGAGCATCACCATCACCGACAACGCGATCATTCCGCTCAAGGAGCGCGTCGTCGATCGGTACTACGACCCGGTGAAGCGCCTGCTCCGCGTCTTTTCGAAATAACCCAAGCCGCCGGCGCGAGCGCCGGCGCATCGGAGGTGCCGTGATGAAGCGTCGTTGGCTCGCCGTCGTCGTCACCTCCGCCGCCGCGGTGGGCGCAGCGGCGATCGCGCTCTTCGCGAGCACGCCGGGCTGTTCGACCACGCCCGCGCCGACCAACTCGGTGGTCGAGCGCAACAACCACCCGTCGCGCGACGGTCATTTCATCCAGCCGGCGCTGACCAGGACGGCGGCGGCGACGATGACGTTCGACAGTGGCTTCCAGGCCAACTTCACCGGGGCCATGTTCGCGTCGCCGCTCTATCTCGAGAACGGTCCGGGTGGCAAGGGCGTCTTCTTCGCGGTCACGACCGGCAACGACGTGTTCGCGCTCGACGAGATCACGGGCGCCGTCGTCTGGACGCACAACATCGGTCCGTCGCCGACGGCCAGCGGCGCCGGCTGCGGCAACATCTCGCCCATCGGTATCCTGAGCACGCCGGTGATCGACCCCGCGGCGCGCACGATCTACGTCGCGGGCGCGATCGGCACGGGCGCCGCCATCGAGCGGCACGAGGTGCACGCGCTGTCGGTCGACGACGGCACCGAGCGCGCCGGCTGGCCCGTCGATGTGTCGAAGGTCACCGCGCCCGCGCCGGACGGCGGCGCCGGGTTGCCGTTCATGCCGTCACCCCAGAACCAGCGCAGCGCGCTGTCGCTGGTGAAAGGGATCGTTTACGTGGCCTACGGCGGTCACGTCGGCGATTGCGGCCCGTACCACGGCTGGGTCGTGGCCATCAACACCAAGACGCCGACCGAGATCGGGGCCTGGGCGACGGGCGGGCAGGGCGAGGGCATCTGGGCGGCGGGCGGCATGGCCTCCGACGGCGACGGCGTCTTCGTCGCGACCGGCAACAATACGAGTGGTGCGACGAGCCACCTCGACAGCGAGGAGATCGTCAGGATCTCCGGGCTGGGCAAGCTCGATCGCTCGACCGGCGCCAATCATTTCTACCCGACGATCTGGTACACGATGGACCGCACCGACGCCGACTTCGCGTCGAGCAACCCGATGTACGTGCCGGTGCCCGGCGCTTCGCCGCCGGCATTCGTAACCGCGTTCTCCAAGGACGGGCACATGTACTTGCTCGATAGCTCCAACCTGGGCAGCGTCGGTGGCCAGCTGGTCGACTTCCCGGTCTCGACCGGCATCTCGATCCACACCGTGCCGACCGCTTACACCTCGAACCAGCGCGTGCACGTGGCGCTGTCGATCGAGGCGGCGCCGCTCTGTCCGCCCGGCGCCGTCGCCACCACCGGCCGCGTCGTGATGTCCGTGGGGATCCTGCCCGGCAGCCCGCCCCAGCCGCAGGTGCTGTGGTGTGTGCCGCTCGGCGGCAACACCGGCCCGGTCTCGCCGATCTCGACGACCAGCGACGGCAAGAAGGACGCGATCGTCTGGTTCATGAACGGCCCCGTGCTGAACGGCGTCGACGGCGACACGGGCGCGACGATCTTCGGCGGCGGCACCGGCATGTGCCCCGGCGTTCGCCAGTGGACGTCGCCCATCGCCGTCAAGGGCCGCATCGTCGTCGGCGCCGACGGCCACCTCTGCTCCTGGTCGGTGCCCGGGGCGGCCCGGGGATCCACCGACGCGGCGACCGGCGGTTGACTCCATCGTTTCCGTTCCGTCGGCGACGTGATAGATAGCTGCAGCAAATTCGATAGCGCCGGTGTAGCTCAGTGGTAGAGCAACGGTTTCGTAAACCGTAGGTCCTCGGTTCAATCCCGAGCACCGGCTCAGGGTCGTCTCCGTCTACGTTCCCATTTCCGTCTCCGTCCCTCTTGGCGCGCTTGGTGATCGCGCGCCGGCCGACTCAGATCGGCGCCGGCTCGCCCTCCAGCGCCCTTGCGTAGTGACCTCCGACCGCGGCGGTGTCGCACTCGGCGCGGTGGTAGAAGGCGCGCTGGGCGGTGGCGACGTTTTCGCTGCGCTCACGCCAGGCGGCCATGGCTTCGTCTTGCAACCCGCGGCCGAATGAGAAGCTGAGGATCCAGGGCTTGCGCGCGCCGAGCTGGTTGATCGCGTTCAGGTGCTCGGTCGCGTCCAGATGGTCCTGGCCACCCGAGAGAAAGACGATCGCGGGCACGGCTGCCGGCACGTGCCGGGCGAGCGTCCGCACCGTCGCCTCGGCCACTTCGGGGACCGTGGCTTGCCGCGGACAGGTCGAGCCGGACATCACCATCCCGGGCTTGAGGAGCATCGCTTCCAGCCGGACCCTCTGCGTGTAGAGCTCGTCGAAGACGGCTTGCAATACCCAGTCGGTCACTTGCTCGCAGCGCTCGATGGGGTGCGGGCCGTCCATCAACACCTCGGGCTCGACGATGGGCACCAGATCCTGTTCCTGGCACAGGGCCGCGTACCGCGCCAGCGCGGCGGCGTTCGCGTTCACGCACGCGACCGTCGGCAATCCCTGACCGATGCGAATCACCGCGCGCCACTTCGCGAAGCGCGCGCCGATCTGGCGATAGGTCGTCAGCCGCTCCCGCAGCCCGTCCAGACCCTCGGTCACCACCTCGCGCGGCAAGCCGGCGAGCGGCTTCGCGCCCCCGTCGACCTTGATGCCGGGGATCATGCCCTGCTTCTCCACCAGCTCGACCAGCGGGGTGCCGCTCGAGGCATTCTGGCGAATCGTCTCGTCCTGCAGGATGACGCCGCCGATGAACTGGGAGATCCCGGGCGTGCTGAACAGCATCTCGCGATAGGCGCGGCGCGTGTCGGCGGTCGACTCGATTCCATACATCACGAACCGCTTGGCGATCGTGGGTGGCGTCTCGTCCGCGGCCAGAATGCCTTTCTTGCCGTCGGCCACAATCGCGCGCGCGGTCTCGTCGAGCGTCGTCATCGCCCCGTTCCTCCCCGGCCCGGATCAGCCGACGCATCGTCGATAGAGAACCCCACGTGGGTAACCTAAGGTCGCGACATCAAGTAGCAACCCAGAGGCGGTGCGGGCCCCACGGTCAAAGCCGTGGACCCGTACCGGCCTGGCGACGCACCAGTGGGCGGTCGTACCCGCAAATCGATCTACGGTCGCCGCGCGGCCGCCGCGATGAAGTTGCGCACCTGCGGGTAGACGGTTTCGCGCCAGCGGCGGCCGCTGAAGATACCGTAGTGGCCGGCGCCCGCGATCGTCAGGTGCTGCTTCTGGTCGGCGGACAGGCCGGTGCACAGATCGTGGGCCGCGCGGGTCTGCCCGATGCCGGAGATGTCGTCGTGCTCACCCTCGACCGTCAGCAGCGCGGTGCGCGCGATCGCCTCGGGCGCGACGCGCGCACCGCCGACGTACCATTCGCCGCGCGGCAACAGATGCTGCTGGAAGACGATGCGGATGCAATCGAGGTAGTACTGGGCCGGCAGATCGAGCACGGCGTTGTACTCGTCGTAGAAGCGCCGGTGCTCGTCAGCGCCGGCGAGGTCGCCCTGCACCAGATGCGTGTAGAACTCCCAGTGCGAGTTGATGTGGCGGACCGGGTTCATCGCCATGAAGCCCGCGTGCTGCAGGAACCCGGGATAGACGCGGCGGCCGCGGCCCGGGTAGGTGTCGGGCACCTGCTGGATCAGGTTGCGGTCGAACCACTCGAGCGTGTGCGAGGTCGCGAAGTCGTTGACGCGGGTCGGGCTGCGGCGCGCGTCGATCGAGCCGCCCATCAGGACCAGGCTCCGCGGCTCGAGCTCGCCGGCGGACGCCATCAACGCCGCCGCCGCCAGGACCGGCACCGCCGGCTGGCAGACGGCGATCACGTGCAGCCGCTCCGCGCCGATGTGGCCGATGAACTCGCGGATGTAGCTGACGTAGTCGTCGAGGGTGAAGGGGCCGCGGTCGGCCGGCACGGTGCGCGCATCGGCCCAGTCGGTGATGTAGACCTTGTGATCGCTGAGCAAGGAGCGCGCGGTGTCGCGCAGCAGGGTGGCGTAGTGGCCGGACAGCGGCGCGACCAGCAGGACCGGCGGGTCTTGCCTGAGCTTGCCGATGACCTGGGAACGGTCGCTGAAGCGCTTGAACCGCAGCAGGCGGCAGAAGGGCTTGTTCATCGCGGTCTGCTCGACCACCGGCACCTTGGCGCCGGCGACGTCGACCTCGTGAATCGCGAACGCGGGCTTTTCGTAGCTCTTGCCCAGCCGGTACAGCAGCTCGTAGCCGGCTGCGATGCGGTCCGCTCCCGGCAGGTGGGCTAGCCAGCTCCCCGGCGTCGAGAACATGCGCGCGCCGGCTTGGGCCAGCTGGGCCGCCGGCATCAGGACGGCGCGGTTGTACTCATGCAGTTGATAAAGCACCGTTCCGTTCCGTTCTGCTGCGTGAGCTTCGTTGCGGTTCGTTGTGAACCGCGCCAATCAGCAGCAAACGGATTATAGGCGATCTGCCTTAAGGATTGAAACTAACTGAACGTCATTGCAGCCGACGCCCGACGTTCCAATCCGGCTGAGTCGATTTCGCAACGGTCGAGCTTTGGCGTGACCGCATCCCGCGCGAGCTCGACCGGAACGCGAGCAGAGACGGGCGCTACTGCGCGGTCCAGCCGCCGTCGACGACGATGGTCTGGCCGGTGATGTTGCGCGCGGCCGGCGAGGTCAGGAAGGTTGCGATGGCCGCCAGCTCGTCATAGCCAATGAAGACCCCCTTGGGCATCGGTTTGAGCATGATCTGGCCGAGGACGTCGGTTTCGGAGATGCCGCGCGTGCGTGCCTGGTCGGCGATCTGCTGGTCGACCAGCGGCGTCTTCACGTAGCTCGGGCAGATGGTGTTGATGGTGATGTCGGTGTCGGCGGTTTCGAGCGCGATCGCCTTCGAGAACCCGACGAGGCCGTGCTTGGCGGCGACGTAAGCGCTCTTGTACGGGCTGGCGACCAGCGAGTGAATGCTGCCGATGTTGACCACGCGCCCGAAGCCACGCCGGCGCATGCCCGGCAGCACGGCGCGGGTGAGGCGCGCGACGCCGACGAGCATGACGTCGACCAGCCGGTGCCACCTGGTCATGGGGAACTCCTCGAGCGCTGCGACGTGCTGCAGGCCGGCGTTGTTGATGAGCACGTCAACCGGGCGGGACAGCGCCGAGAGCCCGGCGTCGATGCTCTCGTCCGAGGTCACGTCCATGACGATCGCCTGAGCCGACCCGCCGGAGGCCTGGATTCGACCGGCGCCCGCGGAGGTGTCGGCGAGCCGCGGCGCCACGTCGGCCAGCACGATGTGGTCGCCGGCGCGCGCGAGCTCGTCGGCAAGCCCGGCGCCGATGCCGCTGGCGGCGCCGGTGATCAGGATGGTGCGCATGGCTGAGCCTCGGTCCGGGCGTCAGTCGGTGGCGATCACCAGTCGAGCAGCGCTGCGCCCCAAGACAGGCCGCCGCCGAAGCCGCAGAGCATCACACGCGAACCCTTGCGCAGCCGGCCCTGATCCGCGGCCCTCTGCAGCGTCAGCGGGATGCTGGCTGCGGCCGTGTTGCCATAGGTCTCGACGGTGGTGATCGTGCGCTCCATCGGCAGCTCGAGCGACGTCATGATGGCCTCGATCATGCGGAGGTTGCTCTGATGCAGGATCAGGAGATCCAGGTCGCCGGGTAGGAGGCCGTGCTCCGCGAGCAGCGAGCGCACGACGCGCGGAACGGTGTCGACCGCGAAGTCCCAGACCTTGGGCCCGTCCATCATGAAGGTGTTGAGCCTCTTCTCCAGCACCTCGGCGGTGGCCGGCATGCGCGTGCCGCCGCCCGGCACCTGGATGTAGCGGCTCCCGCGGCCGTCGCTGCCCAGGTGAAAGTGGATCCGGCGGTCGGCCCCGTCGTTCCGCGACAGCAGGACCGCTCCCGCGCCGTCGCCGAAGAACACGCAGGTGCGGCGGTCGTCCCAGTTGAGGATCTTGGAGAACGCGTCGGTGCCGATGACCAGCGCGTTATGATACCGATGCGGTGTGGTCAGAACCATGCTTTGCGCGACGTTCAACGCGAACACGAAGCCCGCGCAAACCGAGTTGACGTCGAAAGCCGGGCATTGCCGCTGGGTCACGCCCAGCTTTTCCTGGACCAGGCAAGCGACCGCCGGCTGTGATTGGTCGGGCGTCGCGCAGGCGACGACGATCAGGTCGACGGCCGCCGTGTCCACGCCGGCGTTGGCCAGGCAGCGCAGCGCCGCCTGGTAGCCCATGTCGCTGGGCGCTTCGCCCGGCGCCGAGACGCGCCGCTCGAGGATGCCGGTCTTGGTGGAGATCCAATCGTGTGACGTATCGATCCTCCGCGCCAATTGGTAGTTCGTGACGATGTTGTTCGGAACGTAGGCGCCAATCCCAGTGATCCCAATGCCCATGTGTGACACTCCCCCCTAGAAAGTCGGTGAACGTTCGGGGCGAACCTCGCCCGGCAAAGTTGAGCGATCGCCGAGCCAGCGCGTCGCCTCGGGCCAGAACGCCCGCTGGGCTTTACTGCTCACGACCAGGCCGACGTGCCCGGCGGCGATCTCCATCGACGTGATGTCGCGCGATCCGACGTACGGCCGAATGCCCTCGGTCGACGCCGGCGCCACCAGGTGATCCTTGCTGGCGGTCAGCAACAGCAACGGACAGACAATCTGGGACAGGTCGATCGGACGCCCGCCCAGACGGAGCTGGCCCTTGACCAATCGGTTGTGCTGGTAGAGATCCTTCACGAACGAGCGAAAGGTCTCGCCCGCGACCGGAACATTGTCGTTGACCCAGCGTTCGAGCGCGAAGAAGCTCGACACCGCGCCCGGGTCGTCCATCAGCTCGTAGAACGCGAGGTTCTTCTCCAGCAGGTTCTGCACCGGGTTCATGAACAGGAAGCAGGTCTGCAAGAACCAACCGGGGCAATTGCCGTAGGCGTCGACCATCGCGTCGACGTCGAAGTGCTGTTGGGCGGTCCAGAGGCTCAGCAGCGAGTCCCGCCCGTGGAAGTCGATCGGCGCCGCCATCAACGTCAGCGTCTCGACCAGCGTCGGGTTGAGCGCCGTGAACAGCGTGGCCAGCGTTCCACCCATGCAGTAGCCGAGCAGGTGCAGGCGGTCGCGCCGGTGGGCGCGGCGGATGAAGCCGACCGCGCTGTCGAGGAAGCCGCAGACGTAGTCCTCGAGCGTCAAGCCGCGGTCGATGTCGGCCGGGCTGCCCCAGTCGATCAAGTAGACGTCGAACCCGCGCTTCAAGTACTGCTGGACCACGCTGCGTTCGGGCTGCAGGTCCAGGATGTACGGGCGATTGATGAGCGCGTAGCAGAGCAGCAACGGTTCGGCGTACGTTGCCGGCGTGTCGCGCCGGTAGCGCAGCAGTTGGTGGGTGCGCTGGGTGAGGACGACATCGAATGGCGAGGCACCGACCCGGGTCTCGCACGCCTGCTCCAGCACCGCCGGGTAGTTGAGCAACCGGCGCCAGAGGCGTTGCTGTTCCGCGAACAGCGCCATCGGCAGGTGGTTGGCCGTCGTCTCGGCGCCGTCGGTGATTGCCATCGGTGCGTCCGCTACATCGCCATTCCGCCGTTGACGTCGAGCACGTGGCCGGTGACGAAGCTCGCCGCGGGCGAGGCGAGATAGAGCACGCTCGCGCCAATCTCCATCGGCTCGCCGAGCCGCCCGACCGGCGTGATGTCCAGGACCGACTTCAGGGCCTTGTCGGGGACGCCGTCGAGCATGCGGGTGCGGACGAACCCGGGCGCGATGGCGTTCACGGTGACGCCCTTGCGCGCGTATTCGCGCGCCAGCGTCTTGGTCAGACCGATCAAACCGGCCTTGGCGGCGGCGTAGTTGGCCTGACCGAAGTTGCCGATGCGGCCCACGACGCTGGAGATGTTGATGACGCGACCCCAACCGCGCGCCGCCATCGCCTCGATGAAGGGCTGGGTGATTTCGAACACGCTGTTGAGGTTGGTGTTGATCACCTCGTCCCAGGCCTCGCGGTCCATGCGGCGAAAGAGGCCGTCGCGCGTGACGCCGGCGTTGTTGACCAGGATGTCGACGCCGTCCAGGTCCCTGGTCACGCTCTCGCACATGGTCTTGACCGCGCCGCGGGTCGCCACGTCGCACGGGTAGGCGTAGGCGTGCCGGCCCATGCGGCGAATCTCTTCGCAGACACTCTCGGCCAGCGCGACGCCGTTGGGGCTGGAGCCGACCGCGACGTCCGCGCCGGCGGCCGCGAGCGTCAGCGCGCAGGCACGGCCGATGCCGCGCGACCCGCCCGTGACGAACGCCTTCTTTCCGACCACGCTGAAGCTCGGCAAAATGAGATCGGGCGATTCGGAAGCTGCGACTGTCATGGGTTCACTCCTGGTGGGGGCGCGCGAAGAGACGCGCCGATTTCGCAATCGTGTCGAGGTGCAGGCGCATGAGGCCGAGAAACGCCGGCGATCTCAGATGAGCGGCGAGGGACTGCTTGGCCTCCTTCAGCCAGCGCTCGCGGCTGCGGTCGGGACGGCGCTGGCCGGAGAGAATCGCCAGCGTCTCCCAGCCCCACGCGTGAGCCAGGCGCCACCCCACGACCCAGGTCTCGAAGAGCGCCGCCGCCGGAAGCGGACGCCCTTCGCCTGCCAGGCCCGGTTCGGACGCCAGGCTCGCGTCCGGGGTGCCGTCAGGCGTGGACATTGTTTGCCGATTCGGCCGACGTCGCTGACCACTTCTGAAAGGCGTCGAGCTGTGAATCGGCCTGGGCCTTGAAAGTATCGAAGACCTTCCGCCAGAGATCGTCGACCACGCGCCGGTAGTCTTCAGGCGACTTCGCGTCCGACGCCCGAAACGACTGTTCGATGATCTCGATGCCGGCCGCGTAAGCCGCGTCGAGGGACTGGCGATGCTTGTGAAGGAGCTCGATGCCGAGGCCCATGAAGCGCGCCTTGATCTGGCGCGTCGGGTCGTTCGAGCCTGCGACGCCGTTGGGCGCCACCGCTGACAAGTTCTGGCTCCAGTATTTGAAGACCTCGTTTTGCACCTGTAACGAGGATTCGGACGCTTTACGAAACGTTGCAAACAGTTGATCAAACATGTTGCCTCCCGGCGTAAAAGAATCTGAGGGCGAATGAGCACGCGGCGTCACTCGCGGCCCACATGGTAAGACGACGCGCGAAGCCGGCAACTAGGTGAGAACACTGATTTCGAACGCGGTCTCGATCCGAGCGTGTCGTCACGCAGTGATGTCCGGGGAGCTCGGTAGGAACAGCGCTCACCCTGCGCCGGGGCCCCGATTAAAGAGACAAGACCGGTCTACCGAGAATCATTGGCGAATGACGGTAAGACGCGAAACCCCGACGCCGCGGCCGGTGATCGGCGCGGGGCGCTCGGCCAGCGAAGAGGAGCCCGAGGAAGCGACCGAGGAGCGGACCATCGAGTTCGACGTCGACACCCTCGTCGAGGAGCTGCGGGACGCCGAAGCGGAGCGCGACGCGGCCGATGGCGCGGCGGTCGCGACCGAGATCGAGGACAAGAGCGCGGGCGCTGGCACGCCGCGCGAGCTCGCTGCGCGGCGCGGCCGGCGCAATACGCTGGCGTCCCCGATTCCGTCGATGCTGGCGAGGTCGATGCGCCCGGCGCCGGCCAGCCCCCACGTGCGACCTGCCGCGTCGCCCGTCCCGGAGGCAGCGGCCCGCGCGGCGCGCGGAGAAGGCGTGCCGGGGGCCGGCGTCGACACGGGCGTGCACGCGATCCCCGCCGAGCGTGAGAGCCGGGGCTACAGCATCGAGAGTGGCGCTCGACCCGTCGACGCGCACTCCGCCCCCACGGCCGAGCAAGCGATCCCGAAGCTGGGGGCGGTCGGCACTCTGGTGTACAAGGCGCGCTTCTGTCTGGATGCGGGCGACATCGCCGAAGCGGTTCTCGCCGCGTCGGCGGCAGTCGCCGCCAACGAGCAAAGCCCCGAACCCGCCGTCGGCGACCTCAATGATACGGCGGGCGGACCGCTGGCGCGCATCTTCACCGCGGGCCCGGTCAGCAAGGTGCCGGTCATGAACCGCTCGGACGCCGAGCTCGAGACCGTCGCGCTCGACGAGCTGCACTGGGCGCTCTTGCGTCGAATGAACGGCCGGCTGACGCTGGACGAGGTCTTCCGCGCAACGAAGATCCCGGCCATCGATGCGCTCAAGATCGCCGCCGCGCTCCTGCGCGACGGCATCATCCGCGTCCAGGATCGCACGCGCGCGTAGCAAAGCCGTCGCGGCTGGCACCAACAGCCGCGACGATCGGCGCGTGTCTTAGTGTTGCCCGACGTCGGTCTGCAGGCGGGGATAGAGACTCGGCGGGAAGCGGCCCTCGATGCCACCCGACTGGTACTCGAGGAAGTACAGCAACGCCCAGATCTCTTCCTTCGCGAGCACGGTCTTCCAGGAGGGCATCGCGACCTTGCCTTCGTGCTTCGGGCCGCCGAAGGTCACGGTGTTGAAGACGTCGGCATACTGGCGCCGAATGCCGAAGAACAGCCCCTCGCCCTGGCCCCAGGTGGGGGGTGGCGGCGGCATCGACACCGCGTCCTGCTGGTTGCGCCGTCCACCATGGCACTGGTTGCACAGGCCGCTCCAGATCTGGACCGTTTCGATCCTCGTCTGCGGATCCCAGAAGCCTTGCGGTGCCTGCTTGGTCGACACCGCCAGATCGCGCTCTCGCGCTTGCGCCTCGTTCATCTTCAGGAAGCCGGCCCGGAACTTCCACCACTTCTCTCCGATGTGCAGCGAGTCCTCGCTGGGGCGCTCCTCCGGGGTCGGTTCGCGCGAGGCCACGAACCTGTTCGACTCGGCGCCGGCGCCCTGCGCACTCTTGCTCGGGGCCTCGCCCGATGGCGCCCCGCTCGACGGTGGCTCGATGGTTTGCACCGGTTGGGTGCTCGCGCAGCTCAGGAACACCGCCGCACACGTCGAGGCGACCAGGCTGGCGACCAGCCGGTTCGGGTGCGAAGGATGAGTTGCCAAAAGGGGTGCGCGTTGATTTGCGTCGTTCACGATGGCGTTCACTCGTAAGAACCGTAGGCGCGACCGCTCTTGTTCTTGTGACCCGCCGACTTGGACTCGAGCTTCAGATTGAGCTCCGCGGCGCCACCGGTATCGACCTGGACCCACTCAGACGTCAGATGCGATCCGGGCGCCCAGGCCACCACCTTGCGCTTGCCGCTGGGCACGCCAGGGATCTCGTAGCTTCCGTCGCTCTTGACCTTGGCGAAGTAGCGGTTGGGAACGACGAGCGCGCTGGCCACCATCTGCGGATGGATGTTGCAGTAGATGTCCACCGCGCCAGCCTCGTTGAAGGTCTGCGACTTTGCCTCGCTGGACGAATTGTAGAGGCCGAGATCGAACGAGTTGCCGGAGCTGAGCGAAAACACGTTGTGATAGATGTTGTCGTTGTTCGGAAACTCGATCACCGTTCCGCGCTGGACGACGGCCCACCGCGGGATGAATCGCTTCTCTTTTTGCTGAATCACCTCCTTGCGGCCGTGCACGGCGGGCTCGAAGATGTTCTCGACGTAGACGTACGCTACGGGCTCGCCGGCCGGGACCTCGACACGGCCACGGATCACTCCCGCTGGCGCCTCTTCACCGCCCCGGCGCCGTCCGCCTGCGCGCGACGCCATGGCGCCCTTGCCCGGCGCCAGCTTGGGCAATGACGGCGGCGGGCGCGCCGTGTCGGGAGCCTCGGCACGTGGGGACGACGCGGGCGCCTCGCTCGCCGCAGCGCCCTGGCCTTTCAGCGCGCGGTTCAGCGTGGCGATCTGCTGGCGGTCCGTGTCGATGGAATCATTGATGGCCGCGCGAAGCGCTTGCACTTGCGCCTCGAGCTGCCGCACCTGTCGCCTCAGCTCGTCGACCTCGGAGCCGTCCGATTCCTGCGCGCGCGCGATCGGGCCGAGCATCAGCAACGACATCGCCGCCGCCACGCCCACAATGTGCTTGCCCAGAGACACCTTCTTTGTGCACCACTTGAGTTTCGTCACGATGCCTTTCCGTCTCTTCGAGAGACAACCATTGTCAGCGCCAGGATCAACGCAGCCGCCAGCGACGGCGTCCAGATCGCGAGTTTCAACGGATAGATTCGCTGCGCCTCGTGATGCTGCGGGATCACCCACACCACCTTGGCGGCAGCGACCGACTCGACGATACGGCTCACCCGCCCGAAGAAGGGCTGGTCACCACCGCTCACGACGACGTCCTTGTCCGCCTCGTTCGCGGCGGCGGCGCGCAGCGCCTCGAGCGCGGCACCATCATCGGTTCCGCTCGCGACCAGCTTGTCGCCGAGGAACACGGCCGCCGAGACGCCCAGCGAGCCGTGGATCGCGCTGAGCGAGGCCTTTGCGACCTCGAACCCCATGACCAGATAGGCGTTGACCTGATCCTGGGTTCGGATCGGCGCGACGCCGACGGCCAGGACTTGCTGCGGGAACGTCCAGATGTACGCGCTCGGCCGCTGGAGCGCCGCCTTCACGACCGTCGACGAGCCGAGGTCCACGTCGCGCAGTCCCTCGGCGCCGGTCACGGCGCGCACCTTGCCGTTCACGTCGAGCACGGCCATCAACCCGGCCCCCGACGTCACCATCAAATCCTTGAGCACGTCGCGCACGGTTGCCTCGTCGAGGCGAGCCATCATCGCGGTCGATCGGATCCGGGTATCCTCGGCCAGGACGCTGACCTGTGACAGCGCCTGGGCGCGCTGCTCTTCCAGCGTGCGCTCCAGGACTTTGCGCCCGGTCTGCACGGCATCACCGTCGAGCTGCGTCAAGAACTTATCGATGAGGCGCTGGCTCAAGACGGATGCGCTGACCGCCAAAGCGAGCAGGGCGGTGCCGGCCAGCAGCGCTGCCCGATTCCGCGACGCAGGCAGGCCCGCGGCTCTCGGCGTGGGGCCCAGCGGTTCGTAGCGAGAGTAGCTCATCGTGTCTTCGCGCCCTTCCTTTGTGACTGCCCCGGCATGCGGATCGTTTGCCGCCCGGCCGCCACGGGGACGGTCTGCGACCAGACGACGCCGGCGGCGGTCTCGACGCGGATCCGATGCTGTCCGAGCGGCAGGATCAATGGCCCCTGTCCCTCGCTCAGCTTGTCGTCGACGTAGACCGTCGCTTGCGGCGGGAACCCATCGAGAACGACGGTCCCGTCGTCTTCGACCAGCCGGAACGATCGGGATTTCGTCTCGCCCGGCATGAGCTCGATCTTCTCGGTCACGGGCCGGAAGCCAATCTTGTCGAGCCGCACCTCGAGCGGCCGCCGCGCGCGCAGACCGGTCAAAGTGGAGGGGGTCGCCATCCCGCTCGGGTCGCCGTCGATGAAGATCTGAGCGCCGGTCGGGTCGCTCGCCAACGTCAGGGTAGCGGTGGTGACGACCGGCGCGGCCACGGGCGCGTCGGTCTTCGCGCGGTAGCGAGCAACCAAGAGAGTCGCGGACATGACGACCAGCGCGCTGGCCAGCCCGGCGATCACATTCCTGCGCAAGGGCGCCGTCGTGCGTACGGCGGGCGAGGACGCCATTCGTGCGGGCGTGGCGCGCGCCGCCGCGCCCGCGACAATCGACGCCGGGCGCACGTTCGGCGCATCGACGCCGGCTATGGCCGCCATGCCAACGGGAGACAATCTCGGCTCCGTCCCGGCGGCGCTCGTCACCTTCCTCGACCACGGCATGCGCGCGGCCCCCGCTGCTCCGGCGGAGCGGCTGGGCGCGCGGTCCGTGCTCTCGCCGAAGGGCACGCGCTCCCCGTCGAAGCTCGGCAACCGGTTGAGTGCGGCCTCGACGTCGTTCCCTTGCGCGATGGCCTTTTTCAAAGTGGCGCGATCGGAGCCAAAGAGGGACTCCAACCACAGGCCGATGCTCTTCGAGGTCGGTCGATCGGCGCGGCTCGCGAGAAACCGATCCAGCGCCTCCGAGAACGCGTGCGCAGTCCCGAAACGAGCGACCCGCTGGCGCGCGAGCGCCTGCAACACGATCTGGTCCAGCTCACGCGGTACGTCTTTGCGCAGGGCACTCGGCGGCTCGATTTCATGGCCGCGGACAGCGTCGATGGTGGCCGCGTCGGTGTCGCGCAGGAACAGACGACGGCCCGTCAAACACTCCCAAAGAACGATTCCGAGGCAGAAGATGTCGGTCTGGCGCGTGACGGCTCCGCCATCGAGTTGTTCGGGAGAGCAGTATGCGTATTTTCCCTTGAAGACGCCGGGGACCGTCCTCGACGGATCGGTCACACCTTTCACGATGCCGAAGTCCAGGAGCTTCACCATGCCGTAGTAGGTGACGAAGATGTTCAACGGGCTCACGTCTCGGTGCACCAGCTCCAGGGCCTTGCCGCCGGTATCGCGCATGTCGTGGGCATAGTGGAGGCCGTTGGCGCTCTGTTGCGCCAGCGCCACGGCTATGTCGACCGGCATCGGGCCGGCGGTCTGGCAACGCGTCAGGACGGCCGCCAGATCTTCGCCGGAGAGGTACTCCATGCTGATGAAGTAGTTGCCGTCGACCTCACCTAGCTCGAACGTCGCGACGATGTTGGGGTGCTCGAGGCGTGCGGCGACGCGCGCCTCGTTGAGGAACATCGCCCGAAAATGCTGGCTGTCGGCCAGGTGCGGCAGGATCCGCTTGAGCGCGACGACCTTGCTGAAACCTTCGATCCCGACTTGCTCGGCGACGTAGAGGCGGCCCATTCCTCCCTGGCCCAAGATCCCCCGCAATCGATACCGGCCGAACCGTTCGCCTTCGCCGGATCCGCTGTGCAGGTGCTCTTGGGGGGTCTGGTGAGACATGGAAATGACTCTCCGGCTCGTCAATATACAACCACAGCTTTTGCGTTCACAAGATCCATTGCGTTCCTTGCGCGAAAGCGAGCGTGTTTTGTCGGCTGGTGATTTGTTTGCGCGCATTGTTTGTCAGGTGTGTTTGCGTCGCGTGTCGGTCGCGTGAAGAGAAGCGCGGCAGCAATGTGCAACAAACCATTTGCCGCTGCGGCGCCGCGACGTCGCGCATGGGCGAAGCGCTCGACGGGTTCGCGAGCGGTAAGCAGGCATACCCTTCGAGGGCGTAATGCGCTATGGCGTCCGCGCTATGGCGCAACCGCCAGAGCCGCCGGTTCCCGGGAGTAGGACTCCGGCGCCATTGTCGCGCGAGACGTCGTCGCCACCGTCGTCGCCGAGGCGGTCGCGCCGCCGATCGCCGCAGCGTCGCCAGTGTGG
>CAZNCQ010000151.1:0-17109 GCA_964571275.1 uncultured Myxococcales bacterium
TTCGGTTGCCCGGACCTCCTCACCCCGCCCCCCCGCCCCGCTCCTCCACGCGGACGCGGAGGAGAGGGAGAAACGGGAAAGAAACTCGCCCGTCGCGCGCTGATACCTACCGGATCGTGTGCAGCTCGACGCGCCGGTTCTTCGCCTTGTACGCGGGCGTGACGTTGGGGACCAGCGGCTGGTCCGAGCCCATCCCGACCGCTTCGATGCGCGCGTCGGCGATGCCTTTCTTGACCAGGTAGTCCTTCACCGCCGCCGCCTGCGCGTCGGTCACTTCCTTGGCTTTCGGGCCGGCGCTGGGATCCCAGTGCGCCTCGATGCGCAGGATGCGGATGTCTGGGCGATCCGCCAGCACCTCGGCGACGCCGTCGAGCTCCCCCTGCCACTCGGGCGCCAGCTTGGCCGGGGTCATCTGCTTGAACTTGATCGGCGACTTCAGCACGATCTCGTCGGCGGTCAGCGTCACGTCGGGATTCACGGGCCGCAACGTCAGATCGACCTGGCGGTTGCCGTCGGCGACCACCTCGAACTGGCTCTCCTTCGACGGCAGGCCCGGCGCCTCGGCGACGACCTTGTACGGGCCGGGCAGCAGCGCCGCCTGATAGAGGCCAGCGCCGTCAGTGTGCAGCTCGATCGCCTGCGCGCCCGAGAACTTCAGCGTCGCTTCGACCGCATGCCCCTGCGCGTCGGTCGTCTTGCCGCGCACCGATCCGGTGCGCGCCTTGGGCGTCAGCGCCACCGCGACCTCCGCCGTCTGCCCCGCAGTCACGTTGGTGGTCGCCTTCTCGGTCTCGAAGTCGGGCGCGTCGAACTCGAGGTTCGCCGGTCCGGGCGCGAGGCCCGCGATCTCGAACGTGCCGTCCGCGTCGGTGACCACGCCCGCGTGCGGGCGGCCGGCCACGGCGACGATCGCGTGCCCGATCGGCTTGCCGGTCTTGTCCTTGGCGACGCCCGCGATGCGACCGTCGGACGGCGGCGGAGGCGCTCCGGGCTTTTCCACCACCTGCGTCACGATGACCGGCTTGCGAAACGCGTCGACATCCAGCGGATACGACGCGCCGAAGATGACGTTCACCGGCGGCAGCGGCGGCTCGTACATGAAGCCGGCGTTCTGCAGCCGCACGTCGACGCCCGCGTCGAGCGTCGCGCCCCGATACACCTGCGCGCGCAACCCGACCGTCAACCACTGGCGATCGCGCGGACCGCCGGCGCCGACGACGTCCTTCAGCACCGGGTCCGGATCGGCGGTCACGATCTCGGCGTGATACTCGACGAACGGCCGCAGCGGCAGCGGCCCCGTCCACTTCTCGAGCGGCGCGTCCAGGCCGGCCGCGAAGCGCGCGCGCGACGAGCCGATGCCGTACGCGAACTTGGCCGCCAACCGCGACGAGATCGTCGTGCCGGTCAGATCGTAGACGTTGTCCGAGTTGTCGAAGTAGTAGTTGGCGTTGATGTGAATCCGCAGCGGCACGCGCGCGATCGGACGCAGGTCGAACGTGGCCAGCGGCCCGATCCACGCGGACGTCGAGCTCGGCGAGAACGACAGGCTCGACGCGGAGGCCAGGAAGCGCAGCCCCCCTTCGAGGCCGATCGACGTCCCGGTCGCGACCGGCAGCACCACCTTGGGACCGATCAAGAGATCGCCGTGCGTGCGAATGACCTCCGGATCCGTGCGGCCAATCTCGTTGGGGTCGCGCGCGTTGCGGTTGCTGGTCGTCAGGATGCCGCCGAAGATCTCGAAGTACTGGTTCGGCGTGAATCCGAGCGTGAACTGCCCGGCCAGCATCGAATCGTCGTCGCCGCTCAGCAGGAACGAGCTCGATTTGAAGTACTCGCCGTGCAGACCGAAGCGCAGGTGGTGCGCCGGCCCCACGTCGGCGGTCGACATGTGATAGAGCCCGACCGGCCCGTCGAGCGACGGCAAGAAGACCGCAGGATCGTCGAGGCTCGGCCCTTCCGGCTCGCCCGCCGGCGGCGGAACCGCCGCCGTGGCGGTCGCCTCCGGGGCGCCCGCCTCTTCCGGCCCGCCAGGCGCGGCGGCAGCTCGCCGGTCGCCGGCGAGCGCCGCCACGATCAGCAGAGGGTAAGGGACAAGATGGAACAGACGACGGAGGGGGCGATCGGTTGTCAGCGTCATGGATCTTTCTTGGTCTCCCAAAAGCCAGCAGGCTCGGTCAGTTCACGGTCAGGGTGGTGGTGGCGGTGACCGCTCCGCGTTGCGCTTGAATGGTGGTGGTGCCGGCCACGAACGCCGTCGCCTGGCCGCGCGACCCGTTCGCGTTGCTGACGTCGGCGGTCGTGGTGTTGCTCGACGTCCAGGTGACGAACGCCGTGACGTCCAGCGTGCTCCCGTCGCTGAACGTGCCGGTCGCCGTGAACGTCACCGACGAGCCGGCGCGCGCCGTCGGGTTCGCAGGCGCGATCGTCAGGCTCGCCAGCGTCCCCGCGGTGACGGTTACCGTGGTGCTGCCCGTGCGGCCCGAGAACGCCGCCGAGATCGTCGACGCGCCCGCGGCGACCGCGGTCACTTGACCCTTGCTTCCGACGGCATCGCTCACCGTCGCGACCGCCGGCGACATCGACGTCCAGGTCGCGGCCGCGGTGACGTCGCGGTTGGTCCCGTCGGAGAACAGCGCGGTCGCGACCAGCGGCTGCGCGAAGCCCGCCGGCAAGCGCGGGTTGAACGGCGTCACCTGCACCGCCGTCACCGTCGCCGCGGTCACCGTCAGCACGGTCGAGCCGCTGATGCCGCCCGAGGTCGCGGTGAGCGTCACCATCCCGGCCGCGAGCGCCGTGGTCACGCCGCGGGTGGCCGCTGCGTTGCTGACGGCGGCGACCGTCGGATCGGACGACGTCCAGCTCGCGGCCGCCGTGAGGTCGGCCGAGGTCCCGTCGCTGAACAGGCCGGTCGCGACGAAATTCAAGGTCGTCCCGATCGACACCATCTCGTTGAAGGGCGTCACCTGGATGCTGGCGAGCGTCGCCTGCGAGACCGTGACCATCACCGAGCCGCTGAGCCCGCCGAACGTCGCCTGGATCGTGGCGGTGCCCGCGGCCACCGCGGTCACCTGGCCGCGCGTCGCCGCCACGTCGCTGACGCCCGCGATCGCGGGCTGCATCGAGACCCAGGTCGCCGTCGCGGTCACGTCGCGCGAGGTGCCGTCGGAGAAGATCGCCTGCGCGGTGAACTGCCGTCGCGCGCCGACGGCCAGGGTCACGCCCGCCGGGCTCACCGAGATCGACGTGATGACGGCGTTGGTCACCGTCGCGGTGGTGCTGCCCGAGATGCCCATGAACGTGGCCGTCACGGTCGCCGTGCCGGCGGCGACACCGGTGCTGCGGCCCCGCGCACCACCGACGGTGGTCACCGCCAGCACGCCGGGGGCGCTCGAGACCCAGGTCGCGGCGCCGGTGACGTTCTGGGTCGTGCCGTCGGAGAAGATCGCGGTCGCCGTGAACTGCGTCACAGTGCCGACCGGCACGACGGGCGCTATCGGCGTCACGCTGATCGAGGTGATGACCGCATTGGTCACCGTCAGCGTCGTCGTCGCCGTCAGGCCCATGAACGTCGCCGTGATGGTCGTCGTCCCGGCGGCGACCGGCGTCGCCAGGCCTCGGTTGTTCGCGTTGTTGATGGTCGCGATCGCCGGCGTCGACGACGTCCACACCGACTGAGCGCTCACGTTGGCCTGCGTGCCGTCGCTGAAGATCTCGGTCGCCACGAAGCGCACGTTGCCGGTGCCGAGGCGCACCGTCGGCGCGATCGGCGCGATCGACAGCGAGACCACCACGCGCCCGACGACCGTGACGTTGGTCGTCCCGACGATCGTGCCCAGTGTCGCCGTCACCGTCGTCGTGCCGTTGGTGCGCGCGACCAGCTGCCCCTGCGCGCCGGCGGTGTTACTGATGGCGGCGATCGCCGGGTTGCCGGTCGCCCAGGTCACGTCGGTCGTGATGTCGACCGTCGTGCCGTTCGAATACGTACCGGTCGCCTTGTAGCTCGAGCGCAGAAGCGCGGTCGTGGTGGCGTTGGCCGGGGTCACCGCAATCGACTGCAGCGTCGCCGCGACCACCGTGACCGTCGCGGTGCCGGTGACGCCGTCGAGCGTCGCGGTGATCGTCGCCGTGCCGACGGCGACCCCGGTCACCACGCCGACCGTGCCGGGGGCATTCGACACCGTCGCGACCGCCTCGGGCGCGCTGGTCCACGCGACCTGGGTCGTGATGATGCGCGTGCTCATGTCCGAGAACAGACCGGTCGCGGTCAGCGTCGCCGTGGTGCCGGCCGGGATCGATGCGGTCGCCGGGTTCACGATGATGCTGACCAGACGCGCCGGCGAAACGGTCACCATCGCCTGGCCCGTGATCGTCCCCGACGTCGCGCTGATGCTCGCAGTCCCGACCGCGAGGCCGGTCACGGTGCCCGCGGTGCCCGCGGCGTTCGAGACCGACGCGGTCGTCGCCGCCGACGACGACCAGACGACGCTCGCCGTGAGGTCGACCATGCTGCCGTCTGCGTAGGTCCCGGTTGCCAGCAGCGCGGCGGTCCCGCCCACCAGCAGCGTCGAGGTGAGCGGCGTGACCGCGATGCTGACCAGCGGCGACGGCGTCACCGTGACCGTGCTCGAGCCGGTCAGCCCGCCGAAGGTCGCGGTGATCGTCGACGTTCCGCGCGTCAGCGTCTGCGCGCGGCCGGTGGCGCTGATGGAGACGACCGCCGCCGCCGAGCTCGACCAGGTCGCCATGTTGGTCAGATCGGCGCGCGTGCCGTCCGAATAGATACCGGTCGCGGTGAAGGCAATCGTCGTGGCGACGCCGACGGTCGGATCGACCGGGCTCACCTGGATCGACGTGAGCGTGCCCGCCGTGACCGTCAGCGTCGCCGTGCCGGTCGCTCCGCCGAAGGCCGCGGTGATCGTCGCCGTGCCGGCCTTCACCGCCGTCGCCACGCCGCCCACCACGGTCGCAACGGTGGTCGCGCTCGACATCCAGGTCGCCGACCCGGTGACGTCCTGGTGCGTGCCGTCGCTCAGCGTGGCATCGGCCGTGAACGGGACGGTCGTGCCGACCGCGGTGGCTGCGGTCTCGGGCAGGATCGCGATCGCGGTGACCGTCGCGGCGCTCACGGTGATCGCCGCCGTGGCGCTGAGGCCGCCCAGGGTCGCCGTGATCGTCGCCGTGCCGGCCGAGACCGCGGTGACCAGGCCGCCGGTGCCGACGCTGGCGACCGTCGCGGCCGACGTCGAGAACATGGATCGTGCGGTCACGTCGCCGCTGGTCCCGTCGCTGTAAACCGCGGTCACGACCAGCGCGCGCGTCGAGCCCTTGACCAGCGTCGCGGTCGGCGGGTCGATGCTGATCGAGCGGATCGTCGCCATCGCGTCGCTGCCGCCGTCGGTCCTGCCGTCGGCGCCGCCGTCGGTCGAGCTTCCGTCGGCCGAGCCGTCACCCGCCTGGCCGTCGGGCGTACTGGTTGGAATTCGATCGAGGGAGTCTCGGCCACAACCGGCTCCGAGCAGCGCCGACAGAAGCAGAAGAGACGAAGCAAAGACCGATAGAGAGCGGGGTGCGAGCGAGCGAACGAGGTTATTCATTTTTGTTCTCCCCCGGACCGGGGGGCCGGGGTTGGAAGGGGACAGCGCTGGAGCGAGAGCGATTCGAGCTCGGCGGAAGGTGCGAAAAAGTTATCCGCCTGCGGTCATTAGTGGATCGATGGTTTCCGCTTCATCACCGAATCTACGTGTGATCGAGCGTCAACGAGACAACTGGAGTCACACAGCGTGACGATGATCGAACGGCGGCGACGCAGTATGCTGCATCCATGGCTCCCGACAACCGACTGACGCTGGCCGAGGCGCGCGAGACCCGCGACCGCGTGATCGCCGCGCTCTCCGAGCATTTCGCTCACGACGTGCTCGACGTGGATGAATTCGAACGACGCATCACCCTCGCCCACACGTCCGAGTCGCCGGCGGAGATCGACGCCCTGCTCTCCGACCTGCCGGCGCTGCCGGCAGCGGCGCCCGCGACGGCGCCCGCGACCAAGATCACGCCCGCGCTGGTGCCGGCGTCGCAGGTTCGCGCCGAGCAGACGATGCTGGCGATCATGGGCGGCGTCGATCGCCGCGGCTCGTGGAGCATGCCGCGGCGCCTGCGTCTGGTGACGTTCATGGGCGGCGCGCACCTGGACCTGCGCGAGGCGCGCTTCCCGCCCGGCCCGATCGACATCGAGATCTTCTCGGTGATGGGCGGCACCGAGATCATCGTGCCGCCGGGGCTGGCGGTCGAGACGCACGGGTCGGCGATCATGGGCGGGTTTCAGGAGGTCAACCGCGCGCCGATCCACCCGGACGCCGACGCGCCACTGCTGCGCGTGCACGGCTTCGTGTTCATGGGCGGCGTCGACATCCGCATGCGGCTGCCCGGCGAGAGCGATCGCGACGCCCACCGCCGCCAGCGACGGGAGCTCCGGGAAAAGCGCCGCGACGAGAAGGACCAGCTGCGCGCGGAGCGGCGCGAGCGCCGCGCGCTCGATCGGCAGCGCTAGCGCGACCATGCCCGAAACCGGGTGTCGCTACGGCACGGCGGCACGCAACCCGACGCGCAGGTCCATGTCGCCGAGCCGCAGATGCGTGGCCAGCGTCTCCAAGCGAGACGCGACATCGTCCGGCGATCCCTCGTCGTCGACGCCGCCGGGCTGCACGGTCAAACCGCCCGTCGTCACCAGGAAGATTCGGATGACCTGGGCGCGTTCAGCCGGGAACGCGTCGGCGTACGCCGCGACGAGATCGATGAGGTCGAGCGGCGGACGTTCCGCGAGCACCGCGCGGTTCCACGCCCAGAGCAGCTTTGCCTGGAAGTTCCGGAACGCGCCCAGCAGGCGGCCTGGGCTGATGCCGGGCGGTGGCAGCTCCGAGACGATCGGCCGATAGATCTCGTCGGGCGCGAGCCGGTGCCCCACCTCCGACGCCGCCAGCCGATGAAGAAAGGCCGCGATCACCAGCGGGTCGCGGACGACCTCATAGGTGCTCACCCGAATCGATCGTGGGGATTCGCCGGAGGAGAGCGACACGCGCTCGGCAAAGTCGCGAAAGGCGGCGACCCCCGTGTAACTGCGCACGGCCGCGAACCGGTGCGCCGCTTGCAACACCACCCGCGCGTCGGCCATCGCGCGATCGCCGTCGCGAGAGCGCCATTCGGCGGCGACGACCTCGAGAAACGTCGCATACCCCTCGCCGAGCGGATCGACCACCGTGGGTGCGCCGTCGATCACCGAGACCGGCCCGGGCGCGACCAGGCCGAGGATCGCCTTGCCGAAGCCGCTCACGATCTGATCGAGCACCAGGGCGTCGACCAGCGCCGGATCCGAAACGCCCGACGCGGGCTGCGCCGCAGCCAGCATCCGGCCCTCCTCGCAGCGCGCGGGCACGTCTTCGATCCAGATGATCGGCGCGTCGGCCGGGATCACGCGCCGCAACCCGAGGGCGCGCAGCTCTCGATCGCGATAGGACCGTCCCCGATCGAGATCGCTCGCGCCCAGCGCCACGTAGAGCGGGGACCGCGCACGGGCGCGCCGCACCGACGACCGCGGCGCGCTTGCGGCCACCAGGCGGCGCGCCATCGCGAACGTGCGTAGCAGCTCGCCCGACAGCTCGTCGGACATGAGGCGCCGCACGCGTGCCGCGCCCGCGTCATCGCCGGCGGCGTAGCGCAGCGGCGTCGGCTCGCCCGGCGCGCGATCGTCGCAGCGGCGGAGCAGCTCGTAGCTGTCGTCGCGATCGACGGAGCAGCCGGTCGGCGCCATCGCGCCGCCGATCGACCAGGCGGTCAGCCAGGCGATGATTCGAAATCGACCTCGCGTGCTTTGCGCGTTGCGTTCAACCGCGACCGTCATGGCGGAGGGACAGCGTCCCGCCCGCGCAGGTTCCCAACGATTTCGACGTGACGGACGGCGGGCGCGCCGGCGCCTGCGGCCTGACGGCTAGCGACGCTTCTTCTTGGCCGGCTTGGCCGCGACCTTGGCGACCTTCTTCGCCGGCTTCTTCGCGGCCGGCTTCTTCGCCCCCTTGGCCGACGCCTTGGCCGCGGGCTTCGCCGACTTCTTCGCCGCCGACTTCTTCGCACCCGACTTGGGCGCCGCCGTCGCGCCCTCGGGCGCGTGGCAGACGACCTCGATGTTGTTCCCTTCGGGATCGAGGACGAACGCCGCGAAGTAGTTCGGGTGATAGTCGAGCCGCAATCCCGGGGGACCGTTGTCGGTTCCGCCCGATTCCAGCGCCGCCGCGTGAAATGCCTGGATCTGCGGACGCTCACCGTTGAGCGCGATGTGCGTCGGGTTCGGCGACTGCTCCGACTGCATGATCCAAAGGTCGGGCTTGCCATCGGCGCCCATGCCCGCCGTGTTCGGGAACTCCATCAGAACCTTGTACCCGAGCGGAGCGAGCGCGGATTTGTAGAAGTCGACGGCCCTCGAGAAATCCTGCACGCGCAAGCTGATGTGGTCGATCATGGGGCGCGAAGATATCACGCCGTGCGCGAGATCGAGCACGGTCGAGCGTGGGCTACCCGTCGACGGCCGGCCGCGCCGCGCACCCCGTTCGCGTCTACCGGGAGTCCGCCTCCGGGGCCAACCGCCCGCGTGTAGGTGTCGTCACGACCACCTGGCTCGGCCCGTTGCACGGGTCCGGTCCGGCCAGTGGGGCCGTCTCGCCTTCCTGGATGGCCTCCTGCAGAAAACGTTCAACGACCATCGGGCGAAATATTCGCGAGGCCAGGCAAAGAAATCGCTCTTTCTGTGCAAACGCCCGGTCGGGCCGCGTCTTTGAAATGAAGGACCTCGCCGTCATCCCGGGGGGGCACAGGGGCTCGCGATGCGCAGCAGGAAGGTTTTCGATCAGGACTTGCTCGGCGGCCGCTCGGCCAGCAGGCGTACCAGGCTGACATCGATCTGGCTGCGCAGCAGGCGGGCCAGCGAGTCGAACTCCCCCGGCGAAAGATGAAGGCGGCGGCTCAAACCTTCGCGAGTCTGCGTGAGCAGGCTCTCTCGAGCGCCCGCGAGCCAGCGGGAGACCGTCGAGATGTTGACCTGAAACATCGGTGCCATCTGCTCGAGGCGCAGGCGCGAGACCAGGTGCAGCCGGAGCAGGGTCCGCTCGCGGTTGGTCAGCGCCGCGAACGCTTCCTCGAAGCAGGTCACGAAGGCGGCCCGATACGTCCTCTTGAGATACGCCAGCTCCGGATGTACCGACGCGGCGAACTCTTCAGCCGCGGCGGCGCGATGGCGAGCCTGGGCGGAGGCCTCCTTGCGCCGCAGCGAGAGCGCCGTCCGCTGGGCACTGACCGCGACCCAGGCGGCCAGGGGCCCGCGGCCGGCGTAGGAGAGGATGCGCGGGCCGGCGGTCGGCTCATCCCCGTCGCCTCCCCCGGTGTCACTGCCGATGAACAGCTTCTCGCGCACCAGCTGCTTGGCATCGTCGGCGAAGGCGGCGGTGGCCTGGCCGCTGAGCGCGCCGTCGATGATGCCGCCGCAGCTGCCCTCGAAGACCGCCAGAGCGCCCGGGACCTGGTCTGCGCAGGCGAAGGCAAGATAGAGGTCGGCCGCATGGACGCGCGCGAGGGCGGGCGGCCAGTCTTCGGGCGCGGGCGGGATGTGGCGCGCCAGGTGGGCGAGGAACCGCCCCTCGTCGGCGGCGAGGTGGCCGTGCGCGGCCAGGGCGGCCGCGAGGATGTCACGGAGGGCGCTTTCGGTCTTTTGCACCTCATCGGTGGTCGGCGGGCGGGCTCCGGGCCCGAGCTCGGCACCGAAGCCGGCGGCGAAGAGGCCGAAGAGCCCCTCATGGGTGGACGTGGACACGACGGTGGTGGGGCAGTATACGCCTATGCGCTTCGCCTGGCGCCTTCGTTGAAGGACGCGGGGGGCGGTGTTACCGTCAAAGCGCAGGCGTCTTCCATGCCCAAGCCCGTCGACGATTCCGCGAGCGAGCCGCACCGGGGCTGCCTCGACGAGCAAGAGGTCCTCGACTTCGCCTCGGGGCAGCTGCCGCCGGCCAAGTTGCCCGGCGTCGAGGAGCACCTCTCGAGCTGTGACAAATGCACGGAGCTGGTCGCGGCGGCCGCGCCGCTGGTGGCGTCGTCGGTGCAAGTCACGCGCTCGATTGAGACGGAGCCCTTCGGGCGCCAGGGCATCACCTCGCAGCCGACGACGCCCAACAGCGGACACGGCGGTGGCCGCGATCGGCCCTTGCTTGCGCCGGGCACGCCCCTCGACAGCACCTACCAGGTGGTGCGCTTTCTCGGGCGCGGAGGAATGGGGGACGTCTACGAGGTCAAGCACGCGCGGCTCGCGGGCCGGTACGCCGCCAAGCTGCTGTCATCGGACCTGGCCGACAACGCGCAGGCGTTCTCGCGGTTCCAGCGCGAGGCGCTGATCGCGTCGGGGCTCAGCCACCCCAACATCGTCAACGTGATCGACTTCTGTCACCTCAGCGACGGCCTCCCCTGCCTGGTGATGGAGTTCCTCGACGGCGTCGATCTCGCGCAGATCATGGCGCTGGGGCCGATGTCGCTGATGCGCACGCTGCGGTTGGTGCGCCAGGTCGTCTCAGCGCTGAGCACGCTGCATGGGCACCAGATCATCCACCGCGATCTCAAGCCGCAGAACATCTTCGTGCTGCCCGAGCACGACGGCGAGCCCGAGCGGGTCAAGCTGGTCGACTTCGGCCTGGCCAAGCGGTCGAACCCGTCGATGGTCGTGACCCACGATCGCACGCTGCTGGGCACGCCGCAGTACATGGCGCCCGAGCAGGCCGTCGGCAGCGCCGAGAACGTCGGCGCCGAGTCCGATCAGTTCTCGCTGGGCGCGATCGTCTACGAGATGCTCGGCGGCAAGCACCCGTTCGGCGGCGAGGTCCTGTCGACGGTGCTCTATCGCATCGTGCACGAGCCGCCCGCGCCGCTCGCCAGCATCTCGCCGCACGTGCCGGTCCACGTGGTCGCCGCGATCGAGCGCGCGCTGTCGAAGGATCGGCAGGCGCGCTTCCCCTCGGTAAAGGCCTTCCTGCAAGCGCTCGAGGGCCAGGGAGCCGCCATGACGCCAGCTCCACCGGTCACGCGAAAGGTGCATCGTTCCTGGTTCGTGCGGCGCGAGGTGCTGGCGTCGGCCGGCGTGCTCGCGGTGGCGGCTGGCGTGGTGGCGCTGATGCGGACGCGTCCGGCGCCGCCGGAACCGCGGGTGTGGCAGGCGACGCAGAGCAGCGGCGCGAATGCGGCGGCGGGCTCGCCGAACGCGGGTTCGCCGCTGGCGGGATCGCCGGGGTTGACGATCGTGCCGGCGGCGCCGCGGACGGCCGCGGTGCCACCGGCGGCCACGCAACCGGCGGCACCGCCACCGATGGGAGCGAGCCCCGTTCCGACCGTCGACAAACCGCGGGTCCCGGAGCGGCACGCGGCGACGGCCAGCACGCTCGCCGCGCCGAAACGCGAACAACGGCCGCGGCGCGAGGCTGGAAAGAGCAGCACGGCGAGCGCTCCCACGGCGGCGGTCCCTGCCGCGACAGCATCCGCCGCGCCCAGGGCCGAGCCCGCCACGCCTGCGATTGAACCGATCCCCGTCGCCCCGCCGCCGGCGAAGCCGGCAACCCCTGCCCCCGTGTTGATCGAGAAGCTGTGATGAAACGCGCGCGTCTCCCCATTCTGCCGATGCTGTCCCTGCTCGTCGCGCTCGCCGGCCTGAGCGGGCTCGCGGGCTGTCATCGCGTCACGACGGTCTCGTTCCAATCGGACGTCCAGCCGGCGGAGATCGACAAGCTGGTGGTGAACCTCCACGACGTGAAGAGATCGCTTCAGCTCTCTCGCCTGGATTCGCGCATCGGTCTTTACGACCTGGAAGGCGACAAGATCACCATCACGGTTTGGGGCTGCTCGGGCGGCTACATCACCTTGAGCAACGAGCTCGATCCCCAGCCGTACACGATCGTCGGCGACACGGTCCTTGTGACGCTGTCGCCCTACACAGGGCCTGTGACCCCCTGTCCGACGCTCGAGACGGACGGCGGCGTCACCGGCGAACCGGGCGGCAGCGGCGGCTCCGGTGGCACGAGCGGCGAAGGCGGTATGACCGGCCTCGGTGGCATGACCGGCGCGGGTGGCTCGGGCGGTATGGGCGGAGAGACAATCACCGGCGCGGGCGGCAACGCCGACGCGGGCGCGGGCGGCGCGGGCGGAGACGACTCCGGGCTCGGTGCCGGCGGTTGCGACGCCACTGGCGCGGGCGGCGCGATCGACGCCGGAACCTGCGACCCGCCGAGCGGGACTCCCGACGTACCGACGTTCACGCTGAACGACGCGTGTACCGCCTACTGCAACAACTTCGCAGGCGCGTGCTCGACCTTCGGCATCTACACCGACGTCCCCCAGTGCCAGCGCTACTGCACGCTCGCTGGTTGGACGGCGGGCACCGGCTCCGCCGATCGCGGCGATACCATCGCCTGCCGCGGGGCCCACGTGACGATGGCCGCGGCCATGTCGCTGGACCAGCGCCAGGCTCAGTGCGAGATAGCTGGGCCGAGTGGCGGTACCACGTCCACGACCAACAGCTGCGACGTGAACGGAACGCCGTGCGGGAAGTTCTGCGCCGCATGGGCCGGCGTCTGCCTCGGCGATCAACCGACCTGCCTGGCCGCCTGCGCGACGTTGCCGGCGGCCTCCGTCTCGTGCCGCTTCAACTGGCTCCTCGCGGCTTCGGGCGACAGGAACTACTGCCCGCTCATCGACCTCACCCTGGCGGCCACGTCGTGCCGTCCGCCGGGCTGCTAGTCGCCGCACCCGCTCGCGCGGGCGCAGCGATTCAGCAACTGAGGAGACCGGAGCTGAAGCAAGTGTCGATGGTGTAGCCGAAGACGCCGACGCCGACCGGCACGTTGTTGCAGAAGAGCGCCGAACCGATCACGGTGCCGTAGCCTGGCAGCGGCGTCCCCGACAAGCTGATCTGCGAGTTGAATACGTACTCGGGATTCGCGGTCCCGGGGTTGTTGACCTGGGTCAACGGAATCCAGAGCTCACCGTTGTTGTTGGTGATGAAATAGAACATGCAGCTCGGATTGAACGCCGGAGCCGTTCCCGACACCGGCACGCTGGTCCAGTCGAGCGTGACCACCACCTTCTGCAGCGACTGGGTGAGACTGGCGTCCTGCGACCACGGTACGGAGCACGCCAGCGACACGACCGCCGTCGGATCGGTTCCGGTCTTCACCATGATTCCGGTGTCCGAATAAAACACCGGCTGATTCTGCGGATCTCCCGACTGGCAGGACGAGCCGTGAACGTTGGTCAGCCGGTGCACCGCCGCGTCCGCCGAACTGGACACCGCGATCGCGAACGACAAGGTCAGAGCGCAGAGAATCAGCCGACGCATCACTTCACCCCCTGGGTTGGAGCAGGTTGCTGGGTCGTACCGGTGTTCGGGGTCGTGCAGACGAGGGGTCGAATCGACGTGTCGAGCATCTTCCCCTCGGCGAACCGCTGGAACCGCCCGCGGTTGTCGTCAGCGGCCAGATCGGGCAGCAGCAACGCCCAGGTCTCTTGCACCTTGCCCCCGGTCAGCGTGACCGGCGGGCTGTGGTAGATCACGCCCGGCCAGCTCCGCAGCGGCACCGGGAAGTTTCGCAGTCGATTCGTGGCCGCCTTCTCGACGCAGACATCGCGGTAGGTCACCTCGATCAGGCACCCGTTCTTGAAGCAAGTGACGCCGCCCGCGTACTCGACGTCGGCGCTCGAGGCCCCGAATGTCTTGGCGAACGCCGACGCCGCCGTCTGATCGACGAGCGGCTTCAGATCTTGAACCACCGGTCCAGAGCCTTTCACGGTGTCGACCACCAGCGATTTCTCCTGGACCGCGGTCGGGCGAGGGGTCAGCGGAACATCGGGTTCGAGCGTCGCACAGCCTGCCAGCGTGGAACCGACTGCGAACAACAAGCCGACGTACAGGGCACCCGACGACCAGCTTCGTTTCATTGCCGCCTCCAACTAATTTGCGCCTTCCATTATCACGACTCGGAGACGTCAGCAATGGCCTGGTCTAAACTGATCAGGTGTTCCCGCATGCGATCGGCCGCGACCGCACCCCGCTGATCGCGGTGTTGCGCCTGCTCGCCACCGTCGGTGGGCGTGGGTTCGTCGGTGTGCTCGCAAGCGCCATCGTCATCCAGCCAGCGCTCGCGCAAAATGACGCCGGTGTCGCTGAACCCGATGCCACAACGGCGGCGCGCCTGCACGCCCAAGAATTGCTCAATCAAGGAAACGAGCTCTTTCGCGCCGGCCAAACGGCCGCGGCGTTGAGCGCCTACCGCGAGGCGCACCAGGTGTTTCCCAGCCCGAAGCTGTTCTTCAACATGGGTCTGTGCGAGGAGGCGCTCGCTCAGCGCGCGCGGGCGATGCAGCACTTCAGCGCGTTTCTCCGCCAGGCGCCCGACGCCAGCGTAGCGGTGCGCACGCAGGCCCAGGCGAGCGTCGCGAACCTCGGCAAGCAACTGGCGGCAGTCGATCTGGCGCAGGTCGTGGCCAACTCCATGGTCCGCGTCGATGGTGAGACGGCCGGCCTCACGCCCTTCGAACAACCGATCTGGGTCGAGCCGGGGATGCACAGCCTGTCGATCGATCGGCCGGGGAGACCCCTGTGGGTCACATCGATCGATGTCCAGGCGGGCGTGACCATCGCGATGACCGTCCCCGACGCCGCTCCGGCAGCGATCGAGTCGCCGCCGCTCGCGCCCCCCGCCGCCGACCAGGGCTCGCCGGCGCGGCCAATCTGGCGGCGCTGGTGGTTCTGGACCGGCCTCGGCGTGATCGTCGCCGCCGGCACCGCCGTCACCATCATCAAGCTCCGTGACAGCTGCAGCCAGACCGTCTGCGAGTAGCGTCGATCCGCGACAAACAGGCGTGATAGAGTGCCGCCCCGGCCACTCTGCGGGCGCCGCGCGAGGCGCCCGGCACGCCCCCGCCAAACACACCCAGGACACGATGAAAAGATCATCCTCCGCGCGTTTCGAATGTCTGTTCGCGAGCGTCGCGCTTTCGGTCGCCCTCGCGGCCTGCAGCAGCAGCAGCGGCACGCCGCAGGGGAGCGACGGCAGCGTCGATCAGGGGCTCGACGTGAAGGCCAAGCTGGATACCGGGCCGGACCAGTCCGTCGACACACCCGTCGACCGGAAGGATACCGGCACCGATACGATTGCGGAGGGTGGCGCGGATCGTACCGACACCGGCGCGGCGGACATGCACGGTGACATGACCACGCCGCCTCCCGACGCGGGTGATGCCGGCGACAGCGCCCGCGACACTGGCCCGAGCGCCGATGTTCGGCCGGACGTTCAACCTGACTTGGCACCCGACCTGGCCCCCGACCTCGCGCCAGACGTCCTTCCGGACGTGGCGCCGGACCTGCCTGCGACCGAGGCTGGCGACGACGCGATGCCGTCGTCCGACGCCTCGGACACGGCCGGCGCATGCGGCGCCGGATGCCCAAGCACGATCCATCCCGACAAGCTCAGCTACTGGTTCGCCGCCGATTACGGCATCACCTGCGACGCGGGACGGGTCATGGCGTGGGCGAATCGCGGCATGATCGGCACCCAGATCAAGCCGGCGCTGGGAAAGAGCGGCCCGCTCTGCAACAGCACGACGCCCCTCGGAGGTCGCAACGCCATCTATTTCGACGCAGCCGGCAACGACGACGCGAGCGGCGTACTGCAGATCGATCTCGACACGGCCCTCACCGGCAGCGACTACACCATCTTCGTCGTCGAGCGGCGCCAGTCGGCAGCGGAAGGCTACGTTCTCGGGACCGCGCTCAATCCCGCGCTCCTCTCTACCGACTGCTCCCAGTACAACCACTCGGCCTACTGGTTGGGGTACATGCCTCCCTACTTGCTTTCGGGGCCGTACATCACCGTCGACGGCGACAACTGCGAGACGCCACAAATGATGCCGGCGCTGTTCTCGATGGCCAATCCGGTCGCGTCGCTGGACATCGATCTGTTCGACGGCTCGGCGGGCCACGCCTGCTTCAGCAATGGCGTCGCGATCTTGTCCGACACCGACACCGACCCGATTCAGGGCCTGTTGCAGGGCTACGTCGGCCGCGCCTTCCAGGCTCTCGACAGCGGCACCCGCTCATCGCGCTTCAAGGGCGACATCGCCGAGATCATCATCTACTCGACGGCGCTCACCTCCGACGAGCGGACCGCGGTGTCGACCTATCTGGCGACCCGCTGGGGCATCAGCCTCTAATCCGCCCGAGCCGCTTCGCGCGCGCGCACCTCGCGGCGCGCGCGCATCGGCGCGGGCCCGGCGGGCAGCGCCTCCGCCGCCTCCGCGATCTGATCTTCGAGGATGGCACGCAGCTGGCGGCGCGCGCGCAGGATGCGCGTGCCCACGGTGCGCGACGGGATGCCGAGCATGTCCGAGATCTCGCCGTACGAGCGGTTCGCTTGCAGGCGCAGCTCCAGCACCTCGCGGAAGATCGGCGGCAGCTGCGCGATCGCGGCGGGTAGGCGCTCGAGGATCTCCTCGTCGGGCCGCTCCACCGCCGGCGCCTCGGGCTCGAAGGCGGCCAGGTCGACCGACGGCAGGTGACAGATCTTCGCCGCGGCCTGCCGGCGGCGCCAGCCATCGATCCAGACGCTGTTCATGATCGTGCGCAGCCAGGCCCAGACCGCCGTCCCGGGACGGAACGCGTGGAACGTGCGCAGGGCGCGCTCCAGGGTTTCCTGTACCAGGTCGCGCGCATCGGCCTCGCTGCCGACGAGGCGGCGTGCCCGCCGCAGCAGCCCTTTTTCGTGCGGCATGACCGTCAGGGAGAAGATCACGTTGATGTTGGTCGGTCGCGCCCGCCCCGCCCGAGGGGCACCTTCTACCGATTGAACCGATTCATCCATGGTGGCCTCTATCCCCAAGACGCGGGCCGCTCGGGCCTCTTGCACAAAAAGAGACGGAGAAATCACCCACCCGCGCACAACGCGGGCAAACGGACGATAGTTCCTGTAAAATTCCGGGCAGGATGTGTGGGATTGTTGGATACGTCGGACCGAGGGAGGCGACGCCTCTCCTCATCAG
>CAZNCQ010000152.1:0-17035 GCA_964571275.1 uncultured Myxococcales bacterium
CCTTGCGCGGACCCATGTTGAAGCTGTCGTCGATGCTGGCGAAGTAGATCTGCCCTTTGCGCAGGTACAGCTTGCCGACGCCACCGTCGGAGCGCAGGACCAACACGCCCGACTTGCGGCTGGTCGATAGCAATTGCAGCAGATCCGGCAGCGGGATCTCCTCGATGCTGCCCGACATGGACTTTGTCGGCGGACGACGATTGGCGGTCACGGCCATTCGCGAGCGCGCCTCGGTCTCGGACAGACCATTGGTGTTCTCACCATCGACGTACACTAGCTTGACGATGGACGTTCCGATCAGAATTCTGTCGCCGTCCTTGAGCTCGACTTTGCGGATCTTTTCCCCGTTGACGAAGGTCCCGTTGGTCGATCCGAGATCTTGAATGCTGACGGTCTTGTCGTCGGTGGTGATCTTCGCGTGCTTGCGCGACACCATGTCTTCGACCAGCACCATGTCGAGCTCCGACGAACGTCCGATGACGATCTCGCGGTGCGGACGCAGAGGAAATTCACCGCCCTGGTACTTGCCCGAGATGAACCGCAACGCCCACTGCACGGCCTCCGACCCGGCAGGACTCCCGCCTTGCACGACGTCAGGTGGTCTAAAGGTGCTCAAAACTTAGCGATTTTATATTGGCCCGTCGCAAGCGTCAACATCCTGAAAATGAGCCGGTGACGCTCGCTCATTGTCGGAGAATTCCGTCGACGACGTTCGCGACGTCGTCCTCGACCAGCAGGCCGGAATGTCCAGTCGCTACCGAGATGTGGCGGACGCCCTGGAGCACGGTGCTGCCGAGCGGAGCCAACCAGTCGCGCTCGGCGCCGATCGAAACCACATCGACGCCTTCGGGCAGCGGCATCTCCTCGAGCTCGCGCAGAAACGGGCTGCCCGGCAGCAGCTGCAAGCTGGCCAGGCCCAGCGGCGCGGTGATGAGACCGAACAGCGCCGACCAGGTTCCGCGCGCGGGTGTGCCCAGCAGCACGAGGCGGCGCACGCGATGCCGCCCGCCGAGTCGCTTCAAATAATAGAGCCCGACGAGCCCGCCCATCGAATGCCCGACGATGTCGACCTGGGTGACGCCGGTCTGCGCGACGATCGACTCCACCTTGCGCGCGATCAACCCCGCCGAGTCGCGGATGTCGCCGAGGTTGATCGGGCCGAGCTTGTAGCTCATGACCACGTGCCCGCGCCGCGACAGGTTGCGTTCCAGCAGGTGCAGCGAGCCGCGCGTCGCCAGATAGCCGTGAATCAGCAGCACCGGGCGGTCCGACGGCGTGGGCTGCGTTTCGTCGGGCGGCACCTGCACGTGCTCGCGTGCGGCGAAGTTGCCGCGCAGGAGCTGCCGCAGATAGACCGCCGCGTGCCCCGAGTCGGCGACCTCGCGGCCGATATTGCGGCCGAGGTTGCGTCCGAGGTCGGCGGCGCGCGCGCGCAGCTTATCGATGAAATTCATGATGAGAACGATGAGCTCCGGCGGGGGACCCGCCTCCGCCCGCGCGTTTTCATGAGTCGGGCGACTCGCGCAGCCCGTGCTTGCGCAGCAGCTCGCGAAAGTGTTTGCGGTCGACCTCGGCGCTGCGCGACGCGGCCGACAGGTTGCCCTTGTGGCGTTTCAGCAGCGCCTGAATGTACTCGCGCTCGAAAGCGTCGATCACGCGCGCCTTCGCCTGCTTGAACGGCAACTCCAGATCGACGCCGCCCGACGGAGCCTCGGAGACCGGCCGCACCTCGAACGTCTCGTCGATCTCCAGGATGTCGCCATGGCACAGGGCACACGCCCGCTCGATCACGTTGCGCAGCTCGCGCACGTTGCCCGGCCACGCGTGCTGCTTGAGGCGATCGAGATCGCGCGCGCCGATCTCGATGCGCCGATCGCCGCAGAACTTCCGCACGAAGTGGTCGACCAGGAGCGGGATGTCGTCCAGGCGCTGGCGCAACGCCGGCACCGACACCCGCACCACGGCGAGCCGGTAGTAGAGATCCTCGCGGAAGTGCTTCGCGTTCATCTCGTTGCGCAGGTTGCGGTTGGTGGCCGCGACCACGCGCACGGAGACGTTCTCGTAGCTGGCGCCGCCCACCGGTCTTATCGCGTGCTTGTCGAGCGCGCGCAGCAGCACGGGCTGCACCTCGGGCGACAGCTCGCCGATCTCGTCGAGGAACAGCGTGCCGCCGTGGGCCTCGGCGAAGGCGCCGCGCCGATCGGAGATCGCGCCGGTGAACGCGCCGCGCACGTGACCGAACAGCGCCGATTCGATGAGCTCGCTCGGCACCGCGCCGCAGTCGAAGACCACGAACGGGCCCGCGCGCCGCGCGCTGTGGCGGTGGATCTCCTCGGCCAGCAGCTCCTTGCCGGTGCCGGTCTCGCCCTCGAGCAGCACCGTCGCCTCGCTGTTCGCGACGTCGCCCAGCAGGCGGAACAGCTTTCGCAGTTTCGGATCGCGGCCCACCAGCGAGCCGAACGCCTCCTCGTCGGCCGGCGTCGGATCCAGCGCCTCCTCGTCGGGCACGTACTTCAGGATGGTGTGTCCGATCGTGACCTCGGCGCCGAAGCCCAGCGTCAGCTCCTGAAAACGCGCGCCCTGCACGAACGATCCGTTGGTCGACCCGAGGTCGCGCACGATCACGCCGTCGTCGCCGGGCTCGACGCTGAGGTGGCGCCGCGACACTGTCGGGTCGGACAACAGCACGTCGCTGCCGCTACCCGACCCGAGGGTGATCGCGAGCTCGCCGACGGCGATCGACTCGCCTCGATCCTGACCCTTGACCACCAGCAAGCGGCCACGCCCGCGCTGCCGCACGATCGCGGCGTTCACGTCGATGACGCGGGTGGCGGATTTATCCATCAATCAGGGCGTGGGGGGAGTCGGCTTGGCGTGGTCGTCAGCTTCGGTGCCGTGCACCAGCATGGTGCGATCACCGTCAGTGGCGATGGCTGCCAGCTTCGCACCTCCGGCGGCGGCGGCCAAGAGGACGGCGATGACCACGGCGCGGGGCGGGCCGGGGCGGGCCAGGGCTGGACGGAAGGGGAAGTGCGCACTGTCGGCGGGGCGCGCGATCGGCACCGGCACACCGGAGGCGGGCGGCGGCGCCGCGAATCCGTTGTGCGGCGCGGGTAGCGCCGGCTCGCGCGTGCGGTTGGGATGCGACGATTCGCGCCCCGAGGGGGGCGGCAAATGGGGCGCGTGCGGAGTCGGAACGCGCTCGCGCCCGCCCGGCGGCGGCAGCGACGGCTCGCGGCCGTACGCGCTCGCGTAGGGCGTGCCTCGCGGGGGCGAGCCCGTGGTCGGAGGCATCGGCAGCGGCGTCGCCGACGACGACGCGGGGGTGAACGGGAACTCCTCGATCTCCGACAGCGCTTCCTCGTCCTCGAACGGCGACTCGAGCACCACCGAAGGCGGGCGGTTCGGGGCCGGCAGCGGCGGCGGCGCGGCCACCCGCCCCGAGCCGGTCACGCGCGGCGGAGGCGGGGGTGGAACGCGCCCCGACCCGCCCGCCCGCGCGCTCGCCACCGGCTTCGAGCGCGACGTCGGCACGTCTTCGTCCTCACCGTCGTCGATCGGAATGGCCAGCGGCGAATTGCCGCCGCCCGCGCCCGACACCGACGACGCTTGCGGCGCGGATCGACTCGCGGGTGCCGCCTTGGGAGCGAGCGCCAGCAAGGAATCCAGGTCCAGCTCGTCGACGTCGTCGCCGTGTCCGATGACGGTGGGCGACTTCGAGCTCACGTCGCCGACGGTGTACACCTCCTTCGAGTCCACGACGCCGATCGACGACGCTTCCTTGCCCTCCAGCGCCTTTGACTGGATCTTCTGCGTGTCGGGCGCCGGGTAGCTATCGGCCTCCTCCTGCAGCCAGCGGTTGGGATCCGGGCCCAGGATGTCGCGCAGATCTTCTGCGAGCTGCGGCGCCGATGACAACATGCCGTGGTGGTGCGCGACCTGGCGCAGCGCCTCGGCGAACGCGCGCGCATCCTGGTACCGATCGTCGGGGTCGGGCGCCAGCGCCGTCGCCATCACGTGGTCGAGCGCGCGCGGCAGCCCCGGCCGCTTGTACGACGTCGGCGCGATCGGCTGCCCGTAGATCACGTCGGGCGGCGTGCTGAGATCGCCGACGAACAGCCGCTCGCCGGTCAGCGCCTCGTACAGGCAGACCGCGACGGAGTAGAGATCGGTGCGCGCGTCGATCGGCTGGTTGCGCGCCTGCTCGGGCGACATGTACCCGACCTTTCCGCGCACGCGATAGAAGACCGACGAGTGCGTCGCTGCCTTGGCGATGCCGAAGTCGGACAGCTTCACCTCGCCCTGCGCCGAGCACAGGATGTTCGACGGCGAGACGTCGCGGTGGATGATGTCGAGCGAGACGCCGTTGGGATCGCGGCGCGTGTGCGCGTAGCTGAGGCCCGCGAGGATCTCGAGCGCGATCTGGATCGCGGCGGCGGGCGCCAGCTGGCGGCGGCGCAGCTTGGCGCGCCGGCAGATCGTGCGCAGGTCGGCGCCGCGCACGTACTCCATGACGATGAACAGCGACTCGTCGGATTCGACCAGATCGAAGGTGTGGACGATATTGGCGTGGTCGAGCGTCGCGGAGATCTTCGCCTCGCGAAAAAAGAGATCCCGAAACTCGGGCCGCGACGTGTGCTCGGGAAGCAGCTGCTTGAGCACGACGTCCTTCTCGAAGCCGCCGGGCCCCAGCTTCTTGCCGACGTAGATGGCTCCCATGCCGCCTTCGGTCAGGTAGCGCTCGATACGGTATCGCCGGGCGGCCATCTGCTGACTGGTGGCGTTCATCCCCGTCGAGGGTAGGATCGCCCCACACGAGTTTCAATGTCCAGTTCAGAGGCGCTGGAGACCCTGCTTGCGGTCCGGCAAGCCGCCGAGGAGGCCGCCGCCCAGGCGCTGGCCGCTGCGCTCCGTCATCGCGCCGCAGCGCAGGAGGCCCAGGAGCGCCTGGAGGTCGAGCTGGCCGCAGCGCGTGAGGACCTGCGCGCCCGGCGGGGGGCGGCGCCACGCGTCGGGACTGCCGCCGGGGGGGCGGACCGGGAGCGGTTCTGGCGGCGGCTCGCCGAGGGGATCGCCGCCCGCGCCGAGCGCGCGCGGGCGCACCGCGAGGGGCCGCTCCGCGACGCGGAAGCGGGCCTGACCGCCGCGCGGGGCGCGCACCAGACGGCGCGGGAGGCGCGCGAGCTGGTGCAGAGGCGCTTCGACCGGGTCGAAGCAGAGCGCCGCCAGGTCTCCGAGCGGCGCGCCGAGGCGGCGTTGGACGAGCAGGCGGCGGCGCGGCGCCCGCGACCACCCTTTGGTGGCCGGCGTCACTAAACACGCGACGTCGCAGAAGAATCAGTCTGGCAGCCGTCGATCTGGTGATCGGATCGAACGAGTCGCCGCATGGGGTCTTTGGTGCCGCGAGACGGGGTGAATCGAGGTATGGTCGAGCCGCGTTCGAAGGGCGAGGCGGCGGACGGTAGTTCTGCGACTCCGCCGCCCGCACCATCGATGCGACCTTTTGCCCCGGAGGTCCGGCGTGAAGCTTCGATCGAGCGATCTGATCTCGTCATTGCTGACGTCGTCGTTGACGTTGCCGACGACGGTCTGGTTGGTGGCCATGTCGGTATCCGCCGGCGGCGCCGGTTGCGGGGGCGGCGGCCAGACGGGGAGCGGTGAGACCGGTGCGGGCGGCTCGACGTCCTCAGGAAGCGGCGGTCAGGCTCCTGGAAGCGGCGGTTCGGGAGCGGCAGGCAACGCTGGCTCGACCGGCGGAGCGCTCGGGCAGGGCGGCGCCACGGGCGCGGGCGGCGCGGGCGCCGGTACCGGTGGGCGTACGGGTGGCGGCGGCACGACCGGTGCGGGCGGCACCGCCGGCGCGGCCGGTACGGGCGGGCGCACCGGCAGCGGTGGCGCCGGCGGCACGGTCGGACCGGCGGTCGCTTTCCCGGGCGCAGTCGGTTTCGGCAAGGTCGCGACCGGCGGACGCGGCACGACCGTGTATCACGTCACCACGCTGGCTGACACCGGCACGGGGTCGTTCCGCGACGCCGTCAGCGCCAGCAATCGCATCATCGTGTTCGACGTCGGCGGCTACATCTCGCTGTCGACGCCGATCTCGGCGAAGAGCAACCTGACGATCGCTGGCCAGACGGCGCCCGGCGACGGCGTCGGCATCATGGGCCGCGAAGTGTCGTTTTCGGGCGCGTCGAACGACATCGTTCGCTACATGCGCTTCCGCCAGGGCGACCTGGATTCGGACAGCACCAAGAGCGGCATCAACCTGCTGAACACCAGCACCATGATCTTCGACCACGTGTCGATCGAGTTCGCGCAGTGGAACAACATCGATTCCGTCGGCGCGATGAACATAACCGTCCAGCAGTCGATCTCGGCGGATCCCATCGGCCAGCAATTCGCGGCGCACACCGAGACCGGTCCCTACACCTGGTACGGCAATCTGTTCGCCAACGCGCACAACCGTTGCCCGCTGGCCAAGGCCAACACGCAATACGTGAACAACGTCATTTACAACTACCAAGCGGGTTACACCGCCGGGAACACCGCGGGTTTGTTCTCTCACGACATGATTCACAACTACTTCATCAGCGGGCCGCGCACGACCAGCGCCGGCAACTACTTCTATCAACTGGACAACCAGGCGGTTTACATCGACGGCAACTTCGCCGACACCAACAACGACGGCGTGCTCAACGGATCGATGACCAGCTACCCCGGCACGACGACGCATTTGACCGCACCCTGGTCGGCCGATTCGCTGGCGATCCCGACGACCAGCGCGGCCGATACCTACGCCAAGGTCGTCGCCGACGCGGGCGCGTCACTGCACCGCGATCAGGTCGACGCGCTGGTGATCGCCGACGTCATGTCGCTGGGCAAGAGCGGCGACCTGTGGACGCACCAGACAGCGACCGGGCTCGCGAACAGCGGTTACGGCACGCTGAACGGCGGAACCGCGCCGGTCGATACCGATCGCGATGGCATGCCCGACGCGTGGGAGACCAAGTACGGCCTGAACCCGAAGGACCCCAGCGACGCCAACGGCGACTTCGACCACACCGGCTACACCAACGTCGAGAAGTACATCAACGGCATCGCCGACGGGCTCTATCCATAGACGCCGCGGGTCTGGCTCAGTCCAGCAGGGCCGCCTTCATCTGGGGGATCCAGCTGCCGACGAGGCCGAGCGACGAATAGGCGGCGAAGTTGCTCGTGAAATCCCAGTAGCCCCAGCCGAAGCCGCGCTTTTCGGCCTCGACGCGCGCGGTGTGCGCCCAGCGCGCGCGTGACGCGATGTCGGCGTTGATCCCGGCGCCGAACTCGCCCAGGTAGACGCGCAACCCGGTGCGCTTCGCGAAGGCCGCCGCCAGCTCCATCTGCTCGACGATCGCCGAGGGCCCGCCGGGGTTGGTCTCGGGCGGGTCGTGGTTGTAGCCCTCGAAGAACGTGCGGCTCTCGGGGAATGCCAGCGCGGCGCCGGTTGGCTGCACCGGCTGCGGCGGCGGTCCAGGGAAGATCACGCCGCGCGTTCCGAAGTGCGGCGGCATCCAGCCGAAGCCCTGGTGCGTGAAATACATCGGCGCGTACATGTGAAAGCTGCCGACCAGGTGCGCGTCGCCGGCCGGCACCGCCAGCGTGTCGCGCAGGTCCTTCGCCGACGCCCAGTGCGCGCCCTCGACGATGATCGTGCGATCGGGATCGATGGCGCGGATGGCCGCGATCGTGCGCGCGAGGATCGGATTCCAGATCTCGGCCGTGAGCTTGTCGGTCGGCTCGTTCAGGATCTCGTAGACCACGGCGCGCGGCATGCCTTTGTAGCGCGTCGCGATCTGCTGCCAGATCGAGATCAGGTGCCCCTCCCACGCGCGCGGCGCTTGCATCATTCCCTGGAAGTGGTGCACGTCGATGATGACGCCGAGGTCGTTGCTCAGCGCCTGGTCGACGACCCAGTCGACGCGCTTCATGAAGTGCCGCTCGATCGCGTACGGCGGACGCGAATCGGTATGGTTCGAGAAGCGCATCGGTACGCGGACGTGATCGAACCCGGCCTCGTGCACGGCGCGAAAATCGGACGCCGAGATGACGAAGCCCCAGTCGCCTTCGTTGGGCGCATCCATGGCGTCGCCGAAGTTCATGCCGCGACGCAGATCGTCGGTGGCTCGCGTGGTCGCCTTGCCGGTGCGGAATGCTTCGATCCGGGCCTTCGAGCTGGTGCAGGCCGCCGGGACCATGACGGCCGCGCAAACCGCCAGGGCCACGCGGGCGCACGACCTGGGCCGCGACCCGCATTTCCTAGAAACGACGCGGAGATTCACGGCCGCAGCGTAGCACTCGACGCGCGCCAGCTCGCGGATCAGGTTCTCGCTCGCGGGCCCTTGCGCGGCGCGCCGAGACGCCCCACGTACTCCGCGCAGGCTCACCGGTGTGATCCCGGGGTGATGGCTGCCCCAAACAGGAAGCCTTCTGTTACCATTTAGCGTTCTGTCCCCGCGACGGCTTTCTTTGGGCATGGAAAAAATCGTCTGATGTAATGAAGGGGTAGGCGCGCACTTACCCTAACGCGGGTGGTGGGCGCGGCCGGGCGGGGCGGAGGCGATATCGGTGGCCGGAGGGATGTGAAACAGAAAGAAAATCGGATGCCGCGACACGCTTTCATCAGGTGGGCATGCGGCGTATCCGCGGTTGTCCTCATGATTCCGTCGATTTCAAATATTGCCCACGCCGACGTTCCAGCTGCGATCGTGCTGGTCGGGGACATCTCCGCGGACGGCGCGGTCGACGCGGCTCGGCAGGAGATGCCGGCGGCCTGGCGTCTCACCAGACTGGCCCCCTCTCCGGGAGCGGTCAACTCACACCCGCTCGATGACGAAAGTCAGAGCGTGGCGCGCGCCTACTTCGACGCTGATTTTCTCCGCTGCCTGACCAAGCTTCAGAGCGGCTCGCTCGACATGGATCGACTGCTGGAGAAGGACCGCCGAGAAGATGCCGCGCGCGTCGGTGTCCTGGCTGCCGCGTGCGCGTTGGGCGCGGGCGACAAGCCGCGCGCGCACGAGCTGGTGCACCGCCTGCTGGTGCGCGGCCTGGAGTCAGCGGACACGCTCCGGCAGACCACGCCCGAGTTCCAGGCTCTGGTCGACGCCGAGCGCGCCGTGGTGCGCAAGCTACCGTCGGTCACCATCGAGGTGCAGACCACGCCCGACCGCGCGTCGGTGCACGTCGATGGCCAGCTGCGTTGCCGCAACTCGCCGTGCCGGGTTCACACGATCCGCGGCGAGCACATCGTGACCGCCGAACTGCTCGGCCGGCGGACCCGTGCCGCCACGGTGGAGCTCGACGAGGACCAGCGATTGACGCTCGCGCTCGACGACGCCCCGGCCGAGGACGTGCGCGGCCAGTTGCTGGCGTCGCTCGCCGCAGGCACGCCCGCGACCGACATCGAGGTTTCGCAGGCCTCGGCGAATGCCTTCGGCGCGCGCTACGTCGTTCTGGTGTGGGCCGAGCAGAACAACGTGCACGCGACGGCCTACGATCGCGTCAGCGACAAGATCTCGGCGCACGTCGCCATCGACGCGGGTCCGGACGCAGTTCCCGCCGCGATTCGTGCCGCCGTTCACGAGGAACGCGGGGTCTCGGGGCCGAAACCGATCATGAGGCAACCTGCGTTCTGGTTGACGGTCGCCGGCGTCGCGGTCCTCACCAGCGCCATCGTCTTCTTCGCCAACCGTCCCGTCGAGGTCCAGCATGAGCTCGTCTTTCACTGAACCCCACCTGCGCGGCTGGAGACGCTACGCGCTCCCGACCACCTTGCTACTGGCGGCGGTCGGGCTCGGCGCGTGTACGCAAGTACAGGTCGAGGAGACACGCGTCATGCTGGATACGACGGCGTGCAGCTCGGGCAACAACAACGGGTCGGGCAACGGCGGCAATCAGCAGCCGTCGCAAACCAACGTCATGGACACGTACATCGTCCAGATTTTCGAGCTTTACCACCCGGAGACCGCGACGCCCAACGATTGCAACGACTGCCTCGCTTCGCGCCAAAATTGTTTCCTCGAGAATGAGACGTGCCTCTGTGGGGACCAGACACCAGTCTCGGCGGACACGCTGCAGAGCACGCTCGAGAACTTCCGCCTGAGCATCCCCGCCACCTATGGATCGCTCTATTGCATGCGGATCATGGCGGTGCAGCGTACGTCGCAGGCCGAGGAGCAATGCGCTTGCGATCCGAGCTGGGAGGCCAGCGCCCGCGTGCGGCTGTGCGCCGTGAGCTCGACGCCCTATGCGGCCGGCCCGCTGCAGGTTCAAATGCCGGTGCAGTGCTCCGACAGTCGTCTGTTCGCCGCCTGTGCCGCCGAGCCGTCGTCGACAGCGACGTCGTCAATGAATTGACGAACTTTCGACCCTCAGCAACGTTTAGCCTTCATACCGAATCGCACGATGTAGATTGGTGTTCCCGACGCCTCATTGACTTTCGGTTACCTCTTTCGGGTTCGGTTGGCTTATCGTCCTTCTCAACTCGGGTGCGCTGATGCAGCGACAATTCACACTGGTCAACGAGCGCGGCGCCAGCAAACCGCCGGTCACCCGGGTACGGGTGCAGGTCATCGACGGTCCCAACCGCGGGTTGGTGTCGGAGCCGACCGGCATCAACATCGCGGTCGGAACCTCACCCGACAACGAGATCGTTCTCAGCGATCCGATGGTCAGCCGGTATCACCTGGAGCTGCACTGTGAAGAGGGCGTGCTGGTGCGCGACCTCGGCAGCCGCAACGGGACATTCGTCAACGACGTGCGCATCCGCGAGGCGATCGTGCCGATCGGCGCGCGCGTGCGCATGGGCGGCAGCGTGCTCTTGCTCCTCGACGCCGGCCAGGGGGCGCCCGCGCCCGCACCGCCGCCGCCCGAGGTTCCGGGGTTGGTCGCCGCGAGCCCGGTCATGCAAGACATCGCCCGCGCCGTCGACCGACTGTCCAGCTCCAACGTCTCGGTGCTGGTGCAGGGTGAGACCGGCACTGGCAAGGAGCTGATCGCGCGCGCGATTCACGAATCCGGTTCGCGCGCCTCAGGTCCCTTCATCGTCGTCGACGCGGGCGCCCTGGCGCCGACGCTGATCGCATCGCACCTGTTCGGTCACGAGCGCGGGGCGTTCACCGGCGCCGATCGCCGGCAAGAAGGCGCATTCGAGCTGGCGCACGGCGGTTCGATCTTCCTCGACGAGATCGGCGAGCTGCCGCTCTCGATTCAGCCGGCGCTCCTCGGCGTGCTCGAGCGGCGTTCGTTTCGCCGCGTCGGTGGCAAGGAAGACATCCAGGTCGACGTGCGCGTCATCTCGGCGACGCACCGCGATCTGCGCGCCGAGGCGAACCAGGGCACGTTCCGCGCTGACCTCTACTTCCGGCTCGCGGTGGCGCGCATCCACATTCCACCGCTGCGCGAGCGCCAGGAGGACATCGAGGCGCTGGTGGGGCACTTCGCGCGCGAGATCACCGGCGCACCCGGTTCGCCGTTCTCCGACGCGACGATGGAGGCGCTGCGCAACCACCGCTGGTCCGGCAACGTGCGCGAGCTACGCAACGTCGTCGAGAGCGCCCTCGCGATGGGCAACCTGACGCTGGAGGGGATCTCGCCCGCGCAGATCCAGGATGCGCTGCGCACAGAGGACATCGTGCCGTATCGCCGCGCGCGTGCCGACGCGATCGCGACCTTCGAGCGGCGCTACCTCGGCCACCTGATCGAGGCCACGGGCGGCAACGCGTCGGGCGCGGCGCGCGCCGCGGGCATGGACCGTCCGTATCTGCTCTCGCTGTTGCGCAAGCACGGCCTGCGGTGAGAGGGCACCGCCACGGCGCCAAGCCCGGACTTGGCGCCTGCGGCGTCCTGGCGGGCTTTGTCTGACCGCGAAGAGATCGTTCAGCGCAGGAGCGCGAGCGGCTTCACGTGCGTGTGATGCCCGCCGACGTGGATGGTCTGGCGCATCAACGTCTGCCCCGTGCTTGGCCTGACCACGACGATCGTGTGAGCGCCGATCGGCAGCTCCCGCTCGAGCGGCGCGAAGCCGATCGCCTCGCCGTCGACGAGCACGCGGCCTCCGAAGAAACCGGCGCCGCCGACGCGGAGCCAGCCACGCGCGACGTCCGAGGCGTCGCCCTGCGTGCCGTCGCTCGCGCGGCTCCGCGCGTTGAGCGGGTGGCGCGCATGGGCCTGATTGGCGAGCTCGCGATCTCTCGCTCGCTTGGGCGTCGGGCCCTGCGGCGCGGGCGCCGTGCGGTGGAAGACCATCGGTGGCTCGGCGGTGGCAGCGGGCGCTGCCTCGCTGTTCGCCGAGGTGCGCTTGGCCGCTGGCGCGACAATCGCCACTGGCGCTGCAACGCCACCGGAAGCGGCGATGGATGCGCTGTGAACCGCGACGCCTGACTTCCACGCGGTGAACGTCGCCGCCGCGGCGACGACGATCGCGGTCACCGCCCAGCGCGCCGCGCGCGCGACCCGCTGGCCCGTGGTCAGCGGCAACGGCCCATAGTCCTGGATCTCGATCGGCGCCGATGTCCGCGCTGCGCGCGGATCCCCCAGCGCGCGCAACGTCCGCAGCGTGCGGCGCGTGTCGTTCGCCGGCGGCTGGCCGACGCCTCCCAGCGGCTGGCTGATCGGCATCATCTGGCTGACGGTGAACTGACGGCCTCCGTCGTCGCCGGGAACCGGGACCAGGCACAGGCCCATCAGATCGTCGAGCGCGCTGCCCTCCTGCTCGCGCGGCTTGAGCGGCGACAACCAATCGCGCAACGTCGCGCGCGCACCGCGCGACAGCTTCTGGAACGCGAGCGAGCCCGCGGCAGCGGCGACATCCGCCGCGCGCAAGCGATCGCCGGGCGAGCGGCAGGTGCACGCGCCGATCAGCTCGGCGACGGCGGCGGAGACGCCGCGCTCGCGTGCCTCGACGACGCGCGCCCACGCCTCTTCGTCGGTCATCGCCGGACCCATCGCGCGGCCGCCGAGCAACGTCGAGAGCGTCGCGCCCAGCGCGTAGACGTCGGCCGCGGCGTTCACGCGCTCGCCCAGCGCCTGCTCGGGCGCCATGTAGGGAAGCTTGCCCTTGACCACGCCCTCGGCGGTCTGCTCCTCGCGCTGCATGCACAGCGCGATGCCGAAGTCGGACAGCTTCACGTCTCCGTCCCACGACAGCAGGATGTTCTGTGGGCTGACGTCACGGTGGACGATCCCCAGCGCCTCGCCGTGCTCGTCCTTGACGTCGTGGATGTACGCCAGCGCGTGAGCGACCTCGGAGATCACGTGCAACGCGATCCCCTCCGGCATCACGCGATCGTCACCCGATAGTGTGACCGCGCGCAAGGCATCGACACCGTCGACGAACTCCATCGCCAGGAAGGCGGCGCCGTCGATCAGGCCGTAGTCCATGATCTGAACCACGCCGCCGTGATGTAGGCGGCTGCCGATGCTCGCCTCGTCGAAGAACATCCGGCGGCGGCCGCCGTCGCGCAGGTGCTGCGGCAACAGCCGTTTGATCGCCACCCGGCGCTCGAACCCCTCCATGCCCTGCGACGCGGCTTCGAGAACCTGCGCCATACCGCCGCTCGCAATCGTGCGGACGAGGCGATATCGCTGGGTCAGGTTCACGGCTGGGCATATTACCCCAGACCCGGAGGTGGATCGCGTGGATCGAGATTTTTTTGCGCCGAATTCAAAATGCGCCCGTAAATATCGGAAATCCCGTCGATAGTTGCCAGCAGCGCACGCTGGTTATTCCGCAAAAAATGACCCGTGTGGGACAATATCTCTGCTTGACTCGAGCGTAAGCGGCAATGCAATCAGCGGCGTCGCGCCATGATTGACGCGAGCGGTGCGCGGGGTGCGTTACGACCTCTGCAATTCTCCGCGTCGGCTGCGCCGCGCTTGTGCTTCGTCTCCGCGTCGTCTACTCCTCCTCGGCGAGATCCTCGGCGAGCGCGCGCACCACGCCGGGTGGAAGCGCAGCCGTGACTTCGAGGTGTGGGTGGCGCACCCGAAACCGCAGCGCGGGTGCGTCCGACTTGCCGGCGTCACGACCCGCCGCGATCGCCGCCGCCACGCCCGCGTCGTCGAGCGGAAACTTCAGATAGTGGACCGCGGTCGTCCGATCGGGCAGCACCCCGCGCGTCTCGTTGCGTGCGGAAAAGAGCTTGCCGCCCACCTCGAGCGCGAAGCCGCCCTCCAGGCCCGCGAGCTCGACCAGCCGCCGCTCGCGCGTATCGTGATCCGCGATCTCGACGAACAGTGTCGCCGACAGCTCGCTCGGTCCGGGCACGAGCTCGTTGTAGGTGTCGATCTCGTGCTCGATCGCCGACTCGCGCGTGATGCGCTCGGTCCGCAGCATCTCCTGGATCTGGAAGAGGACCGTCGTGTGGTTCTCGAACACGATCGACAGCTCGTCCGACACCTGAAAACGCCGGTTCTTCTTCTCCTCGATCACAGCCGCGCGGAAGCGGTCGCGGATCTGTTCGTAGGCACCGAGATCGAGGAGCTCGTCGCGCTTGACCTTGTTCATGGTGATTCCTTCACTCACGTCCGATCGTTGACAGCCACGGCCCGCGGAACATCCGCTTGAGACTCTGCCGCCGAATCCCCCGCCGATAGCCCATAGGCTTCGCTGATGGCCTCCACCGGGTGCAACACGCGGCGCCCGGTCTCGCGGAGAATCCGCAGCGACGCCAGCGCGCAATCGCTGACCACCAGCGGTTTGGCCGCGCCGCCGCCATCGCTCGCGCCCTCGTGGGTTCGCTCATCGTCGAGGATCCCCTCGACCAGCTTCTGCGCGTACTTCCGTCCCATCTCGTAATACTCGGCCTTCATTCCCCACGTCCCGTCGACGGCAGAGCATTGCTCGACGAGGCGGACGTCGGTGTCGGGCACCAATCCGAGCACGCGCATGCCGGGGTACGCGATCTTCTGCGCGCGCAGGTGGCAGGCCGTGTGATAGCTCACCGGGCCGAGCGATCGTTTGAAGTCCTTTTTCAGCTTCTTTTCGCGGCGCAACCAATCGAGGAACTGCATGAGGTCCATGGTCGCCGCCGACACCGCACGCACCTCGGGCGTATCGACGTAGAGCGGCCACTCCTTGCGCATCGTGTACGAACAGGTCGGCGCGGGCACGACGATCTTCTTGCCCGCCTCGACGTGCGGCAACAGCACCTCGACGTTGGCGTGCACCTTCTTCACCATCGCGTCGACGTCGCCGCCATCCAGGTTGGGCATGCCGCAACAGACCTCGCCTTGCGGGCGCAGCACGCGATAGCCCTGGTGCTCCAGCACGCGCACCGCCGCGCGCGACACGCTGGTCTGGTTGTAGTCGCCGTAGCAGGTCGCGAACAGGATCACCTCGCCGGCAGCTCCGGCGCCGGCGGGCGGCTCGTGCTTCGCCATCCAGCGCGGGAACGGCTCGGGATCGAGCGGCGGCAGCGGGAACTCCGCCGACACGCCGGTCACCGCCTCGGCCACTTTGCGCATCAGGCGGTTGCGGTTCACGAAGTTGGTCAGCGGCGCCATGGCACCGCCGCCGAGCTTGCCGAGGAGGCCCGGCTCGCCCAGCACCTTGTCGACGATCGCGACGCCCTCGCGCCGCGCGCGCTGCGCCTTCTCGCGCGCCATGAGGCGCGGAAAATCGACCAGCTCGCTCGCGCCCTCGTCCTCGGTGTACGGGCACTTGATGTAGCAAAGCTTGCACTGCCAGCACAGATCGCTCGCGCGCATGAAGTCGGGCGCGGTCAGCTTCTCGGCGCCCTCGGCGCCGCGCTTTTCGATGTCGCGATCGACCGCGGCGAAGACCGAAGGGAACGTCCCGCAGTAGCCGACGCACATCCGGCACTCGTGGCAGATCTGGAAGACGCGCTTCAGCTCACCCTCGAGATCGACCGCGTCCCAGTAGCGCGGATCGTTGGGGCTCGCGGCGGGCGGCTGATCCAGGCGGCGCTTCAGGACAGACATGTGCTGTGGCCCTGCGGCTGGATTCGATCCGCGCTGGCCGGGTCTGGCGTTTGCGCTCGACCCGGCCCGACGCGGGGACGAACTAGCCGAGCGTGTCGTGCGCCTTCTGGAAGCGGCCGGCGTGTGACTTCTCCGCCTTGGCCAGCGTCTCGAACCACTCGGCGACGTCGGCGAAGCCTTCGTCGCGCGCGACCTTGGCGAAGCCGGGGTACATGGTCTCGTACTCGTGGGTCTCGCCGGCGACCGCCGACTTGAGGTTCTTGGCCGTGTCGCCGATCGGCAGCCCCGTGGCCGGGTCGCCGACCTGCTTCAGGTAGTCGAGGTGCCCATGCGCGTGGCCGGTCTCGCCGTCGGCGGTGTCCTTGAACAGGCCGGCGACCTCGGGGTAACCCTCGACGTCGGCGACCTTCGCGAAGTACAGGTATCGCCGGTTGGCCTGCGATTCACCTGCGAATGCGTCCTTCAGGTTCTGATGGGTCTTGGTTCCTTGCAGCTTTGCCATTGTCTCTTCTCCTCTATGCGTGATGGGGACGAACCAGTCGTCGTCCGGTGAACTTTGCGATGAGCTCTGCGATGAGCCTTGCGGGTGAGCCTTGGGTGACGTTCATTGTTTGCCTTCGCGCCGGTCGGATGCGCGGCCGCCGGCGGCGCAGCGCGCGCACAGCCCGCGCAGGATCCGTTCGACCGACCGCACCTCGAACCCCGGGGCGATCTTGGCGACTTCTTTCGCCACTTCCTTGGCGACCGCGCGCCGGGCGGAGTCGTCGTCGGTAGGGCGGCCGGCCGGCGGGCTCGGCACGTCGCGCACCGAGCCGCAGCGATCGCAGACCAAGTGGTGGTGCGGATCCATGTTGGGGTCGAAGCGTCCCGAGCCGGGCGACAGCGCCAGCGCCGCGCACAGCCCCGCCGAGGTCAGCGTGTCGAGCGTGTTGTAGACCGTCGCGAACGACATCGTCGGCATCGACGGCCGCAGCCGCTCGAACAGCTCCTGCGCCGTCGGGTGCGATTCGTCCTCGGCCAGCTCGCGCACGATCGCGAGGCGCTGCGGCGTCAGCTT
>CAZNCQ010000153.1:0-16916 GCA_964571275.1 uncultured Myxococcales bacterium
TCGGCGACGGCCAGTTCGGCGGCGGGCGCTTCGGCGTGATCGCCGGGCCGTGCGCGGTCGAGAGCCGCGAGCAGATACAAGCGACCGCGATCGCGGTGAAGAGCGCGGGCGCGCACTTCCTGCGCGGCGGCGCGTTCAAGCCGCGGACCTCGCCGTACGCGTTTCAGGGTCTCAAGGAAGAGGGCCTGCAGCTGCTCGCAGAGGCGCGCGAGCGGACCGGCCTGCCGATCGTCACAGAGGTGATGGACACACGCGACGTCGAGCTGGTCGCCCGTTACGCCGACGTGTTGCAGATCGGCGCGCGCAACATGCAGAACTTCTCGCTGCTCGAGGCGGTGGGCGCTCAGCGCCGCGCCGTGATGCTCAAGCGCGGGCTGTCCGCGACGATTCAAGAGTTCCTGATGGCGGCCGAGTACATCGTCAAGCAGGGTAACTACAACGTGATCCTGTGCGAGCGCGGGATCCGCACGTTCGAGACGATGACGCGCAATACGCTGGACCTGGGGTCGATCCCGCTCATCAAGCGGCTCACTCACCTGCCGATCATCATCGACCCGTCGCACGGCACCGGCGATCGCCTCTCGGTGCCGGCGCTGGCGCGCGCCGCGATCGCGCTCGGCGCCGACGGCCTGATGGTCGAGGTTCACCCGCACCCGGAGAAGGCGCTGTCCGACGGGCCGCAGTCGCTGACGCCGGCGGAGTTCGCGACGTTGATGGAGTCGGTGCGCGCGATCGCACCGGTCGTTGGATTGGAGCTTTGACGAAGTGAGCACCGAAGCAAAACCGGCGAGGATCGCCTCGGCCCCGACCTCGGCCACCGCGGTCGCAGGCCGCACCTGGGTCTGGCCGCTGATCCTGACCGTCGCCGGCCTGGGTTTCCTGAGCGTGCGTTTCTTCGAGGCGACCCACCAAGGCATCACCAACGCACGCACCAACGCCTGCCGCGCGATGTCGCCGGATCCCGTGCCCGCGTTCCTGGAGAACCACGAAGCGCCCGACTTCCAGCTGCCCGACGCCACCGGCAAGATGGTGTCGCTGAGCGCGCAGCGCGGCCACCCGGTGCTGGTCAACTTCTGGGCGACCTGGTGCCCGCCTTGCGTCGAGGAAGTACCGTCGATGGAAGATCTGGCGCGCCGGCTGGAGAAGACCGACATCCGCATGATGGCAGTCAGCGTCGACGACAGCTGGGACGCCGTGCGCCAGTTCTTCGTCAAGGGCACGAAGATGGGCGTGCTGCTCGACCTGTCCAAGAGCGTGCCCAAGAGCTTTGGCACCGAGAAGTATCCCGAGAGCTTCATGATCGACGCCAGCGGACACGTGCGGCACTACTTCATCAACAAGCGCGACTGGTCGAAGCCCGAAGCGATCGCCTGCCTCGAGAGCCTGCGATGACGGCGGGGCTGCCCGGCGCGACGTCGGGCACGGGCGCCGGCGGCGCGTTCCCCTCGCCGTTCGGCGCGGGACCCGCGCCCGCGCAGAAGGCGCGCGGCATCCCGCCGCTGCCGCTGCTGACGCTGATCAACTTCTTCAACTACCTGGACCGCCAGGTGGTGTACGGCATGACGCCGTTCATCGGCGCAGAGTTCAAGCTGTCGTTCGCGCAGCTCGGCCTCCTGGCGACCGTGAACTTGCTCGTGTTCGCGATCGCGTCGCTGGCGTCGGGGCCCATCGCGGACCGCTTCGGGCCGCGCAAGGTCATCTTCGTCGGCATCCTGGTCTGGGCGATCGCGACCATCGGGTCGGCGCTGTCGACGTCGTACGCGATGCTGCTGTTCTTCCGCGCGCTGGTCGGCGTCGGCGAGGGTGGCTACGGCCCCAGCGCCAACACGCTGCTGTGCGCGGACGCGCCGCCGGAGAAGCGCGGGCGCGCGCTTGGCATCTATAACATCGGCATGGCGGTCGGCGGCACCGGCGGCCTGGCGCTGGGCGCGCTGCTGGCGCCGAAGATCGGCTGGCGCGGAGCGTTCTGGATCGCAGGGGCCCCGTCGTTGCTGCTCGCCTTGCTGTCGGCGTTCATCGCGGCGCCGGCGCGGCTGCCGCGGCCGGTGAGCCTGCCGGCGCGCGCGTATCTGCTCTCATCCACTTACATCCTCGCGCTCGCCGGCGGCGTCCTGGCGACGTTCGGCGCGAGCGGCCTGATCTTCTTCGCGCGCCCCATGATCCTCGACGTGCGGCACTTCTCGATCGCCGTCGGCAGCGGCTTCATGGCGTTCGTCGGCCTCGGATGCGGCGTCGGCGGGGTGGTCTTCGGCGGCTACTGGGGCGACAAGCTCAACCGCCGCGCGTCCGGTGGCCATGCGCGCGCAATCGGGCTGTCCGCGCTGATTCAGATACCGTTCGGCGTCGGCAGCCTGATAGTCACCGACCACATCGCGTTCATGGCGCTGACCGCGGTCGCGGTCTTCTTTCTTTCGGTCTATAACGGCCCGTCCGCGGCGGTCGTCGACGAGCTCGGGCCGCCACAGTTCTCGGCGACGCTGCAGGCGGTGTTCATGTTCGGCATCCACGTGCTGGGCAACGCGCCCGCGCCATTCGTGATCGGCGCGATCGCCGACCATTCGAGCATCCCGCTGGCCCTGCAGCTCACCGTCGTCGCCTTCGGCCTCGCGGGCGTGCTGTTCATGATCGTCGCGCGCCGGCAGAAGGCCGGCCCTTCTTTCCATTCCGAGGCCGCGCCATAATATCGGCGGATTCCATGTCGACCACCGCACCACCGACCACCCAGACCTACTACGACCGCTTCTCCGAGACCTACGAGGCCGAGCGCCATCACGGCTATCACCGGATGATCGACGAGCTGGAGCTGCAGCTCATCCGGCAGTACGGCCGCGGGCGCGACGTGTTCGAAGCCGGGTGCGGCACCGGCCTTTTGCTGCGCGAGGCGGGGCACGTGGCGCGCTCGGCGATCGGCCTGGATCTGTCGCGCGGAATGCTGCGCACGGCGCAGGGGCGCGGACTGCGCGTGGTGCAGGGCTCGCTCACCCACGTGCCCTTGCCGTCGGAGTCGGTCGACCTGGTCTACAGCATGAAGGTGCTGGCCCACATCCCGCCCATCGAAGAAGCGCTGGCCGAGCTTTCGCGCCTGGTGCGGCCGGGCGGCCATCTCTTGCTCGAGTTCTACAACCCGTACTCGCTGCGCTACCTCGCCAAGCGCGTGGGCGGGCCGGCGCGCATCGCCGACGGCACGACCGACCACGACGTGTTCACGCGCTACGACACCGCCCGCAAGGCGCAGTCGTACCTGCCGCGCGAGCTCGAGCTCGTCGGCGTGCGCGGCGTGCGCATCCTGACGCCGACCTCGAAGGTGTTCGCGTTCCCACCCGTGGGGTCGCTCTTCGGCTGGGCCGAGAACCGCGCCTGCGATCTGCCCTTGCTCCGCCACCTGGGCGGTTTTTTGATCCTGGTCGCGAGGAAGCGCGCATGAGCGTGGCGAGCGCGGAGACATGACCGCCGCCGCCACGCGCGGCAGCATCCTGGTCGTCGACGACGAGCGCTCGATGCGCGAGCTGCTCGCCCTCTTCCTGACCCGCGCCGGCTACACGGTGGACGCGGGCGCGGGCGGCGCCGAGGCGCGGCGCGCGATGGCCGCGAAAGAGTACGACCTGGTGATCACCGACTTGCAAATGCCCGACGCCAGCGGGCTCGACGTGCTGGCCGAGTGCAAGGCCGCGCACGCCGACACCCAGGTCATCGTCATGACCGCCTACGCCACCGCGGAGACGGCGATCGCCGCGATGAAGGCCGGCGCCTATGACTACCTGGTCAAGCCGTTCAAGATGGACGAGGTCGGCCTCATCATCGAGCGCGCGTTCGAGAAGCGCCAGCTGGTGCGGCAGAACCTGGCGCTGCGCGACGAGATCAAGGGCCGCTATCGACTGGATCGCCTGCTGGGCAAGTCGGCGGCGATGCAGCGGGTGTTCGACATGCTCCGCAAGATCGCGCCCGCGCGCACCAGCGTGCTCCTGGTCGGCGAGTCGGGTACGGGCAAGGAGCTGGCGGCGCGGGCGCTGCACGAGCTGTCGCCGCGCGCCGAGCACGCGTTCGTCGCGGTGAACTGCGGCGCGATCCCCGAGACGCTGATCGAGTCCGAGCTCTTCGGCCACGTCAAGGGCGCCTTCACCGGCGCGACCGGCGAAAAAGTAGGTCTGTTCGAGGCGGCGCACGGCGGGACGCTGATGCTCGACGAGGTCGCGGAGCTGCCGCTGCCGATGCAGGTCAAGCTGCTGCGCGGTCTCCAGGAGAGGCGCGTGAAGCCGGTGGGCGGCGTCACCGAGCGCGAGGTCGACGTGCGCGTGGTCGCGGCGACCAACCGCGATCTCGAGACCGAGGTCGAGAAGGGGACGTTCCGCCAGGACCTCTACTACCGTCTGAACGTGATCCAGGTGCGCATGCCGCCGCTGCGCGAGCGGCGCGAGGACGTGCCGCTGCTGGTCGATCACTTCGTGAAGAAATTTGCCGCCGAGCACGCGCACCCGATCACCGGCGTCGACGCCGACGCGATGGCGGCGCTGACCGCGCACAACTTCCCCGGCAACGTGCGCGAGCTCGAGAACCTGGTCGAGCGCGCGGTCACGCTGGCCAGTGACGGGCGCATCACCGCCGATGCATTGCCCGACCTGTCGCGCCCCGATCGCGCGGCGACGGCGCGCGCGGAGCTGCCCGCGACCGGGTTCGATCTCGAGCGCGAGCTGGAAGCGTTCGAGCGCGGCTTCATCCTCAAGGCGCTCGAGCGCACCGATGGTAACCGGACGCTGGCGGCGCGCCTGCTCGGCGTCTCGTTCCGTTCGCTGCGCTACCGCCTGTCGAAGCTCGGCATCTCGGGCGGCGACGCGGGCGAGCCCGCCGACGCCGAGGCGCGCGAAGCGCACGACCCGAGCGACAAGAAGGGAGAGCCGGTGTCGTGAGCGCCATCGCGCCGTCGCGCCGCGCCCCGCCGCTGCCCGCGGCCGTCGCGATCTTCGCGGTCGTCGCGATCGCCGTCGCGATCCTCGCCGGCACGCGCGCGACGTTGCACCGCGCGCTCGCGCTACGCGCCGGCTGGCCGGCCGAGGACGACACGCTCGCGCTGCCGAGCGCGGGCACGCTGCGCGTCGCCAGCCTCGGCCACACCGAGGCCGCGGCCGACCTGGTGGCGGCACGCACCTACGTCTACTTCGGCGCTCAGGTGGCCGCACACGGCGAGAACCGGTGGCTCGAGCGCTACCTGACGACCGCGCTGGAGCTCGATCCGTCGTTCCACAGTCTCTACCGGCGGGGCGCGACCATGCTGGTCTACACCGGCCAGAGCTTCTCCGTCGACGCGCTGCTGGCCGCCGACCGGATCCTCACGCGCGGCGCGCATGCGTTCCCCAGCGACTGGGAGATCTGGTTCCAGCTCGGCTTCAACCTGCTCTTCGAGCTGCCGCCGCTGGCCGGCGAGGACGATCCGCGCGTGCCCGTCTGGCGCGAGCGCGGCGTCGAGGCGCTGCGCCAGGCGACACTGCTCGACGGCGTGCCGCCGTGGCTGCCCAACCTGGCGGCGCAGATGCTGACCAAGCAAGGCGGCCGGGAGCTGGCGTTGCGCCACCTCGAGCAGACCTACGCCGTCACCAGCGACGAGGCGACGCGCGAGCAGATCCGCCGCAAGCTCGCCTCGCTCCGCGATACGACGGTCGCGTCCGCGCTCGAGCGCGACGCGGCGGCTCTGCAGAAGCTGGTCGAGGATCGCTACCCGTATGCACCGGAAGCCTATTCGCTGATCGCCGGGCCGCGCACAGGACCGACCCCGTGAGCCTGACGTTCGAGCTGCCGGCGCAAGGCGTGCTGCGTCCCAACGACGCGCACGATCCCCTGCCCTACTACTATCACCCGTGGGTCGGCTGGCTCTACCGGCACCGGCTGCAGATGGGCCTCGATCTGCTCCCACCGGGCGGGACGCGCGTGCTCGAGGTCGGCGTCGGCAGCGGCGTGCTGGTGCCGACGCTGACCAAGCGGTTCTCCGCGTACACCGGCACCGACCTGACGCTCGCGCCCGGCCTGGCGTCGCTGGTCGCGCCCGGTTGCCAGGCGCGCTTCGTCGCTGCCGACCTGCTGCGCGACGCGGATCTGCCGGCGGGCCATTTCGACGCCATCGTCTGCTTCTCCGTGCTCGAGCACATCGCCGACGCCGACGGCGCCGCACGCGGCCTGGCGCGCGCGCTGGCGCCGAACGGAACGCTGGTCACGGGCTATCCGATGGTGAGCCGCCTCATGACCCGCGCCTTCGAGCTCATCGGTTACCGCGGCATCGACGACCACCACGTGAGCGCACCGGCACGCATCTCCGCCGCGCTCGCGCGGGTGCTGCGCCCCGCGGGCCGGACCGCGTTTCCCCCCTACGCGCCAGTGCCGGCTGCGCTTTACCAATGCAGCGCGTGGCGGAAAATCTAGCTCGGACCCCGCAAGGGGTTCCCAACCTCGCCCACGATATTTTCGATTGATGATGACGGGGTACCCCGGCCCCACTAACCTCCCGACGAGAAACATGTTTCGGCGACGTAAACGCGACGCTAATTCTTTTCGCAGCCGCGCGCGGGCGAGCCGCCGAGCGTAGACTGCGGACACTGACGGGGAAACAATGAGTAGCGGCGAGACGACGGCAGCAGGTACCAAACGTCTGATCGACGGACAGTGGCGGGTCTTCCACGACGGTTACTGGATCAAGGCCTATGACGCGCCTGCCGACACGCTGGCGGCGAAGAAGGCGCTGATCGAAGCGCTGACGCGGCGGCTGTTCAACCACGTCGAGCACGGCCTGAACATTCCCGGGTTCCGACTCGAGGAGGCGCGCCGCGCGTTCGAGGCCGAGACCGACCCGCAGAAGCAGCGAGTCAAGGGCGCGATGCTCGCCGGCGCGCTGTTCAACCGCGCGACGCAGGTGTTCACCAAGGTCGTCGACATCCAGGCGCTGGGCCTGGAGATCCGCTCCGACAACGCGCTCATGCGCCAGTGCAGCGAGCATCTGCAGGAGGCGCTCGCGCTCGGCAAGATGGTGCTCCACCGCAGCGGCGAGGAAGGCATCGACGAGCTGTGGGGCGAGCCGTTCAAGGCGTTCGCGTTCCCGATCGAAGATTTCTACCGCAGCCGCTACATCAAGATCGCGCAGACGATGCGCGCGATCGACGGCATCGCCGACGCGATGGTGGCGACGTTCTCCGGGCTGGAGATGTTCGCCGGGATCGGTCCGTTCGTGACCGATCTCGCCAACACCGCGCGCGCGAAGTGCGAGACGCTGCACACCGACGCGGAGATCTTCGACGTGTGGGCCGCGTTCGTCGCGGCGGCGGAGCGCCTGTCCTGTTTTCGCCCGACGATGCCGCCCGACGCATCGCTGGCTGACGAGCACTACGCGTGGCAGGGCCGCGACCTGATCCGCGGCGGCAAGGATCTGATCTCGTTCATCACGCGCGCGCGCGTCCCGATGCCGAAGAGCACGCGCGAGTGGAAAGAGCGATGCGACCACTACCGCGAGTCGGTCGATACCGAGCGCGCCGCGGCCGCGGCCACAACGCCGCGCCCGCCGGTGCGCGCGCGCACGCCAGCGCCGTCATTGCGCGCCGCTGAAGGCGACGTCAGCTCCGCCAGAGCCGCCGCCACCCCGCCCAGATAGCCGCGAGGCGCATCAGTGGATGACGCCAGCTCTGGCTCTCCAGCTGATGGATCTCCTTCTGCGCCAGTAGCTGCGCGCGGACGCCCGTCCCGTCGGTATCCGTCCACCTGTGCTGCGCCACCATCGATTCGACCTCCTGCCCACCGCCCTCGGTTCCGCCCGTCACGGTCAGCTCCTCGCGTTTTAGATTGAAGCTACAAAGACGGACCAACAACTAATCGAATCGCGCGCGCAATGCAATGCACCGTGCGCGATTTCGATGACCTCGACCAAGAATTTTCCCGTTGGAAACATCGGGAAAAATTACGTTCGTTCGATCACGGCCAGCAGGCGGAAACCAATCAATCGAAAGAGCGACGGCGGCAGGCGCTGTTCCAGACGATGGAGGGCGCGCCAAATCACGCCCGGCAGCAACGCGCGCCGCGAGAACCCCCCCGACGCGGGGTAGCTGAGACCGGCGAAACGCTCGACGGAGACGATCTTCAGCGACGGGAACGCCCGCTCGAAGGCCGCGCGCCCGCGGCCGAACAACACCGTCGGAATGGCCTGGTTGGAATCGAACGGATCTTTCTCCAGTTGCGCGCCGGTCCCCTCGAGCGACCCATCCATCGCCAGGGGATCGACCAACAGATCGACCGGCTCCTCGTGCAAGAGCTTGTAGACCGGATACGAGAGCGGGCTCACCAGCGGCTCGCACAGCACGATGCGTCCCGACGGGCGCAACACGCGCGCCGCCTCGGCAAAGAATCGCCGCGGCGACGACAGGTGGTGAAGCACGTCGAACAGCACCAGCGCGCCGACGCTGGCATCGGCGGCGTCGAGGGCATCGGCGCTGAGCTCACGGTCGTGCCACGGCGCCGCGACGACGTCGGTCAGCTCGAGCGCGGGGATGAAACCGCGCGCGAACCCGGGACCCGAGCCGAGCTCGATGCGCGGTCCCAGCCCGGGCGGCGGCAGCGCGGCGCCGATCCGGCCGTACCAGTCGGCGTACAGCGTACGCAGCGCCGGGTTGGCGTCCCACGCCTCGCGGTGGCGGCGAAAGCGTTCCAGCGTGCGCGCGCGTTGCTCGGGGGTCGGCACGGCTCAGACGAACTTGATCTTGCGCGCCGCCACCGCCGACATGCGCAGCAACAACCAGCCGTGCTTCCAGCGCGAGATGTTGGTCTCGCCGTAGGTGCGATCGCGGTAGCGCACGGGGATCTCCGCGATCTTCAGGTTCAGGCGCGCGGCGCCGAAGATCAGATCGAAGTCGCCGAACGGATCGAAGTCGCCGAAGTAATGCCGCGCGGCCGCGATGCGCTCGTAGTCGGCGCGCCACAGCACCTTGGTGCCGCACAGCGTGTCCTTGATCGGCTGCTGCAGTAGATACGAGAACAGCTGTGAAAAAGCGACATTGCCGATCTTGTTGAAGAAGCGCATCGCGCCCGGCTCCATCGGATAGACCAGGCGTGTCCCCTGCACGAAGTCGGCGTGGCCGCGCGCGGCGACGTCGAAGAACTCGGGCAGATCCTCGGGCGGCACGGTCAGGTCGGCGTCGAGGATCATCAGCAGATCGCCGGTCGCCTTCGAGAAGCCGAGACGGACGGCATCGCCCTTGCCCTTGCCGGTCTGCTGGAACGCGCGCAGTTGCAGCGGCCCGCGGTAGCGCGCGATGCATGACTGGATCGTGTCCCAGGTGCCGTCGGTCGAGCCGCCCTCGACGAAGATCAGCTCGGTGCCGCTGCCCATGACCGGCGTGCGATCGATCGCCGCCTGCACGTTGCCCGCTTCGTTGCGCGTCGGCACGATCACGCTGGCGCTCGCGCGCCGCTGCGGCGGCGGCATCGCCACGGAGACGCCGCGGTCGCGCAGCACGTAAATTCGGTACAGCGACAGGCGCGTCAACCCCGGCACGCGCACCAGATAGCGGTTGAGCAGCGACGACGCCCCCGGCACGTCGAGCGGCAGGATCAGGCGATCCTCGTAGCGAACGACCTCGAGGCCGGCGATGTCGAACAGGTTCTTGAAGTCGCTGTCCGAGAGCCAGTTCGCGGTCGGCGCCGGCCGCTTCCAGCCGGCGAGCTCCGCCATGCGCGTCGGCACTTCCCACAGGTAGTTGAACGCGGTCAGGTAGACGCGCCCGCCCGGCGCCAGGCGCCGCCGCATCCCCGCCAGCAGCGCGCGGATGTCGAGCACGCTGTGACAGAGGCGGTCGCAGATGATCGCGTCCCAGGCACGTGGCTGCGTCCCCGGCCCCAGCACGGGATCCGGCGCGCAGGCGTCGTCGACGTCGAACGTGATGCCGGGGTGGCGCGCGCGCGCCCGCTCGACCATCTCGGGCAGGAAGTCGATCCCCTTGCGCACCGGATTGGGCAGCGACGCCAGCAGATCGCCGAGGCCGCAGCCCGCCTCCAGCACCGTCGCATCGGCGGGGATGAATCGCGACAGCGCCGACGCCAGATCTCGGTCCATGAAGTCGCGCGCCGCCGGATGAGGCGGCGGCTCCTCGGCGTGCAGGAAGAAGTCGCGCCACGACGCGACCAGCGCGTCCGACCGAGACGGCGGCTCCCCGCTGGCGGCGACGGCGACAGACGGACGTACGGGTTCACTGACTCGATTGTTCACGACGATCGACCTGACCTGCCTTGCTCGCCTACTCCGGCTGCTCGGTCTCCAGCGTGAACGACTGCTTGAACCTCTGACCGGCGCGCACGCTGATGGTCTCGCTGTGGTCGATCTGCAGATCCGGGCGCTTGAAGCTGATCTTGTGCCTGCCACACGGAACCTTGTAGTCGGCGAACGGCGTGTGCTTGGTGGTGTTCTTTCCGTCGATCCAGACCTCGGACCAGGGGCGCGAGCCGATGGTGATGCTGCAGTCGCCACCTTCGGTGGCAGCGCCGGGCGAGTCGGAGCTGTCGTCGCTGCTGTCCGTGCCGTCCGCGACAGCGACGGTTTCACGCGGCCGCTTCCCGGCGCGCTTCCTCGACGAGGAATCCAGCGGCGGCGGCTCGGTGGCCGCGCTCGTCGTGGACGATGCGCTGGCGACGTGCGGGCGCGAAGACGTGTTGCTGTGCGTGGGCTCGGACCTTGCCTCGTTGCGAGGCTCAGGCCGCGCCTCGGCATGCGCCTCGTTGCGCGCCGGCGGCTGCGGCACCTTCACCACCTCGACCGTCGGCACCAGCGTGGCGTGCACCTTCTGGATCGCGCCCGCCTCGAGATCGATGTCCTGGCGCCAGGGCTTGAAGCGGCTCTCGCCCTTGATCTCCAGCACGTGGCGCCCGGCGGGGATGCGATACGCGCGGAAGTCGGTGCGCGCCTGCTCGCCGGTCGGCCCCTTGATCGGCACCCCGTCGAACCAGACCAGTCCGCCCGGCGGCTCGCTGGTCAGCTCGAAGCCGGCGTCGGGCGAAGCCTCGAGCGTGACCGCGAACGGCGCCTGCTGGCCGGCGCGCAGCTCGACGTTCTGGTCGCGGCGCAGGTAGCCGTCATGCGTGACCGAGACCAGGTACGTGCCCGGCGGCCGCTCGATCGTGATCGGCGAGTGGTCGCCGACCTTGACGTTGTCGATCAAGACGGTCGCGTCGGCCGGCACCACGGTCAGCTGCAGGCTGCCCGGGCGGTTCATGGACCACCAGTACCAGAAGCCGCTGCCGCCGATGATCAGCACGGCCGCCGCGGTGAGCGCGGCGTAAAGGCCGGCGCGCGACGGACGCATGGGGCGCAGGGCTTCGCCGAGCGGGGCCGCAATCCCCGACGACGACAGCGACGGCATCATCGTCGGTCCGCTGTTGGGGATGCCGAAGCCGCCCGGGGGCGACTGCTGGGCGTAAGGCGGCGGCAGCGCCAGGCGCGGCGACGACGGTCGCGTGATACCGGTGCCACCGGGAGCGCCGAGGCCCCCCGGCGGCGTCAGCGGGTTGCTGGTCGGGATCCCGACCAGCGTGGCCTTGGCCGCGGCCGGCACGCGGCCGCCCGGTCCGGTGGGCCGCGCCGCGCGCGCGGTGTGCCCCGCGCCGCCCGGCGACGGCAAAGGCGGTCGGGTCGCGCGCGATGGCTCGAGCACCGGCGGCGGCGTCACCAAATGCTCGGGCGCCGTCGCGGCGCGCAGCATGTCCGGCGGCGGCTCACTGGCGACGGTGCGATCGCCGTCCTCCTGGAAAAACAGCTGCGCCGAATCCATCTTCGGCGCCGCCTCGGCCGGCGCCCCGCCGTGGTCCTTGTCGAAGATCTGCGTATCGAGCTCTTCGTCGTCCCAGCCCATCTGCGCGGGCGAGATGTCCTTGATCCCGGGCGCGGGCGGCGTCGGCGCACGCGGCACCGGCGCTCCCATCGATGCAACGGCGCGCTTGGGCGCGGGCGCCGAGACCTCGGCATCGGCCACGGGCGCCGCCACCTGGCGGTAGAGCTCGAGCTTGGCGTTGTCCTCTTCGATCTCGACCGCGAAGTTCTTCTTCATCCACGCCGAGAGATCCTTGCGCGAGTAGATCTCACCGACGGAGTAGAGGAACGCCTGCAAGTCGTCGTGCAGGTCGATCGCGCTCTGGTAGCGGTCCTCGGGGTCCTTGGCCAGCGCCTTGAGCGCGATGCGCTCGAGCTCGGGCGGAATTTTGCGATTGTACGACGACGGCGGAAGGATCTCGACGTTACGCACCTTCTCCAGCGTCGAGAAGTCGCTCTCGCCGACGAACAGCCGTTCGCTGGTGAGCAGCTCGTAGAGCACGATGCCGACCGCGAACACGTCGCTGCGCCGATCGATCGGCAGCCCGCGCACCTGCTCGGGCGACATGTACCCGAACTTGCCCTTGAGAATCCCGGCCTGGGTCTTCGACGCCTTGCCCGCGGCCTTGGCGATGCCGAAATCGATGAGCTTGATCTCGCCCTCGTAGCCGATGAGCACGTTCTGCGGCGAGATGTCGCGGTGGATGAGGTGCAGCTCGCGCCCCTGCCCGTCGCGCTTGTTGTGCGCGTAGTCGAGCCCCTCGCAGACCTGCATCACGATGTACGCCGACTGCGAGATCGGCATGACCTCGCCTCGCTGGCGGCTGCGATCGAAGATCGATCTCAGATCTTTGCCGTTCACGAACTCGAGCGCGATGAAGAAGCTGTCCTCGACCTTACCGAGGTCGAAGATCTGAGCGATGTTGGCGTGTTGCAGCTGGACGGAGATCTTCGCCTCGTCGATGAACATCGCGATGAACTCTTCGTCCTCGGCGATGTTGGGCAGGATGCGTTTGACCGCAACCAGCCGTTCGAAGCCCTCCACACCAAAGGCCTTCGCCTTGAATACCTCCGCCATCCCCCCGACGTTGATGCGCTCCAGGAGATAGTACTTGCCGAAGGGAATGGGCTTTTTCAGCGCGGCGATGCGACCCTCATTTCAGCCCCCTCAGAGTCGAAGCCGAGGAGAAAGGCGATCTATTTATCCGGTCAGGCGCGCGGCAAAGTCAAATGGATTATGGGTGGCTGTAGGGAATTGGACGCCCGTGGGATCACGGGGGTTTGCACCGCGTTTTTCTCAGGAACCAGGTATCACTTTCGCGGCCCGGCGACTATCGTCGTCGAGAAACGCCAGCGTGGCGCCGGCCGCCGCGAACGGCGGGGCCACGACGAAGGCCAGCGGCACGAGGTAAAGCAGGGTGGCGCCCACGCCGTAGCCGATGGTCAGCCCGGGATGGCGCGCCAGGTATCCCCACTTGGCGCGAAATCCGAGATTTCGCCGCGACAGCGGGTAGTCGAAGGCGTCGTAGGCCATGAACAGCGCGCCCAGGCCGACACCGCCCAGGCTGCCGAGGCCCGTGGCCGCGGTCAGGGCCAGGCCGACAGTGAGCGCCAGCATGTAGAGCAGCGCCTTCAGCAGGCCGTGGAGCAGCGCCTTTCCCGTCGACGCGAAGAAGGGGGCTTTCGGGGCGGAGCCGCGGACCTTGATCTCGACCTTCTCCGACAGGCGGTCGTTGAAGACCGCGCCCAGGATCGGCTGGACGGCGACGAACAGGATGATGCCGCCCAGCATCGTGACCACGACCAGGAAGATCCACCCCAGCACCGGAGAGTGCGTGACCGTCTGCGACAGCTCCTGGTGCCAGTAGCCGGCGGCGGCCCACAGCGCGCCGACCGCCAGTGCCACGTTGAGGACGATCGGAATCAGCAGGTAGCGCCACAGCCGTTGTCGCGCCACGTAGAGCCCGCCCCGAAACGGGGCCAGGAAGCCATTGACGAGGCCGCGGAAGAATCCCACCGTCGCGGATTCTACACTGACGCACCCGGCGCCGACGCAACCGCCTGCGCGGGCCGACCGATATTCGGACAGGACGCCCCCCATGCACCCGACAACGATGCTCCCAGTCTCCGCCCGCGGTCCGAGGCCGAGCCGGCCGCCCCCATTTCCGAGTCGTGCTAAGGTCGCGCGAGGGCGTCGATGAAAGTCAGCGGACCAAATTCGGGGCCGGGAATCGGAGCTCCCGACGCCGCGAGCGGCGCTGGCCCGGACGAGCCCGCCGGCGCGGCCGAGGGCGCCGCCGAAGGCGCCGCCAACGTCGGCTCATCGGCCGGGGTCGGCGCGACCGACGCGTCGGCGGCGGTTGGGCGCACCGAGAGCTCGGGGCGCGCCTTCGCGGAGAAGCTGGCAGCCGCGGGCCCGCCATCGGGTCCCACACCGACGGCGGCCCCGGCGGCGCCAGCTCGACCGCCGGAGCGGCCTGCGACCTCGGCCATCGCCGGGGATCTGGACGCCGGCCGCCTGACGCCGGGGGCAGCCGTCGACAAGATGCTCGAGCAGGTGATGGCCCGCGAGGTCGGCCCCGACGCGCCGGCGGCCGTTCGCGAGCGGGTGCGCGCGGCGCTGCAAGAGGCGCTGGAGAACGACCCGCTGCTGGCCGAGAAGCTCAAGCGCCTCGGAGCCTGAGCACCTCAGACGGCCGGTGCCGCGGCCGCGTCGCCGCCAGCCTCGGCCGTGGCGCGCGCGCGCTTTGCCTGCAGCGCCTCGCGCAAGCGCGGCGGCAGGAAGAGCGCGTCGGTATCGAACTCGGCGAGCGCCTCGATGAGCATCGCGGCGCGGTCAGCGGACGGCGTACGGCGATCGATGATCACCGTCCACTGCCCCTTGATCTTGCACAGCCCACCCGCGCCGGCGGCGGCGCCGGTCATGGTCTCGTAGCGAACGCGAACCCCCACCTGAGTGGCGACCTGCTCGAGAGCCTCGGTCATCTGTTCGGGTTTCATACGTCCTCCCTTTTACCCGGTTCCTGGCCGCTCGGGAAGCTTTCCATGCGGCGGCGGCACGCGCGGCGCCTTTTCTTGCGACTCCGCATCCGTCTCCTGGGCCGAACGGTCGAGGTCGATGATCTGCGCGCCGCCAACGTACGACTTGGTCTCGTAGCGGGTCAGGCTGCCGAGCTGGCGCACGATCGCGGCCATGCGTTCCGCTTCGTTGAGGATCGTCTCGACGATGCGCAGGTGCGCGTCGCCCGGCGGCATCTTGCGCACCAGCATCTGCGCGTAGCCCATGACCGACGTCAGCGGCTGGTTCAGCTCGTGCGCGGCCGCGCCGGCGAGCTCGATCGCCACCGTCTGCTTCTCGGTCATCGCCAGCCGCTCCTGCGCCGACGCCAGCCGCTCTTCCATGCGTATGCGGTCGCGTAGATCGGAGAAGATGCCGACCGTGGCGATCTCGCGCCCGGTGTCGTCGAACACCAGCGCCGCCGAGATCGACACCGGCACGGTCTCGCCGCCCGCCGTGAGGAGGTCGCGGCGCACCGGCTCGAGCCGCCCGCCGCCGCCGTGCTCGGCCGAGCGAATAAGGCGCATCACTTCCTGCGCAACGCCCGGCGCGTAGAGCTCCTTGACCGACATCTTGCCGATGATGTCGATGCCGCGGTAACCACAGATGCGCTCCGCGCCCTGGTTGAAGAGCAGGATGTTGCCGCGCAGATCCGCGGCGATGATGCCGTCGACGGCCGAGTTCAGGATGCGCTCCAGGAACTCCGTCGTGCGGCGCAGCTCGTGCTCGAGATCGCGCGCGATGGTCACGTCGCGAAAGGCGAAGATCGCCGCCTCCTGCTCGGACAGGATCCCGATCGACGCGACCGACACGACGATGGTGTCGCCCGAGGTGGTCACGAGCTCGAGGTCGAAGTTGTCGACCGGCTCGTTGCGGATCGAGCGGCGGATCGCGTCGGCGAGCTGCGCGCGGTACGCGAGCGGAACGATCTGCGCCAGCGGCCGACCCGCGAGGCCGTCGCGCGCGTAGCCGGTCACCTCCTGCGCGGCGCGATTGAGGTAGAGAACGCGCCCGCCGGCGTCGAGCACCAGGATGCCGTCGGAGGCGCTGTCGATGAACGCGCGGTAGCGCTCGATGGCGCGCACCTGGCGTTCCTGCTGAAAGTCGGACAGCGTGATCTGGCGCGTGCGCTCGCGGATCGGATCCAGCGCCCGCGCCCCGCGCAGCACCATGCCGATGATCGCGGCGGCCAGCTTGCCGGCGCGCATCGTCGCCACGGGGATGCGGCTGACCGGCAGGTTGGGAAAGCGCACGAGCAGCGCGCCGACCGGCTTGCGCCCGACGATCATCGGAAAGACCACCGTGGTCTCGGCGGCGAGCGGCGTGGCGAAACCGCTGCCGGTCGACGTCATGTCGCCGGTCTCGAAGGCGTTGCGGATGTGCGGGTACTGCGCCAGCGGCAGGCGCACGCGTCCGGTCTCGGTCTCGTCGCTGTCGGCGACGATGTACACGCTGTCGACGTCGGCGACCACGGCGAGGATCGTGACCGACGATGCCTCGAGCGCGTGCGCCACGTGCTCGGCCACCGCCTGCAGCTGGCTGGCGCCGGTGCCGATCGCCAGCACCTGAGCGACCTTGGCCAGGTCCTCGTCGATGCGCTGCTGGGCGGCGTCCTGGGTCATGAGCGACGGGCTCTCCGACGTCGGGATTTCGCGGGCACGGGCGCCGTGACCGGGAGCAACGCGCGGCTCGCGGCGGCGGCGGCGCTCATCACCTCGCGCACCGAGGCGCCGGTCGCGACGGCGCGGCGCCGGCAGTCCTCGAACTCGGGCTGCGCGCCGATCACCTCGCCGCCGACGGCGCCAACCTTGACGCGCACCGGGCCGTACGCGGTGTCGACGTCGACCAGCGAGCGCGCCAGCACCGTGCGCGCGACGCCGTAACGGCGCACGCCGATGGTCGTCGAGCAGCGGAAGAACGCGCGCTCGACCGCCGCCACCGCCGCGGGCGCCGCCATCGCCGAGACGGTGATCGCGGGACGCCCCTTCTTCATGAGGATCGGCGTCGACCAGACGTCGACCGCGCCGGCCGCCA
>CAZNCQ010000154.1:0-11367 GCA_964571275.1 uncultured Myxococcales bacterium
GTCGTCGGGCAGCCCTTCGATCGTGAAGTTCTCGCCGAACTGCCCGTGGACGAAGTCGGTGCGCTTCAGGTGATCTTGCCAGTGGCGGTACGATTCGATCTGGTAGACGAAGACCGCGCGCTGCTCACCGCCATGCCCGGCCAGATCGCCCTGGCCGTCTCCTTCGAGATTCAGCCGCCCCACGCGGCAGCGTCCAGCGACGGGGTCCTTCCAGATCCCGGTGTGTACGGTGCGGCCGTTCCACTGGATGTCGCGCGGAAGGCCGACGTTCACGGACAAAAGGCGTGGCATCTCCGCTCCCAGCTCGCCTCGAATGTTGGCTCAGGGTTGATTGTGAGGCTGCGCCTCGGCGACGGCGAGATCGCGATCGCAAGATACCGGTTCCAATTGAGGCTCACGTCCCAGGCGCGATATTGAACGCGATATCGTCCGGGGCAAAGCGCATCGAGACGTAAGCAAAGTCGCCCTGTGGCAGGTGCCAGATCGCGCGGCCGGACGTGGGGATCGGGCGCCCGCCGACGAACTGCCAGCCGTCGATCGGCGTCGTCCAGCGGGCCCGAACGAGCGCGTGATGGGGATCGCTCGGATCCCGAAGAAACCGATCCGTCGTGCTGAAGTCGCGCGGCGCCCCGCGCTCGTCGATGGTGACCACCGCCGTCACGGTGTGGCCCGCGTACGTGAACGCGAGACCGAAACCGTTCGGGGCGGCGGACGACCAGGTGGTCTCGGGTCCCAGCAGGAACGAAGGCGCCAACAAGACCGCGTCGTTGACGTAAGTGATGAGCTCGCTGATCTCGACCTCCTCGCCCTTGACGTCTTCGACTGTAACCAGATCGAGCGGCCGGATCAGCATGCGCCCCTGTCCGCGGAGGTACGTATCCCTCCCGAGCACGGGCAGGAAGCCGAACATGCGCAGGTCCAAGTAAAAGACGCGCGCAACGGCGAGCCGGCTATCGTACTGCCAGGCCTGCATCGGCGACCAAGCCTGTTCCGGCTTGGTGCGAAAGCTGCCGGTCATATGCGCGCGGAGCGACCAGTCGCGGGGCCGGCCCACGACTCCCATGAAGTGGAGATAACGTTGTGCGGGCAGGGGCAGCATGATGATGTCCCCGTCGGTCACCATGGGTTCGTCTCCGCGACTCGCTGGTAGATGTGCCGCCGCGACTTCGCGCGCGAACTTTTTTTGCGTCGATTCGCTCATTTTGCTGGCCAGGGCCATGGCCAGCAAAGCGCCTGCCAGGACGGGAATCGCCCAGCGCAACCAACCGAAACCGCGGTGCGCGTGCGTCATGCTTCTTCGTCGAGCAAGACTTCGGCCAACGGCCTCCCCATCCGGGCAGGCAGGGCCGCGCGGCGGCGCGGTGCGCGACGCAATTCCTTCGCGTTCTCCACCGGAGACGCGAGGATTGCGGTCTTCCGTCGCATGGAGCGCACGCGGCTCCGCGCGCGCCGCAGACGTTCCACGGGTCGGCTACATCCAGACGGCGGCCGAGCTCTTGCAAGCGTACGGCCCACATGAGCTCAGTCATGGCAAAGAGGGAACGCGTTCCGTCGATGTCACTCAGCGGATACTTGTTCGACGAGAGGCGCTCGCGACCGCTGGGCTCCGCTGAACAGCAGCGACTGGCGGCCCTCTACAGCCAAACGCACGATTCGAAGATCGAGCACAGATTGATCGAAGCCAATCTCCGCCTGGTCATCAAGATCGCGCGCCAGCTGGACCGCGCGCGTCGTCACCCCCTCGAGGACCTGGTCCAGGAGGGGACGCTGGGGCTGATTCAGGCGATTCGCAAGTACCTTCCTGAGAAGGGCGCCAGCCTCTCGACGTACGCTGGTATCTGGATTCGAGCCTTTGTCATGAAGCACATCATGGACAACGTCCGCATCGTGCGCGCCGTGCGAACGCGCGAGCAGCGGACGGAGTTCTTTCGAGGCGTCCTCGGCGTCGCGGAGGTCTCATTCGATGCGCCGCGCAGGAAGGGGGCAACGCCGCTCGAGGATCTCGTTGTCGACCCGGCGCCTGCCATCGACGAGGTTGTCGAGGAGGCGGAGCTGGTTCAACGGCTCAGAAGCGAGACGGCTCGCCTGAAAGCCGGACTGACCCGGCGCGAGCTGACCGTCCTCGACGAGCGTCTGCTGGCCGAGGAGCCGAAGTCGCTCAGGATCGTCGGCCGCCGGCTGTCGCTGTCTGGGGAGCGGGTGCGGCAGATCGAAGAGAAGCTGCGGGCCGCGATCGAAGGTGGGATCGAATTTCGAGGCGACAACCAGGCCGCGTGAGCCGCATCCAGCCGAACGATCTGCGCGCCGGTTGACGTTCCACGCATTCTTTTCGCGACGAGTGACGGCGATGCGTGCTCGGCCCGGTGGCCCCGATGTTGCTGGAGGTATGGGTATGACCCGACAATCGCCACCGTATTCACGTTGGGGAGCTCTCTCGATGATTGCCCTCGCGACGGCCGCGTGCGCCACGCCACCGCGCAATCAGCCGCCGCAGCAGACGCAGTTCGCGCAGGCCGTCGCGCCGCCGGAGCGGCTGCGTCCCGCCGACTCCCTGCCCGAGGTGGCGCGCGAGACCCTCAGAGCACGCATGGCCTTTCATGCGCGCGACATGAACCAGCTCGTCTCCGACATCATGTTGCTGCGTTACGACGAGATCCGCGACGGCGCCACGCGCATCGCCAGCGACGCGAGCTTGAGTCGCCCGCTGACCAACGATGCGACGGAGCTGAACTCGGTCTTTCCGGAGAAGTTCTTCCTCTACCAGGACAATCTCCGGCTCGAGGCCAAGACACTCGCAGAGTCTGCCGGCCGCCAGTCGGCCCTCGACGTCGCCGACTCGTACGGGCGGCTCTCGCAGGTCTGCGTCCGATGCCACGCCGTGTACCGCGGAGTGCGGTGACAGGCACGCCGCCTGCACGAATCTCGCCTTGGAACGCTTCCCCAACGAGGTGCCATCATGAAATCGACAATCCTGGTTCCCTACGACTTCAGTCCGCCCGCGCACGCCGCGCTCCGCTGGGCGGCCGATCTTCAGAAGAGCACCGGTGCGGGACCCCTTCAAGTGATCCACGCCGTCAGCGCGCTCAACATCGTCGCCGGCGATCTGCCGGTCAGTGTGTTGGTTCCAACTGAAGAGCAGATGCAGGAGATCGAGAAAGACATGGGCGAAGCCGCGCGAGCCCTCGGCGCGAGGGTCGTGGCGAGGGTCGTCGTCCAGGCGAGCACCGTCGGCGACATCATTCTCGAGGAGGCGCGCGCGGCCGACGCCGATCTCATCGTGATGGGCACCCACGGTCGGAGCGCGCTGAAGCGCTTCTTCCTGGGGGGCACCGCCGACCACGTCGTGCGCCACGCTACCTGTCCGGTCGTCACGGTTCGCAAACCGGAGGCTCACGTCGCGAGCGCGGAAACTCGACGAGCGGTCTGAGCGTTCATCTCGTTTCGCGGAGCCGTCCTCGCGAGCAAGCCCGCCGTCCTCATGGCCGGGCTGAGCCGCTCAGGGCAAGGTGATGCGGCCGGGCGCGCCGCTGGAGCCATTCTGCGTGTGGCACGAGTTGCAATCACCGCTGGTTTGCGCAACGGGCATGATCCGCTCGCGGCCCTGGTACGTCACCTTCGCCGTGTAGGGGGTGGCGATCGTTCCGGTGTACGAGAAATTTCCCGCGGCGTTCGGGGTCAGCGTGACTGTGTGATTGGCGGCGTCGACGACGACGACCCGCGCTCCGTTGGTTCCGTTTGCGCCGTTGCACAGATCGGGCTCGTGTCCCGTGGGATAGATCGTGCCCGCGATCGTGAACTGGGGCGCCTCGCCGTTGCTGGCATGGCAACTGATGCAGGCGCGGCCCGGGTTCATCACCGCACTGCCTTGGTTGCCGCCCGTCCAGGTGGTACCGCTGGTGCACGTCGGCGCGGCGCCGAGTGGATCGGGCGCGCCGGCGTCGGTGCCGCTCCCCGTGCTGCAGGTTCCAGCGGGGTAGCCGGCCGAGATCCAGCTCTGCACGGTCTGGATCTCGGGGGCGCTCACCATCGTGCCCGGGGGCGGCGGCATCGGCGACGCCGTGCTCTGCATGCGGACGACGGTGCGCTGGGCATACGTCATGGTCGTATCGCTGACCGACGGCGCCATGAGGTTGGCGCGCGTCACCAGAGGCATGGGCGCGCCGTTGATCGGCGCCGCCGCATGGCACGACGTGCAGTGCGTTTGATAGACCGCCTGCACGTTGCACGGAAGGCCGGCATTGCCCGCGCCGCCCGCGCCACCGATCCCCGAGCCGCCGCCGGTTCCGCTCGCGCCGCCCGCACCGGTCGCGCCGCCCGCGCCGCCCGCGCCGCTGCTGCAGGCCGCGGCCGCATAGCCGGCAGCGATCCAGTTGCCCAGCGCCTGGATCTCGGCCGCGCTGGCTCGCGCCGCCGGCGCCGGCGGCATCTCGCCGACGGTCAGTTGCATGCGCGCCAGCGCGCGTTGCGCGACCGTCTGGCTCGGATCGGCGAGCGAGGGCGCCATCAAGTCCGCGCGCGTGACGAGCGGCATCGGTGCACCGTTGATCGGCGGGTTCGAGTGACAGATGAGACAGCGGTTCTGCAGAAGCGCCTGCACGTCGCAGGGCATTCCGGTCCCGCCACCGCCGCCGGGATCGGCCCCCCCGCCGGTGCCCGCGCCGCCGCTCGTCTGCCCGCCCGAGCCCGATCCAGCGGGCGTACCCACCGAGCCCGCACAGCCGACGAAGACCTCGACGGCAATCGCCAGTACCAGTGTTCTCCTGACCAGCGTCAATATCCGGGGGATTCGCATGTCTCTGGCCTAAAGGGAACGGAGCGCTTCGTTTCCAGGCATGCGGCGGCGACTTTTTTGAAAGAATCGTTCGCCGAACTGGAACGCCTGCGAACGTCGCGGCGTGCCCGCGCGCGTGTCCGCCTGGCTTTCCGACGGACAGCCGCGGCCGTGCTATTCAAGTTGGCCAAGGCGCGCGGATGATGGGAGCAGCGATTCTGGCGATCGTCGTCGCCACCGGCGAGGTTCACGACCCCGCCACCGCGATCATGATCGGCGCCGCGGGAGAATCGCTCGGGCCCGACGTCGCGATTCGCCTCCTGGGCGCGAATCAGCCCGAAGAGGCCGATCCGTTGCGCATCGAGCGGGAGCTCGGCGCGGGCGCCGTGGTCACGCTGGTTTGGAGGGATGCGTCCCGCTTGCGTGCGCGCATCCGCCTGCACGTGGCAGCCAGCGGGCACACCACCACGCGCGACCTCATGTTCTCCGAGGCTGACACGCGCGTTGAACGGGGGCGTACGCTGGGTCTGGCCGCGGCGTCGATGTGGCCCGAGATCCGCGCGCCGGCGGCTACTGGAGACGCGGCTCGCGCGCCCGGCGGTCCGCAAGCGCCCGACCGCGCGCCCGTCGCGTCGACCGCGACCCCGGCGCTCGCCGCCGTTGCGCCAGCGGGCCGCGCGCCCGCGCAGCCTTCTCCGACGGAGACGCGTGCGAACGGAGCGACGCCGGTGAAATTGGGGACGCCCCGCAGCGCAGCCTCGAGCGGGGGCGCGGCGACGACGGTGGGCCCGCGATTTGCGCTCGGCCTCGCGGCGCTGGGGGCCACTGGTGTCGCGGGTGATGCGCGCGGCATCGGCTTGCGCATCGAAACGATCTTCGTCCTGGGCGCCTCATGGTCCCTGCGCGCGGCCTTGAGCGGGATCGTGGGACCGGCTCCCGCGCTCATGAACGGCACCGACTTGAGTTTGACCGTGGCGGGCGGCGTCGAATGGTGGCCCCTCGCGTTGCGAGCGGGCGGCGTCGCGCGGTTCGGTATCCGCGGGGACGCGATGGTCCTTCGCCAGCAGGTCAGCGGCGCCGCGATACCCGGCGAGACCGAAAGCCAGGGGCGCTTCGTCCCTGGATTCGACTTGCTGGCGCAGGCGGCGCTGCGCGCGGGCGCGCGAATCGAGGTCGTGGCCGCTGCGGGCGGCGCGGTCGCGCTGGGAAACACCGAGATTCGCACGGGATCGCCCCCGACCGTCGCAGCCACGCTTCCTGCGTTTCAGCTGGTCGCGGAGGTCGGCCTACGGGTAGGCTTCTAGGCGTCGCGCGGAGGCGTGACGCCGCCACGGCCGAATTCTTGCTGTTGCCTGCCTGATTCTGACTGTCTGGGAGGTACAAGGAGTCGTGAGCTCGAACGATCGGTACGCGAAGGAGGCGGCGTCGCGCATCCAGCGCGCATGGCGGGAGGGGCTGCCTCGCTTGAGCTCGGCGCCGAGGAACTCGATCGCCTCGGCCGAGGGCGCGCTGCGCGCGCGCCGGCGGCGCCGCGTGCTGGTGCGGCGGGTTCTACCGGTGCTCATGTCTTCGATGGTGGTTGGTGGAGTGGCGCTGGCATGGCTGTCGATGGCACGGCGGCCGTCGCGTGGCCCGGCAGTGGCCGCCGACGCGCGCGCGCTGGTGCTGTTCGGAGCCGCGTCAAACGGCGCGAGCGCGGGCCCAGGAGTCCGCGCGCTCGGCGGCGGCGATCAGGTCTTCGCGCCCTTGACGTCGTCGGTTCGATTGGGTGATGTCAACGGGACCGGGTTGACCCTCGAGCCGGGGGCGATGCTGACCGTCGTCGAAGCGACGGCGACGCGCCGGTTTGCGCTGCGCCGGGGCGCGGTCGAGGCACGCGTGCGCAAGCTCGTCGCCGGCGAACGGTTCATCATCGAGACGGCCGACGCCGAGATCGAAGTCCACGGCACCGAGTTTCGCGTGGCGATCGGTGAGCCCGAGTCGGTTCCCTGCACCGGCCCCGCGCCTCGGGCGCGGGTTGCGACGCGGGTCTCCGTCACTGGTGGCGTCGTCTCGGTGAAGTGGTCGGGCGACGAGCAGCGGTTGTTGCCGGGCGACGAGTGGCCACCGCGTTGTGCTGGTGCAGGCTCGACGTCCTCGCCCGAATCGGCGCGCACGGAGCCAGCGCCGCCGAGCCAACCGTCCGCGCCAATGGCTGCGCCGACGCGAGTGGTGCGGCGCCGCGCCGGTGCCGGCGCGATGGCGCCGCGCCCGGCGGCGGCGGCACTCGAACCGATCGCTGCCGCCAACTCCCGGCCGCTGCGCCGGGATGTGCCCGCGTCGGTGCTCGAGGCACAGAACGACCTCTTCATCTCGGCGGTGCGCGCGCGCCGCGCCGGACAGAACGCGAAGGCGCTCGCGCTGTTCGACCGGTTCATGCGCGAGTATCCGGGGGCCTCCTTGTTCGAGAGCGCGCTGGTGCAGAAGATGCGCCTGCTCGCGGCGACGTCGGACCTGGCCGCCGCGCGCGTCAGCGCGCGCCAGTACGTCGCGCGTTTTCCCGACGGCTTCGCGCGCGACGAGGCGCGGGCGCTGGTCGGCGATCGCGAACAGCGATGACGCCCACCAGGCCACGGGGCGCTGGCTGCGGGGCGGCGGTGCTGATGGCGTCGTTCGGGCTTGTGCTGATCGCTTGCAACGGGCACCTCGACTTTGGATCCGGCGGCGGAGCGGGCGGCGCCGGTGGTGGCACTGCCGACACGGGCGGCATGGGGGGCAGCGCTCCGCCGCCGACCTGCTCCGGTGACGGCGATTGTCGACTGGCGGTCCTGCACTGCGACCTGACGGGATCACGGTCGTGTGTCGCCTGTACCGGCGACGCGCAGTGCGCAGCCGCTGAATCATCGCGTTGCGATCTCACGATCCATCGCTGCGTCGCCTGCCTGGCGGCGACCGACTGCGCCACCGGCGAGACCTGCGCCGCGGGCCGCTGCGTGATCACGTGCAAGGAAGACACGACCCCGAGCACGTGTGTCGCGCCGACGTCGTGCCAGAACGGAGTCTGCGGCACCTGCGGCGACGACGCGGTTTGCGCGGCCGGATCGGCGACGCCGTTCTGTTTGAACGCGGCGGGGACGTGCGTCGCCTGCCGCACCGACGCCGACTGCGCCGCCACGCTGCCTCATTGTGATCCGGTGAGCCGGAGCTGCGTGCAATGTGCCTCAGCCGCCAATTGTCCGCCGGCCGCGCCGCTGTGCGATCCGCGCACCGGCACGTGCACGGCCGGCTGAATCATTCGTCGTCGTCGGGTTCCGCTGGCGTCGCGCGACGGAGGTCGTCGAGGACCGGGTCGTCAGCGATCCGTTCGTGCAGCCGGCGCCGCCCGCGTACCAGGCGGCTCTGTGCCGCGGCTTCGCTACCGCCCATGATGCGCGCGACGTCGCGCAGCTGGTAGCCGAAGACGTCGTGCAGCACGAACGTCCAGGCCAGCTTGTCGCCCAGCGCCTTCAGGTGGTGCACGATGCGGGCGAGACTCTCGCGCTGCGCCAGCGTGTCCTCGCCGCCCGGGCTCGGGCTGTGCAGCGCGTCGGGTTGCACCGAATCGAGCGGGACGTAGCGATCGATCGACCGCCGGCGGATGAATCGATAGACGACGTGCGCGGTCACCGCCGATACCCAGGAGTCGAGCGATCCTTCGCCGCGATAGCCGCCCACCGATCGGATGAGCTCGACGATCGAGAGTTGCACCAGGTCGTCGTATTCGCTGTCGTCGCTCCCGAGCAGCCGCCGCACCGTGCGATCCACGGGGCGCCACACGCGCTGGCAGAACGCGGCAGCCATCTCCGGCTTGCCGGTCACGACGTCGGCGATCAGCGCGGCATCTTCTTCGCGCGACGGCTCGACGCCACGCGCGGCATCGCCACCTGAGGGCGCACCTCGACCGAATCGCCTGGGCACCCTCGTGCTCACCACTTTCTTACCTGTGCCGTGCGCGCGTGCGAATCAGGCATCCGCCGAGCCGTCCGTGTGTTTTCCGTCGCCGCTCCCTGGTTTCGCGCACCGCGGGGACACCCCCCGTCCGGTTGCTCGCGGTGCCACACCGAGCCGGCGGGAACCGTCGCGACCAAGACCGGCTCAGCATACGCGACGGCAGGGGCGTTCAATCACAACGAACCGAAGATGAAGGACATATGCAACGATTGCCACGGCCCGTGTCCGGGTGACTGAGCACGCGTCCTCGCATTTCCTGCGCGGGCGCGCCGACGTCGCGTAAGAACTGCGGAGCATCGCATTCGCGCCGTCCGCCACCGTCGCGCGCGATGAGATTGGCGCTCATCCTGCAAGAGATCCACGCATGCTTGCCCTGGCATTCCTCGTCGCCTCGATCAGCGCGGCCAACCCGGACGAGGCCGTGTGCTCGAAGGTTCCCGTCTTCGCGCGCGGCGCGATCGTCGCCGAGATCTGCGCCGAGGCACCGCACCCCGGGCTGACGATCGTCGATCTCTCCGATGATTGGGCCCCTGCGATCTTTTCGGAGACGCCGGAACAGCCCCAGCCATACCGCCAGACCTTCGTGGATCTCGCGAACGAACGTCTTGGCGAGGGACGAGCGTGGGAGGCGGCGCGCCGCGATCGCTACTTCGAACTCTTCGGGATCTTTCCAAGCGTCTCGGTGGTGAGTGCCCGCCTGCTCGACGAACCGCGGCACGCCTGCCACGCGGTGGTCGACGACACGGCCCTGCGCCAGCTCCGACGGACGCTGGCGCCCTGGACGCCATCCAAGGAATCCGAGAAGTCGGCGCTTGCGGCCGCGCTGGTGGCGGTCGGGCAACACCTCGCCTGCGAAGGACTGGGGAAAGGACTCGGGAAGGGACTCGAAAGGACGGCGCCCGTGCATCCGACTTTCGACGCGGCTCTGCAAGACGCGCTCGGCTCCTACCAGCGGCGTCACATGCTTCCCTCGCCGGGAACGCTCGACGTCGAGACCCGGGATTCGTTGCTCACCGACAGTCGCGAGCTCGACTTTCGCACGCTCCTGCGCGTGCTCCGGGAGCGCGTCGTCGACGCCACCGGGCTCATCGAAGACGGCTCGGCCGCCAATGCCTGGGAGCCGATCCTGGGACGGTTCATCGACTCGTCTGAATACCGGCGGTCGATGCGACCACGCCCTCTGGAGCGGGGCGCGCCGGACCTGGTCGATCGAGCGACCGAAGCCGCGGCGATGGCTTTGGGTTGGACGTCACCGCCGCTCGCGGCGCAAGCGATGCAATCCGGTCCTCCCGATCGCGTCGCCATCCGCTTGCCGCGCTTGCCCGCCTATCACGCGGCGCCGGCCAGCTTGCGGGCCGAGGTCGACCGCGGCGACGTCTGGACCAGCTATCCGCTCGACGGCGACGGGCACCCGCTGCCGTCGCCGGTGAAGAACCGGCCGACGTTCACGCTCTACGTTCGAAGCAGCGACGGCGAGATTCCCCTCGTGCGGTGGCCGACGACCATCGGTGCCTGGAAGGCCGAGAAGCTCGACGGCGAGCACGAGGCGCTGCGCTACAAGGCGTCCCCCGTCGGACGGCGATACTGGCGAGACCTGGTCGCCGCGCCGGCCTGGTTTCCACCGCCGACGACGCCCGATCGAGAGCTGGTGCGCCGGCGCGCCGACGGCTCGTGGACGGCGGACGAAGTCGGCGTGGGTCCCGGCTATCGATCCGCGTATGGGCTCGTGGCGCTAATTCACAATCGGGCGGTCGCGACCGCGGGAGGCAACACCGAATTCGTCGACATCGAGATTCGCACGCACGGTTCGGGTAACTACCGTTCGATCCTGCGTGGCTCGAGCCACGGTTGTCATCGCCTCTTCAACCACCTCGCGCTACGCCTGGGGTCGTTCGTGCTGGCGCACGCGGGATTCGCCCGGCGCGGGGTCATCGACGAACGCTACGGGCGAACGATCGCGTGGAAGGGGCGGATTCTGAAGCTGCGCGCGGAATCACGCGGCTACCGCTATGAGCTCGTGCCGCCCATTCCGGTCGACGTCCTCCCGGGACGGACGGTTCGATCCAAGGAGCCGCCGATGTTCCGCGACCGCGCCGCGCCGTCGGCGCCCGGCGCGCAGCCAGGTCCACCCAGTGTCCCTCAGACGTGACATCAGGATGGGTGCACGTCCGTTGCGAACTTCGACTGCGCTCGCTTAGCCCCTGCCTGACACCCAGCGTGCCTGTCGTGGTATGGGGCAGGGATGCCGTCGTCCCGTCTCACCACCCTGGTCGTCACCGCCCTCTGCGCGGCTCTGCTGCTGACCAGCCCGATCGCAGCGTCTCAGCCCATCGAGCCGCTCCAGAGCGCGCGTCCTGTCGCGCCGCCCGCGCCGCCCGACGTCGCGGAGGCGCCTGCCCAGGCGCAGAAGACCGCCAGCGGATTGGCCTGGAAGCTGTTGTCGAAGGGAGACGGAACGACGCACCCGGGGCCGCACGATAAGGTCACCATCGTCTTCACCGGCTGGACGCCCGAGGGCGACGTCATCGACAGCTCGATTCCCGATGGGGAACCGCGAGCGTTCTTGATGGATGACCTGATCAAAGGGTTGTCGGAAGGGTTGAGCCTGATGTCGAAAGGCGACGCGC
>CAZNCQ010000154.1:11467-16766 GCA_964571275.1 uncultured Myxococcales bacterium
TTCTCAAGCACGGCAAGGGCAAGGCGCACCCGAAGGCCGACAGCACCGTCGAGGTTCACTACAACGGATGGACGCCGGACGGTCACCTGTTCGACAGCTCGGTGCGCCGTGGCCGATCGATCTCGTTTCCATTGAACGGCGTGATCAAAGGGTGGACCGAAGGCGTCCAGCTGATGGTGGTCGGCGACAAAGCGCGCTTCTGGATTCCCGGCGGGCTGGCGTACGGTGACCACCCCGCGCAGCCCGGAGCACCGGCCGGCCCGCTGGTCTTCGACATCGAGCTGCTGTCCATCGAGTGAAGGCCGGCCCGGGCGTGGAATCTCGGATCAGGCCCACCATGGCTTGAACGGCTTCGTACGAGCCTTACGCTCGACGACGGCGCCGCAGTCGCGCGTCGAACGAGGAGTGAGAGAGCCCATGAAGACCTGGCCGGGACCATGACCGGAGGTCAGTGATCGGCAGATCGGGTTCACCGCGGAACCGTTCGTCGCTGGTTGCGGCGTCGATGGCGTTGCTCCTGGTCGCGGCGTCGACGCGCGCGCACGCCTGGGCGACGCGCGAGCATCAGGAGATCGGCACCGAGTCGTATCGTGCCGCCTGCGCCATCGTGGACCGCGTCGTCAGCCAGCTGCAGAACGTCGACGACGGCGTCCACGAGCGCCTCGAGATCGCGTGCGGTCCACGGTCCCAGCTCGCGCGGCTCTACGGCGACGCGACCGCCATCGCCGGGGATTTCGTGGGCCATCCGTCGGAGGTGCTCTCGCCCCAGGGCGCGTGGAGGTTCAGCAGCCGCCGGTACTATTACCTCCTCGCGCTCGAGAACAGTGAGCACTTCAACCCGCTCTCGACAGAGAGTTGGCGGGAGTTTCACGAAGCGGCGCTCACCGAAGCGCTTCGAGGCGCCGGCTCCGAAGGCCTCCCGCGCGTCGACGCCTGGGAGCAGGCGGTGCGCGAGAACGCCTACGCCGATCACCTGCTGCAGGATTCGTTCGCGGCGGGGCACATGGGCTTCAACCGCCGGGGCAGCAGCGCGGCGGCGGCGAAGGGTTTTCACGACTACTGGAACGCTCACGGGCGCGTCGTCTACGATCGCGCCGGCCATGTCTGGACGGCCTACGGTGACGGGAAGCTCGACGACCCCGTGAACGCGGCGGCGCGCCGGCACGTCTTCGACGCCGCGACGAGCTCGGTTCGCGGTCTCGTGCAGACCTTTGTGCTCGGCCGTCGCTATCCGGAGCAGGGCCTCGAAACGTGGCGCGCGCTGCCGTTCACCATCGAGGCGCCGGCGTTGCTCGTCGACGCCGAGGGGCTCGTCGAAGGCCACGCCACGAGCGGTGATTCCGATCAGGTCCCCCTGGCCGCCGCCGTGTTGCCCGCGCGAAAGAACACGGTCGGCCACGCAGGCATCTGGGTCGCCGCACCGTTCTCGGGTGGAATCACGGCGGCCGCGGCCGCGAACCTCGAGCTCGCGATCCCCGTGTTGCCGGCGCAGGCGACGTTCGGCGCAGGCGCCACTTTCGCGGAGCCCGACGGAGGGCACGCCTTTGTCACCGAGTTCGGCCTTCTGGCGCCGCTCGGGCTCAGCGCCGACGGCCTGGTGAGCCACGAGATCGAGGCCGCGGTGTCGCTGCTCTTCGGCAAGCCATTCGCGACGATGGTTCATGTCGAGTACCAGGGCAACCTCGAGCTCGGGACCGCGCTGCTCTTCTGCCATCTGGGCCTCGCCGAGTTCTTTCCGCAGGCTCGAACCGGCTGGTACGCCGCGATCGGTCTCGGTGTCGCCTTCAGCGCCGCGGGCGGCGGCGCGTTCCCGCGGTGATTTATTGCTAGATTGAGGGGCGCTGCTATCGATTCTACTTTCCCCGCAGGGGCATCTTCGCGTCGACCTGCCGGCTGACGCCGAGCTGACGCCGTCTCTCCAGGAGATCGCGGCCGCGTTCGCGCGCGGCGACGGGCACGGGGTATTCAAGCTGGGCGCCGCGCAAGCCGAGAGCCCGCTGCCGGCTGTCGCCAGCTTCTGGCGCGACGTCGGCCGCGCGTTTGTCGTCCGCCTGTGTGCGACGGAGAATCTCGAAGACCTTCGAGAAAAGATCCAGGTCGAGGTTCCAGCGGACGAGCTCTCGGCGCTGGTTGCGGAGGCGCCACCCATGCCGGGTGGCGAATACCTGACGCCGGCGGTCCTCGCAGGCCTTTGCGCGCGGATGGCTGCCGCCGTGCAAGACGACCTGGCCGAGTGGGAGGGCACCGTCGAGGCCTTCCTGCGGAGTGCGAGCCCGGCGTGGAATCTGGTGGGACGTGTCTGTTTCCACCTCGCCGAGAACAAGAACGATCCCGACGCGCCCTTCGCGTTCGTTGCGACGTACACGACCCGGCTGTCGGCGCAGGCAAAGGCGCAGCACCTGCCGCTCGCGCAGGCGCTGCGCGAGTATGCGGGCGCGCGCAACAAGGCGGCGCTCCTGGCCCTGCTCGAGCCGGTGCAGCGCGCGGCGCGGGCGAGCGCGATCGCGAAGGAAATCGTCGAGAGCGGCGCGGTCTTCGAGACACTCGCCTGGACGCCATCGGAGGCGCATCGATTCCTGACCGACCTGCCGCAGTTCGAGGCGGCGGGCCTGGTCGTGCGAATGCCCGCGTCGTGGCGAGCGAGGCGGCCGCCGCGGCCCGAAGTGCAAGTCGCCCTGGGCAAGCAGCCCGGGAAGGGCGTGGGTGCGGACGCGATCCTGGACTTCTCGGTCTCCGTCACGCTCGACGGCGAGACGCTCACCGAAGACGAGATGCGCGCGATCCTCGACGGCACCGACGGCCTGGCGCTCGTTCGCGGCCGCTGGGTGGAGATCGATCGCGAACGCCTGCGACGCGTGCTCGATCACTGGTCGGCGTTCGAGGCGGCCCATGCGGCCGGTGGTCTCTCCGTCGTCGAAGGTTTGAGACTGCTCGCGGGCGCGCAGATCGATGAGACGCACGGCGACGCATCGCCCGAGCACGTCGCCGAGTGGTCGAGGGTGATTGCAGGCGAGTCGCTGGCGCAAGCGCTGGCCGGCCTGCGGAGCCCCGAGGCCCTGGCGGATCTCGATGCCGGTTCGCTGCTGCGCGCCGAGCTGCGTCCCTATCAGCGGGTCGGGCTTCGCTGGCTCTGGTGGCTGCAGACCCTGGGGCTCGGCGGATGCCTGGCGGACGACATGGGGCTCGGCAAGACGATCCAGGTGATCGCCCTGCTCGTGCTGCTCAAGAAGAAAGGCGGCCCCACCTACGGCCCCAGTCTGCTGGTCGTCCCTGCGTCGCTGGTCGCCAACTGGCGCGCGGAGCTCGAGCGCTTCGCGCCGAGCCTGAGGGTGCTCGTGGCACATCCGTCGGAGACGCCGCCTGCGGAGCTTGCCTCGCTCGCAGCGGACGAGATCGACGGCCAGGACCTCGTCGTCACGACCTACGGCACCGTGCAGCGCGTGCCCTGGCTGTCCTCGCGGTCGTGGAACGTCGTCGTTCTCGACGAGGCGCAGGCCATCAAGAACTCCGGCACCAAGCAGAGCCGATCGGTCAAGGCCCTGCGGGCGCGCCTCCGCCTCGCGCTCACGGGGACGCCGGTGGAGAACAGATTGGGCGATCTCTGGTCGCTCTTCGACTTCATCTGTCCCGGTTTGCTCGGCTCTCCGAAGGCCTTCGGCCGATTCGTTCGAGATGCCGAGAAGCGCGGTCACGGCAGCTACGGTCCGCTGCGCGAGCTCGTTCGGCCCTATATCCTCCGCCGCCTCAAGTCCGACAAGCGCGTCATCACCGACCTCCCGGACAAGACCGAGGTGCGTGCATTCTGCGGCCTCACGAAGAAGCAAGTGGCGCTGTACCAGCAGACCGTCGACGACCTTCGGACCGCGTTGCAGGGGATCGACGGCATCAAGCGGCGCGGCGTCGTGCTCGCGTCGCTCATGCGGCTCAAGCAGATCTGCAACCACCCGTCGCACTGGCTGGGCGACGGCACGTACGCGCCCGAGGAGAGCGGCAAGTTCGCGCGCCTCGCCGAGATCGCCGACGAGATCGCCGGCCGGCAAGAGAAGGCGCTGGTCTTCACCCAGTTCCGCGAGATGACGCGTCCGCTGGCGGATTTTCTGGCCAGCGTGTTTGGGCGGCCAGGCCTCATCCTCTCGGGAGAGACGGAGGTCAAAAGACGCATGGGCCTCGTCGAACAGTTTCAGCGTGAGGATGGGCCACCCTTCTTCGTCCTGTCGCTCAAGGCCGGCGGAACCGGGCTCAACCTGACGGCGGCCCGTCACGTCATCCACTTCGATCGCTGGTGGAATCCCGCCGTGGAAAGCCAGGCGACGGATCGCGCCTACCGGATCGGTCAGAAGAGCGGGGTGCTCGTCCACAAGTTCGTGTGTCGAGGAACGGTCGAAGAGAAGATCGACGCGCTCATCGAATCCAAACAGGGACTGGCGCGGCAGATCCTCGACGGGACGGAGGAGATGAAGGTGACGGAGCTCGACGATGCGGAGCTGCTGCGGCTGGTAGCGATTGACATACGCACCGCTCTCGCGGAAGGCTGAGCGGAGGAGACGACGCACGATGGCCTGGTACGGCGGAGGTTTCGAGTTCCCGGAGTACGTATCCGTCGCGGAGCGGCGTGCCCGCGCCCGCGCGGCGGCGGAGAAGCTCGCGCGCAAGCAGAAGCGCAGCCTGTCGCCCGTCGGTCCGATCGAGGGAAACAAGATCGTCCGCACCTTCTGGGGAAAGGCGTGGTGCAACAACCTCGAATCGTACAGCGACTACGCCAACCGCCTCCCACGCGGGCGGGGGTACGCGAGGCACGGGGCCGTGGTGGATCTCCAGATCGCAGCCGGCAAGGTCGCCGCGCTGGTCAGCGGAACATCGACGTACACGATCGCCGTCGCGATTCGATCGCTTCCGCCCAAGGCGTGGAGTCAACTCGCGTCGGAGTGCGCCGGGCAGATCGATTCGCTGGTCGATCTGCTCCGGGGCACGCTGCCGGCGCGGGTCATGGAGCTAGTCACGCGGAAGGACGGTGGCTTGTTTCCTTCGCCGAAGCAGATCTCGTTCGAATGCTCGTGCCCCGATCGGGCCGACCTGTGCAAGCACGTGGCCGCCACGCTCTACGGCATCGGCGTGCGCCTGGACGAGAAGCCCGAGCTTCTCTTCGCGCTTCGCGGCGTCGATCACGCGGAGCTGGTCGCGGGCGCCGCCGACGCCGTCCCGCTCATGACCGGGGATGCGACGGCTCGTTCGGGTCGAAAGGTTCTCAAAGGCGCGGATCTCTCGGCGCTGTTCGGAATCGAGCTGGACGTCACGTCGG
>CAZNCQ010000155.1:0-16703 GCA_964571275.1 uncultured Myxococcales bacterium
CGTCGAACCCCGACATCGCGCGCGCCGCCACCGAGCCCGACATCGACTTCTGGCAAGGCACGGCGCTGACCCACAGCGTCGTCGAGGCGATGCGCACCACGAGCGCCAAGCGCATCCTGTACGCCTCGGGTAGCGGCGTCTACGGCGACCTCGGCACCATCGAGGCGACGGAGGACCAGGGCGCGCTGCTGCCGGTGTCGACCTACGGCGCGAGCAAGCTCGCGGGCGAGGCGCTGATCTCGAGCTACGCGTTCATGTTCGGCCTGTCGGGCTGCGGCTTTCGCTTCGGCAACGTCGTCGGTCCGCGCCAGACCCACGGCGTCGGCTTCGACTTCGCGCGCCGCTTGCTCGCCGACTCGACCGCGCTGCGCATCCTGGGCGACGGCAGCCAGAGCAAGTCGTACATCCACGTCACCGACGTCGTGCGCGCCGTGCTGGCGGCGCACGAGGCCACGCCGGCGCCGTTTCGCGCCTACAACGTCGCCACCGGCGACTACATCACCGTCGCCGAGATCGCCGAGCTGGCGGTCGAATGCGTCGGCCTGCGCGCGGGCGCCGTACGGTTCGACTTCACGGGCGGCGACCGCGGTTGGAAGGGCGACGTGCCGATCGTCCGCCTCGACACCCGGCGCATCCAGAGCATCGGCTGGCGCTGCCGCCTGTCGACGCGCGAGGCGCTGCGCCAATCGATCCTGGCGATGATCCCCGATCTGCGCCAAGGTCGCATGTGAGGTGGACGTGACGGCGAACGTGAGGCCAAGGTGAGGCGAACGTGAGGCCAAGGTGAGGGATATCAGCGCAGCCCCAACGACCGTGAGCGCAGCGCCCCCGCCCACGTCGAGCGCGGCCGCGATGGTCGCCGCGGCGCGCGCCTCCGACCCCGAGATCGACCTCCTGATTCCCGCCGACGACGTCGCCGACCCGGAGTTCTCGATCGTGATCCCGGCGCTGAACGAGGAGCTCACGATCTCCGACTTCATCGCCTGGTGCCAGGAGGGCATGCGGAAGGCCGGCGTGCGCGGCGAGATCCTGATCGTCGACAGCTCGAAGGATCGCACCGCCGAGCTGGCGCTGGCCGGCGGCGCACGCGTGCTGAAGACGCCGAAGCGCGGGCTCGGCCGCGCCTACCTGGACGCGCTGCCGTTCATCCGCGGCAAGTACGTCCTGATGGGCGACTGCGACTGCACCTACGACTTCCGCGAGCTCGGGCCGTTCGTCGAGAAGTTCCGCGGCGGCGCCGAGTTCATCATGGGCTCTCGCTTCCGCGGCTACATCGAGCCGGGGTCGATGCCGCCGCTCCACCGCTACCTCGGCACGCCGGTCACCACGTTCATCCTCAACGTGATCTTCTCCAGCCGCTTCTCCGACATCCACTGCGGCATGCGCGGCATCACCCGTGACGCGCTCGCGCGCATGGACCTGCGCTCGCAGAGCTGGGAGTACGCATCGGAGATGGTGCTGAAGTCGGTGCACATGGCGCTGCGCACCGAGGAGGTGCCGATCCGCTTCCTCAAGGACCGCGAAGGGCGCCTCAGCCACCACAAGCGCTCGGGCTGGTTTTCTCCCTGGCAGGCGGCCTGGATCAACCTGCGCGCGATGTTCGTCTACGGCGCGGACTTCTTCCTCTACAAGCCCGGCCTGATCGTGCTCGTGCTGGGTCTGCTGCTCACGCTGCCGCTGTCGTTCGGCACGGTGACGGTCGGGCCGATCACCTTCTCGCTGCACTGGATGTGGCTGGGCGTGTCGCTGTCGATCCTCGGCCTGCAGTGCGTCTTCATGGGGATCCTGACGCAGGTGTTCTTCGACTATTCGGGCGAGGTCACCAAGCGCTGGTTCTCCCGCTTCCCCTACACGCGCACCGTCGGGATCGCGGCGGCGCTGTTCGGGGGTGGCGTCGCGCTGACCACGCTGCTCGCCGTCAGCTACCTGCGCCACGGCTACCGCTTGCCCGACGTGTCGCCGACCAACCACCTCGGCGTGACGGGCCTCTTGCTCATGATCCTCGGGTTCATGACCTTCACCTTCACGCTGCTGCTGCATTCGACCGCGGTCGCGGTGCGGCGGCGCTGACGGCGGCGCGCGCGACGCATGGACAAGACGCCGGTCGGCACGTCACGGACCACGCGCACCGAAGCGTTCGCGCAGGGCTACGACCCGTCGCTGACCGATCGCTTCGGCGTCTGGCTGTCGGCGCTGCAGATTCGCCGCTGGGTGCGGTCGTTCGCGGGCAAGCGCGTCGCCGACGTCGGCTGCGGCTTTCACGCGTCGTTCGCGCGCACGATCCTCGCAGAGGCCGCGGCGGTGACGCTGGTCGACGTGGCGCTCGCCGATGATCTCAAGCGTCACCCGGGCGTCCGCGCCGTCGAGGGGGCCTTGCCCGCGGCGCTGGCGCCGCTCGCGGACGGCAGCCTCGACGTGGTCATGGCGATCTCTGTGATCGAGCACGTGTGGGATCCGCTGGGGACGCTGCGGCAGATCCACCGCCTGCTCGCACCGGGCGGCGTGTGCCTCATCAACGTCCCGTCGTGGCGGGGCAAGCGCTACCTGGAGCTGTCGGCGTTCAAGCTCGGCTTCAGCCCCAAGAGCGAGATGGAGGATCACAAGATGTACTACGACGTCCGCGACCTCTGGCCGCTGCTGGTGCAGGCCGGCTTCATGCCGAGCCGCATCCAGTGCTTCACGCACAAGCTCGGCCTCAACACCTTCGCCGCCTGCACGAAGGGCGACGAGGCGGGCGCGGCTCCATCGGCGGGCGCGGCCGCGCGACCATGATCGATCTCGGGGCCGTCATGGGATTGCCCGCGGTGCGCCGGTGGGCGCGCACCGCCTCCGACTGGGTCGACATCCAGCTGTCGCTCATCGTCGCTTCGCTGCGCGACGTCGCGCCGCAGGCGAGCGGCCGGCTCCTCGACGTCGGCTGCGGCAACAAGCCGTTCGAGGCATTCTTCACCCCCTACGTCACCGAGTACGTGGGCATCGAGCACGAGGAGACGTTCAACGCGACCGCGGCGGGCGGGCAGGGGACGCGCCCCGATCTCACCTACGACGGCCAGCGGCTGCCGTTCCCCGACGCCAGCTTCGACACCGTGCTCAACGTCCAGGTCCTCGAGCACACGCCCCGGCCGCGCGCGCTCGTCGCCGAGATGTCGCGCGTGCTCAAGCCGGGCGGGCTGCTGATCTTGCTGGCGCCGTTTCAGTTCCGGCTCCACGAGCAGCCGCACGACTACTTCCGGTACAGCTCGCACGGCCTGCGTCACCTGTGCGAGGAGGCGGGCCTGACGGTCAGCGAGATTCGCGCGCAGGGCAGCCTGTGGAGCGTCATCGGGCACAAGCTGAACTCGTACCTCGCGTTCCGCGTCGGCCGCATCGGCGGGCTGGCCCAGCAGCTGGGCAAGCTCGGCCACGAGGCAGCCGAGACGCCACGCCCGCGCCTGTGGACGCTGCCGTTCGTGGGCGCGTCGATGGTCGCGATCGCGGCGGCGGCGCGCGCGCTGGACCCGATCCTGCCCGAGCCGGACGAGACCCTGAACTTCATCGTGCTGGCGCGGCGGCGCTGACGGACCCCGCGGACCGCGGACGAGTCGCACGACGCTCGAAATCACGCTAAACCCGCCCGGGACATGGTGTAGTCTTCCCCGGCTCGTCGGCGGACGGCTCCGGGGCCAACCCGGAACCGAGCTGGGGCGGCGAGGACAAAATGAGCGAATCTGTGAAGGAGATCGTGCGGAAGGCGGGCCTGCGCCTGCTCCAGATGCACTACGAAAGCCGGGTCGGTCACATCGGCGGCAACCTGTCCTGCCTCGACCTCCTGGTGACGTTGCACCATCGCGTGCTCGGGCCTGACGACCGATTCGTGCTGTCCAAGGGGCACGCCGCGGGCGCGCTCTACGCGACGCTCTGGTCGCGCGGGCTGCTGAGCGACGCCGACCTGGCGACGTTTCACCAGGACGACACCAAGCTGGCGGGCCATCCGCCGGTCGAGGGGATCCCGGGCCTGCTGTTCGCCACCGGCAGCCTGGGACACGGGCTGGGGCTGGCGGCCGGCCTCGCGCTCGCCAAGCGGCTCAAGGGCGAGCCGGGGCGCGTCTTTTGCCTGATGTCCGACGGCGAGTGGAACGAGGGCTCGTGCTGGGAGGCGCTGACCTTCGCCGCGCACCAGCGCCTGGGCGGCCTGACGATCCTGGTCGACCTCAACGGGCTACAGGGTTTTGGCACGACCACCGAGGTCGCGGATCTGGATTCGCTCGCCGACAAGCTGCGCGGCTTTCACATCGATGTCCACGAGATCGACGGCCACGATCCGGCCGCCATCGAACGCGCGCTCGCCGCCGGCGCCGCCGACCGAGAGCGTCCGACGGCGATCGTCGCGCGCACGGTCAAGGGGCACGGCGTGTCGTTCATGGAGCACCGCATGGAGTGGCACTACCTGCCGCTCAGCGCCGAACAGTATCAAAACGCGGTCGCGGAGCTCTCGAAGCGATGAGGACGATCCTGTCGACGGCTCTGACCGACCTCTGCGCGCGTCCCGACTTCGTGTTCCTGACCGGCGACCTCGGCTTCATGGCGCTGGAGCCGGTGCGCGAAGCGGCCGGCGCGCGCTTCATCAACGCCGGCGTCGCCGAGCAGAACATGGTCACGGTGGCGGCCGGCCTCGCGCGCGGCGGCCTGCGGCCCTGGGTCTACAGCATCGCGCCGTTTCTGTACGCGCGGCCCTTCGAGCAGATCCGCAACGACGTCTGCCTGCACGGGTTGCCGGTGGCGCTGGTCGGCAACGGCGGCGGCTACGCTTACGGCGTCATGGGCGCGACCCACCACGCGCTCGAGGACTACGGCGCGCTCACCGCGCTCGCTCACCTGACGGCCTACGTGCCGGCGTTCGCCGAGGACGTCGGCGCGGCCGTGGCGCGCATCTCCGCCGGCAGCGGCCCCGCTTACCTCCGCCTCGGCCGCGACGAGAAACCCAAGACCCTGGCGCTCCCGCCCTACGCGCCCTGGAGGCGCGTGCTGGCCGGTGGCGGGCCGACCATGGTCATCGTCGGACCGCTGGCCGGCGGCATCATCGATGCGCTCATGACCCGGCCCGAGGCCACCCGCCCGGCCGTCTGGGTCGTCACGGAGCTGCCGATCGTTGAAACCGCACCTCCGGAGGCCTTCCTCGCCGACCTGCGCCGCAGCGCCCACCTCTACGTCATCGAGGAGCACGTGGCGCAGGGAGGCGCAGGGCAGATGCTCGCCTACGCGCTGGCGAAGCGCGGCCTCGCACCGCCGCGCTTCACCCACCGCTGCGCGCAGGGCTATCCGTCGGCGCGCTACGGATCGCAGAAGTTCCACCGCAAGGAGTCGGGGCTCGATCCCGAAAGCATCGTCGCCAGCCTCGCCGGCATGGCCGCCGATCCGCGGGGCAGCGCCGCGTGAGCCCGGCCGGGAACGCGGACGTCGCCACCAAGGTGCGCGACCTGCAGGGACCGATCCTGGTGCTGGGCGCGAGCGGCTTCGTCGGGGCCAACCTCCTGCGCACGCTGTACGCATCCCGCCGCGACGTCTACGGCACGCTCTTTCACTTTCCGGCGTGGCGCCTGGCCGATCTGCCCGACGACAACGTCATCCAGGCCGACTTGCTCGTGGACGCCAACCTGGATGCGGTGCTCGCGCGGGTCAAGCCACGCACGATCTTCAACTGCATCGCCTACGGCGCCTACTCGTTCGAGGTCGACAGCGAGCTCATCTACGAGACCAACTTCAACCTGACGGCGCGCCTGCTCCAGCGCCTGCAGAAGATGCCGGTCGCTTGCTACGTCCACTCCGGCAGCTCGTCCGAGTACGGCGACGCCGCGGCCGGGCCGACCGAAAACGATCTGCCGCGCCCCAACAGCGACTATGCGGTCTCGAAAGTCGCGTGCGCCAACCTGCTGCAGTTTTACGGCAAGAAGAAGGCGTTTCCGTGCGCCAACCTGCGCCTCTTCTCCGTGTTCGGCCCGCTCGAGGACTCGTCGCGCCTCATCCCCAATCTGGTACGCATGGGCCTCGCCGGCAAGTACCCGCCGCTGGTCAGCGCCGACATCTCGCGCGATTTCGTCTACGTCGACGACGTCTCCGAGGCGTACATCGACACCGCGCTCAAGCTCGAGCCCGCGAGCTACGGCGACTCGTTCAACATCGGCAGCGGCAAGAAGACCACCATCGGTGAAGCCGCGGCGGTCGCCGCCGAGCTGTACGCGCTCGGCGGCGAGCCCGCCTACGCCGCGATGGAGAGCCGCAGCTGGGACGTGCGCGACTGGTACTCCGACCAGAAGAAGACCGCGCAGGTGCTGGGCTGGAAGGCGCGCGTCGACTTTCGCGAGGGACTGCGCCGCACCACCGAGTGGTACAAATCGCTCGAGGATCGCGACGGCTACGAGCGCGCGTCGAAGAAGTTCGGCCTCGACGCCAAGCACAGCGTGTCGGCGATCATCGCCTGCTACAAGGACGGGCAGGCGATCCCGATCATGTACGAGCGCCTGAAGAAGACGTTCGACGATCTCAAGATCGACTACGAGATCATCTTCGTCAACGACAACAGCCCCGACGACAGCGAGGAGATCGTGCGCGAGATCAGCTCGCGCGACCGGCACGTCATCGGCATCTCGCACTCGCGCAACTTCGGGTCGCAGTCGGCGTTTCGCAGCGGCATGGAGATCGCCAGCAAGAACTCCGTCGTGCTGCTCGACGGCGATCTCCAGGACCCGCCCGAGATCATCCCGCAGTTCGTCGCCAAGTGGCGCGAGGGTTACGACATCGTCTTCGGCCGGCGCGTCAAGCGCGTGGCGCCGCTGTTCATGCAGATCGCCTACAAGGCGTTCTATCGCCTCTTCGACGCGTTCTCGTTCATCCGCATCCCGCGCGACGCCGGCGACTTCTCGCTCATCGACGTCAAGGCGGTGAAGGCGATCCTGCAGTATCCCGAGCGCGACCTGTTCCTGCGCGGCATCCGCGCGTCGGTCGGCTACAAGCAGACCGGCGTCGACTACGTGCGCCCCGAGCGCATGTTCGGCCGCACCACCAACAGCCTGGTCAAGAACCTGGGCTGGGCCAAGAAGGGGATCCTGTCGTTCAGCTACACACCGCTGTCGATGCTCAGCTTCGTCGCGACGCTGCTCTTTCTTGGGAGCATCGCGCTCGGCGTGGTGCAGGTCGTGCTGCGCGTGCTGTTTCCGGCGGCCGCGCCCAAGGGCGCGACGACCGTGCTGCTGATGACGCTGTTCTTCGGGTCGATCAACTTGCTCGGCATCGCCACCGTCGGTGAATACGTCGCGAAGATCCTCGAAGAGGCCAAGCGACGGCCGCATTTCATCCGACGAGCGATCATCCGCGGCGGCGAGATCCGCGATGCCGCCCCGCGCGGGGAGGCGTCGTGAGCCGACCGTTGGCCGAGCGGGTGAACCTGATCACGTCGCGCGAGGAGCACTGGAAGCCGCCGACCTACGCGGCGCGCGCGGGGGCCGTCGCGGCGCTGCGCGCGCGGCTGCTGCGGTTCTTCGACCTGCAGAGCGGCACCATCTGGGCGGACCTGGCGCGCGAGCTGCCGTCGGTGACCGGCACCGTCGTCGACGTCGGCTGCGGCCTGCAGCCGTTTCGACCGCTGTTCAGCGACGGCGTGAAGTACATCGGCATCGACTACGCCGACACCCGCGATCACTTCGCGGTGCAGGCTCCCGACACGATCTACTACTCGGGCAACCGCTGGCCGCTCGAATCGGAGACCGCCGACTTCATCCTGTGCACGGAGACCCTGGAGCACGTGCTCGACTCCAAGGTCTTCCTCTCCGAGCTCTTTCGCTGCCTGAAGCCGGGCGGACGCGCGATCTTCACGGTGCCGTTCGCGGCGCGCTGGCACTTCGTCCCCTACGACTACTGGCGGCCGACACCCTCGGCGCTGGATCACCTGCTGCGCGACGCGGGCCTGGTCGAAATCGGCGTCTACGGCCGCGGCAACCAGCTCACCGTCGCCTGCTACAAGGGCATGGGGTTCGTGTTCTCGCTGCTGTCGCCGCAGCCGTCGAACGTCGCGTTCGAGTGGCTCTGCCGCGCGGTCGGCGCCGCGGGCGTGCCGATGACGGTGGCGCTGGCGGTGCTCGCCAATCTGACCGTGGGCTGGCAGGGCGCGGTCGACTTTCTGGGGTTCACCGTAACAGCGAGGAAGCCGGTATGACGATGCCCACGCGCGCCAACGACGGGACCGCGGAGCCGACCACGCCCCCCTGGTCCAGCCCCCTCGCGACCGAGCTCTTCCCGCGCGCGTGCCCGATCTGCGGCAGCGCCGAGGCGCGCGAGGTCGCGCCCGCCAACTTCGATCCGAGCCACTTCGACAGCTTCGCCTTCTCGTCGCGCAAGCGCCCCGAATACATGCACCTGCGTCTGGTCGAGTGCGCGGCCTGCGACATGCTCTATTCCAGCCCGGCGCCCGCGCGCGAGGCGCTGGAGCGCGCCTATCACGCGGCCGCCTTCGACGCGTCGACGGAGTCGCGTTACGCCGCGCAGACCTACGGGACGTTCCTGCCGCGCATCGTCGCGCGGCTGCCCAGTCGCGACGGCGCGCTCGACATCGGCACCGGCGACGGCGCTTTCCTGGGCGAGCTGCTCAAGGCCGGTTTCGACGACGTCACCGGGGTCGAGCCCTCGGCGGCTCCGATAGAGGCCGCCGCGCCGTCGGTCCGCGCGCGGATCCGCCACAGCCCGTTTCGGCCCGAGGACTTCGCCGCCGAGCAATTCCGCCTGGTGACCTGCTTCCAGACCATGGAGCACGTCTTCGATCCGCTGCAGCTCTGCCGCGACGCCCACCGGATCACCAAGCCGGGCGGCGCGTTCTTCATCGTCTGCCACAATCGGCGCGCCGTGCTGGCGCGCGTGCTCGGGCGCCGCTCGCCCATCTACGACGTCGAGCACCTGCAGCTGTTCTCGCCGCGGAGCGTGCGCGTCCTGCTGGAGCGCGCCGGCTTCCGCGAGGTCGAAGTCCGCCCCGTCATCAACCGCTACCCGAGCGGCTACTGGGCCAAGCTGTTGCCGGCACCGGCGCCTCTCAAGGACGCAATGCTCCGCGTGCTCGCCAAGACCGGCCTCGGCGCCGTCTCTCTGCCGGCCCCCGTGGGCAACCTGGCCGCCATCGCCTGGCGCTGACGCACTTCGCAGCTGTTTCGTTGTGCCCCGCTCGGACGCCGCGTATTATCCGACCGCTCTAGACCCGTTACGCTCGCGCTCGGTCGGCGGCGGCGTGGAAGCAGGAGAAAGGCTTTGGAGAACTCGACCCGGCAAGAAGACTCGAACGCGAGCGCGCGCGCGCGCGAACTCTCCAGGAAGTCGCCGCTTCGGACCTTTGAATCCGAGCCGCCGGTCTGTCCCTTCCGCAAGTGCGACATGCGCTCGAACCACAAGGTGGTGGGGAAGGGCTGGGACTTCGAGTACCACACGACCCGCGACGAGATCGAGCTTTTGCAGTGCGGATCCTGCAGCCTGATCTTCCCCCGGAACATTCCGGACGACGCGGCCCTCTCGGTCATCTACCCGCCGAACTACTACTCGTTCTCCGAGACGACAAATTCCAACCGGCTGGTCATGGCGGTCCGCGGATGGATGTCGCGCCGCAAGGGGAACACGTACAAGGCGCTGCTGAGCGCACCGGAAGCCGAGGTCATCGACATCGGTTGCGGCGACGGCCGCATGCTGGACGTCCTCAAGGCCTCTTGCCCGTCGGGCTGGCGATACTACGGCATCGACTGGAGCGCCGACGCGGTCGAGCGGGTCCGCCGCAAGGGCTACGAGGGGCGAAGCGGGGACATCAGTCGAATGGACCTGTCGGACTGGGAGGGCAAGTTCGACCTGGCGCTCATGCATCAGCTGGTCGAGCACGTCCGCGACCCTCGTGGATTGCTCGAGAAGGTCCGACGCATCTTGAAACCGGGCGGGGTGCTGTCCGTCGAGACGCCCGACATCGACGCGTGGGATTTCCGGCTGTTGTCCAAGCGCTACTGGGCCGGCTACCACATCCCGCGCCACTTCTATATTTTCGACAAGGACAACTTCGCGCAGCTTGCGCGGGAGGTCGGCTTCGAGGTGGAGAGCACCGTCTCGCTCGTGAATCCGGTCTTCTGGATTCACTCCATTCAGAGTTACTTTGCCGACAAGGCGTACCTCAGACGCTTTGCTCGCTTCTTCAACCATCAGAACGTGCTCATGCTCGCGCTCTTCACGCCGCTCGAGATCCTGCAGACGCGATTGAGCAAGACTAGCTCCAACATGCAGATCAACTTGCGCCGAATCACCTGAACGCTCGATCGAGGAACCTTTCCAGGCAACGGCCATGTCGCTATCTTCCACCGTCGGCGAAGTCGAACCCGCGAACGCTCCGCGTCCCAGTCTCTACACGGGAGCGGTGAGGAGGCGCCTCGATCCCGCGCTCCTGGTTCCCTCGCGGATCCGCGGCTATACCCAGGCCGTCGGCAACATCGCCGCGCTCGTGGTCGTGTTCGTGCTGGGCAGCGTGGCGCATTCGGGCTGGCAATTCGTGGTCCTTTTCGTGGCCGCTGGGCTGGCGCTCCATCGCCTGTTCTTTCCCGTTCATGACTGCCTTCACTATTCGTTGTTTCCCACCAAGCTCGAAAATCGCATCTTCGGCACGCTGATTTCGGGACTTCTCGGCACTTCGTTCGACGCGATCCGGGACCAGCACATGGTTCACCACCGTGACTTCGCGATGCCCCAGGATCCCGGCGCCCCCGACTACTTCGTGCGCTTTCGATCGCGCCGCCATTTCCTCGGGTTCGTGCTGGGGCCGCTGGTCGGAACCATCCTGTTCACCAGGGTCGGTGACTACCTGCTGCGCGCCGGCCGGACGCCCTCGGCATCCGGCGCGGGGGCGTCAAAGAAGGCGAGCCTCGCGAAGCGCCTTTTCGACTACGGAACGCTTCTCGCCATTCAAGTGGGTGTCTGCGCGCTGCTCACGCGCGGCTTCAGGGTGTCTGAGCTCTGGCGCTACCTCGTGTTCAACCTGCTCCCCGCGATCACGATCTTTCTCTTTCTGGTCCGGCTGCGGATGTTTCTCGAGCATGGATCGCTGAACTACGAGGTCTGCGACTACCTCGAAAGGAAGCGGCCGACCGCCCGCACGATCTACGCGTCGCGGATTGAGCGTGTCTTGATCTGCGGCAGCGATTTCAACTTTCATCACGAGCACCACCTCTACCCGGTGGTGCCCGGGTGGCAACTCCCCAGGCTTCATCGCGAGCTCGTCTCTTCCGGCATGGATCCCGAAGACGTCCGCCAGACGTATACGCAGGCCCTGCGGGAGATCTGGAAGAATCTGGGGCCGTCCGCTTCCGGTTGATGGTGCCGTCCAGCGAAGGACCACCCGCGGGCGGCGAGGCGGTGGCCCCAACCGAAGAGGGGAGGGCGAACCACGCGACCCGTGCGGGCGTCTGGCTCGCGCGATCCGGCGCCGCCCTGATCGACCTCGTGCGCGCGCACAAAGGAGCGCCCCTCTGTCTCGTCGCGGTCACCGTCGTGGTCTGGATCCTCGCCCGTCGTCTGGTCCTCGCGCCGATTGGCTTCGACGAGAGCTACTTCTTGTGGACCGGCTGGTCTCTCAACCACGGTCTCGTCCCCTATCGCGACTTCATCGAATACAAACCGGTGATGATCTTCGTGCTCAACGCCCTCGGCCTCAAGGTGTTCGGGCTCGACTACCACCACTATCGCTACATTTTCGCGATCCTGTCAGCGTCGGCGTTCCTGGGCCTGGCGGTGACCTTGATGCGCCGGGGCGCCGATTCGCTGCTGACGTTCTGCGTGGTCGTGGCCATGGCGTCGGCCCTGTTCGCGTCCAGCCTGCACGACCTGACGATAAACGACACCGAAACGGCGGGCATGTCGTTCCTGCTGCTCGGCATCGTTTGCCTGATCTGGGGTGGGGTGCACGCCAACCGAGCGAACGCGCTCGGGGGCGCGTTCTTGACGCTGGCGGTGATGTCCAAGGAGCCGTTCGCGTTCATCGCCCTCACGACGTGGGCGGCGCTGGGTTTCCTGAATCGCACGGAGCGCGGTCTCCCGTGGCGGCGCTTCGCCGCCTGGAGCTGCGCGGGCGCGGCCGTCGTGGTCGTGGTGATCCTGTGCTTCTTGATCGTCACCGGGGCGCTGCCGTACTACGTGACCGCGATGAGGGACTACTTCGGCTACACCGCCCGCATCGGCTGCCCCAAACCAACCGGCCTGCTCGACCTCGTCGCTCTGGCATGGCGACAGCTGACCCGGATGCTGCTGACACCCGGAGTGCTGGGCGGCCTGCTTCCATTCCTCATCGCGTTCGCGGTTGGATCGGAGGCTCGCTGGGGGGCGCGCATCGGCGTCGTGCTGGCGGTGCTCGCGGGGCTGCACGCCGTCACCTTGGGCGGGTGTTACTTCCGCCACTACTTCATCATGGGCCTGTCTGGCTTCTTCCTGTGGGGGACGCTGGGGGCGGTGGCACTCGGTCGTTCGCTGTCGCGGGCACCCACCTGGCTGGCCGTCGCCACCCGAGTGGTGGTGCTGGCGTGGCTGGTGGTCGAGGTCGGTCCGCGCTTTCGTACCGACCTCGAGACCACGTACTCGGTCGCGCGCGTCGATCTCATGGGAACGCCGCGACCGGTCGTCGACTTCATCAACCAGAACACCGCGCCGACTGACTACGTCTTCTCCGACGGCATGCCGGGCATCTTCCTGCTCACGAATCGCCTTCGTCCGACGCGCGAATCGGGTTTCCTCGACGAGTTCATCGATTCGTACCCCGGACGGAACGACGCGGAGAAGCTGTCGGCCGTGCGCGCGCAGCTCGTCGCTCGCAAGCCCAAGGTCATCTACCTCGATCGTGGCTATGCGGGCCGAAAGCGGCGAACGCGCGCGGCGCTGATCATGCCGTTCATCAAACAGTTCGGCTACCAACAGGTCATGGAGAATGTCTACTTCCGAAAAGGTTAGCGGGCGGCTGCGCGCGAAGCTCGAACGCGCCAACACCATCGTCGCGACCGCCTGGGCCCGCGGCACGGCGCAGCCTTGGTTCCGCCCCCGCCTGCTGGCAGACATCGGGCTCCTGGGTGTCCTCACGATCATCCATTCGATCTTCGGGCGTTCCTTCCTCTACGCGGCGACGAAGTTCGACGAGCAGTTCTTCCTCTTCGAGGGTTTCTCGCTGGGCAAGGGCCTCGTGCCCTACCGCGACTTCCAGGAGCTGAAGCCGCCGGCGATCTTCGTCGTCAACATGCTGGCGTTGAAGATCTTTGGCCTCGACGGCATGAGGTATCGCCACTTCTTCGCGCTGCTCACGCTGGCGGCCTACCTGTCCGTCGCGATCGCGCTGCTGAGCCGACGCGTGCCGCGGCTGCTGATCCTGATCCTCGTGGCGCTGATGATCAGCCATTCTTATGATCGCGGGCTGATCGAAGGCAGCATCGACACCGTGGAGACCTTCGGTCTCGACTTCTTCCTGCTCGCCGTGGGGACGCTGCTGCTGAAGACCCGGTGGGTCGAGGCGCAGCAGATCGCGGGCGGCGTCTTGCTGGCGCTGGCGCCGCTCACCAAGGAGCCCTTCGTCATCCCGACGCTGGTGGCGTGGCTGTCCCTGCTCGCGCTCTACCAGACTGAAGCCGGCGCTCCGCGCGCGTGGTGGCTCTTTGCCAGGAGGACCGCGACCGGCGCCCTGGCGCTGGGGCTGGTCTGGTTGATCTACATGCTGGTCACGCGATCGCTCGGTTCGTACCTGACCCAGCTCAAGCAGATCCTGACTTACTCCGCCGACCACAACGTGATGTACGGGGTCTTTCCCAAGCTCTCGTTCGCCGGCACGTTGGCCGAGTTCTGGCGTCGGCTCGCGAAGAAGTACGTCAACGCGCCTCACCTGGTGCTCTTTGTCCCATTCTTCCTGTCGGCCCTCTTGCTGTGGCGGCGGCGCGGGCTGCTGCTCGCCGCGTCGGTCCTCGCCACATTCTTGGCAGGTCTCTATGGCGTGACCATCGGCCGGGGATTTTTCGGCCACTACTTCCTCATCGCCATGACGGGAACGTTCTACTGGGCCACCCTGGGCGCGATCGCCCTCGGCGAGCGCTTTCCCGAGGTGGCGGCGCCCTGGAGGCGGTGGGTCGTCGCGACGCTGGCCCTGCTGGTGCTCTCTTCACTGGGACCGCGCCTCGAGCAGGACTGGGACGCCTGGGGAAGCGCGCGCCCGCAGCCCCAGCCCGTGCCGGAAGCGGTGGTTCGCGTCGTGAAAGCGAGGACGGCGCCCAACGACCGTATCTGGAACATCGGAACGCCCATCCTCTATGTGGTCTCCGATCGCCTGAACGGATCGAGCATCCCGTTCATGCACGATTCGATCCTCCACCTCTACGCGGGAGCGACCGACGCCGAGCGGCTCGCCCCCTATCGGCGGGAGCTCGATCGCACCCTGCCCAAGCTGGTGCTCATGAGCACGACCGGCGCCGCCTGTGCCTGCGACCGCTACATGCGCGGCCTGGTCTTGCCGTTCCTTCACGATCACAAGTATCGCGAGGTCCGCGACCCGGCCATTCCGACGATCGCGCTTTACGAACGTCCGAACTGATCGCGCGTCAGGTCGGCGGCAGCAGCTGCACGCGTCGGAAGAAGATCTCCGCCCCCTCGGATTGCAGCTGGAGCTTGCCGCAGGTGAGCGCCTGCGCCGGCTGTCCGGGCCAGGCGACCGCGAATCCGCTGCCGGTGGTGACGTCCTGGCCGTTGAGCTGGTGCCTGGCGACACCGCCCTCGACGCTGATGTCGACGTGGTTCCAGGCGCCGGGCGTCTCGGGGATCTGGGCGCGCGCGCCGGCCTGGAAGGTGATTGGCCCCAGGTTGTACATGCCGCCGACGTCGCCGGGGGTGATCTGGTACTCCACCGAGACCATGAACCCGCCGCTGCCGATCGGGTTCGAGAGCGCCGTGCCGCCCGCGTTCACGGCGCCGAGCGGCCCGGTCGACAGGTACATCACCCCGCTGTCGAAGCTGTCGAGCGGCGGCCAGACCGCGGTGCCCCAGCGATAGTCGAGGCTGAGATGGAAATCGCACAGCTCCTGCTGCGAGATCAGCGCGCCCCAGACCTCGCCGCTGATCCGGATCGCGGGCTCGCCGTCGACCGTGACGATCGAGTAGACGCCCAGCGGGTCGTTGTCGATCCCGAGCGCGTTCGCGCCGGGCGTCGGCTCGCCGAGGTAGAGGTCCCAGCCGGTGAAGTCGACGCCGTTGAACAGCGCGCGCGGAAGCGCCGGCGCGGCGTCGTCGGCGTCGTCTCCCGCATCGACGGTACCGTCGCCGGAACCCAGGTCGGCGGTATCGATCGGCGCGGCCGCGTCGCTCGGCGTGGTCGTATCCGCGCCGCTGTCGAGCTTCGCAGTCGATGAAGCGCCGCAACCCGCCGCCAGCGCCCCCAACCCCACGACGAACGCCGCCCGCCGCATGCCCGCCTCAGTCGAGCGCCTGCCGCACCTTGGCCTCGAGCTCGCCGGCCGGGACCTCTTGCTGCGTGCTGTGCGCCAGATCCTTGAGCGTGAGCTTGCCCGACTTGACCTCGTTCTCGCCGATGATCACCGCCAGGCGCGCGCGCAGCTTGTCGGCGCGCTTGAGCTGCGACTTCAGGCTGGCGGGGCGGTGCTCGATCTCGACGCGCACGCCGGCGGCGCGCAGCCGGTGCGCCAGCGGCAACGCGTAGTCCAGCGCCGCCGCGTCGAGCGGCGCGAAGAACACGTTGATCGGCGCCTCGAAGCTCTCGGCGGTCTCGGGCAGCGACAGCAGCACGCGCTCGATGCCCATGCCGAAGCCCAGCGCCGGCGTGCGCGGTCCGCCCAGCGACTCGACCAGCCGGTCGTAGCGCCCGCCACCGACGACGGTGTTCTGCGCGCCGAGATCGCCGGACTTCACTTTGATCTCGAAGATCGTGCCCGTGTAGTAGTCCAGGCCGCGCACCAGACGTGGGTCGATCTCGTTGGCGACGCCGAGCGCGCTCAGCGACGCGCGCACGCGCTCGAAGCGGCGCTTCGAATCGTCGCCCAGGTGGTCCAGCAGCGCCGGCGCATCCGCGACCAGCGCCTGCACGTCCGGGCTCTTCGAATCGAGCACGCGCAGCGGATTGGTCTCGAGCCGCCGGCGCGAATCCTCGTCGAGCTTGTCGACGTGCGCGGACAGGAACGCCACCAGCGCCGCGCGGTAGGCGGGCCGCTCCTCGGGCTCACCCAGGCAGTTGAGCGTGATCTCCAGATCCGACGGACGCAGCCCAAAGTCGCCGAGCATCGTCGCCAGCATCGCGATCATCTCGGCGTCGGCGGTCGGCTCGGCGATGCCGTAGAGCTCGGCGCCGACCTGGTGGAACTGGCGCAGCCGCCCGCGCTGAGCGCGCTCGTGCCGGAACATCGGCCCGATGTAGTACCAGCGCGTGACCGGCTCGCGCGTCCACTGCGCGCGCCCGATGAACGCGCGCACCGTCGGGGCCGTCCCCTCGGGGCGCATGCTCACGGACCGGCCGTCGCGGTCGTTGAACGTGTACATCTGCTTCTCGACGACGTCGGTGACCTCGCCCACCGAGCGCACCAGGAGCTCCGTGTACTCGAGGATCGGCGTGCGCACCTCGCGGTAGGCGAACGCATCCAGCACCTGGCGCGCCTTCTCCTCGACGAACTGCCACTTCGACACCTCGGGCG
>CAZNCQ010000156.1:0-16474 GCA_964571275.1 uncultured Myxococcales bacterium
TCGACGACACCGGCGCGTTCGTGTCGAACCTCTCCGGCCTCAGCTACCAGCCGGCAACCGCGACCGATCCCGCCGTGCTCTGGGCGATCCAGAACGGTCCGTCAAAGCTCTATCGCCTGCTGTGGAACGGCTCGACCTGGGAGTCGGATCCGACCAACAGCTGGGGCACAGGCAAGACCATCCACTACCTGGACGGCACCGGCGATCCCGACTCCGAGGGCGTCAGCAAGGCGGAGTTCGCCGACACGTCGATCTACGTGTCGACCGAACGCGACAACGACAACAACCAGGTCAATCGCTTCAGCGTGCTCCGCTACGACACCACCGCCGGCGGGACCGATCTCACCGCGCTCAACGACTGGGAGCTCACTCCCGACCTACCCGCGATGGGCATCAACCTGGGTCTCGAGGCGATCACGTACGTCCCCGACACCGCACTGGTCGCGGGCGGCTTCTTCGACGAGTCGAAGAACGCGCTGTACAACCCAGCGAGCTACCCGAACCACGGTCCTGGCCTGTTCTTCGTCGGCCTCGAGTCGAACGGCGTCATTTACGGTTACGCGCTCAACCACGCCGACAACTCGTTCACGCGCGTTGCCACGTTCGCGAGCGGTCAGGTCTCGATCATGGATCTGTCGTACGACCGCGACGTCGGCTACCTCTGGGCCCAGTGCGATAACACCTGCGGCAACAAGGCGACGGTCTTCACGCTCGACACCGCGCCGGCGTCGCCGACCGCCGGCCGCTTCCAGATCGACCGCGTCTTCGATCGCCCCGATTCGCTGCCCGACTCCAACAACGAAGGCATCGGCATCGCGCCCGAATCCGAGTGCGTCGCCGGCCAGAAGCACTTCTTCTGGTCCGACGACGCCGCGCTGGACATGCACTCGATTCGCCGCGGCTCGATTCCCTGCGGGCGATTCTTCTAGTCGGAAATCCGGACAGGCGTCTCAAAAAGAGACAGTCGCGCCACTGAAAGCGAAGCGCTGCGTCGGGTCGTAGCCGAGCTGCAGCTGCAGCGGCCGCTTGCTCAGTCGATTGTGTTTATTGATCAGATCCATGATATCGGAGCGCCCAGGCCAGCTGGCCAAGGCGATCGCGCCGCCGACCAGCAACGCACCCACGCCTACCAGACTGAAGGTCGCCATTCGGGACCCGTTCCGCTCGTTGCAAGCCTCCCAGGCGGAGCCATCGGGGCCGAAGTTCGGGTCGGTGACCGCGGGCTCCGTGCAGGTATCGCCGCTCGTCAGGCCGTAGATCACACTCGCCAGACCGACGACCACCCCACCGACCAGGGCGAACTCCGCGCCGAGCCGCCGCGCATCGAGACGAGCCACGTCTGGAGCCAGTTGTCTGTAGAGCCCCGGATCCGAGAACTTCATCGTCTCGAGGTAGGCGCGAAACCCCGCGACGCTGGCATCGTACTGCTGGTTTCCGATCTGGAGATGCGTGGGCGGGGGGGAGTACGGCTGGAGTTGCTGTAGCTGCTGCTGCTGGACCTGCTCCTGCTGCTGCTGCTGATCGATGGACTGCTGCATCTGCTGCATCTGCTGCTGCTGCATCTGTATCTGCTGCTGCTGCTGCTGGGCCGCCTGCTCCGCCTGCTGCTGCTCCAGCGTCGTCTGGCCGAGATCCTGCGCTCGCCCGGCGCTCGGCAAGACGACCCCCGCAATCAAGATGCTCGCGCCAACCCACAATCGATGTCTCGTCATGATCCCTCCCAGAAGAACGCGTTCGGAAAGGACTAAAGCAAGCCGCGGGCCACGCCGCGCTCAGACGCGGCGCAGCCGCGCCCGCTCTCGCTCGCGGAAGCGCGCCGGGGTCATGCGCGTCCAGCGCCGAAACGCCCGGATGAAGGAGCTCGGGTTCGCGTATCCCAGGCGGTGGGCAATCTCCTTCGGCGGCAGCTCCGATTCCTCGAGCCACTTCAACGATTGCGCTTGCCGGTACTGCTCCTGCAGCTCGTGGAACGAAGTATTGGCCGCCCGCAGGCGGCGCTGAAGCGTTCGCGCCTCGAGCCCCAGCGATCGCGCGACGGGATGGACGCTGTCATCGCCGAGGAGCGCGCAGCTATCGATCGACGCCAGCACTTGATCCGTGAAGGACCTGGCCGGGCGCGGCTGGCCCGCGACACTCTCGGCAAACCACGACAGCAGTTGAAAGGACGTCTGATCCGCAGCTGGATTTGCGTGCGCGGCGGCCGCGCCATCGAACCAGACGGTGTTCGTCGCACAATTGAAGCGCACCGGACAACCGAGGATCCGCTCGATCTCGGCGACGTTCCGGGGCGTGGGATGCTCGAACCAGACCCGCTGCGGCACCCAGCGCGGATCCACCCAGCGGCGGATCAGAAACACCACCATGGTGATGACCTGTTCCGCGTCCTGCCGCCGGGGCCAGCTCTCGTCGTCGAGCACGTGGTAGGTGAACGAAAAGCGATCGTCCTCGATACCGAAGTGCACGTCGGTGGCATCGCCGAGCAACGGATAGTGGTGCGCGAAGCTCTTGAGCGCCTGCTCGACCGTCGGCGCGAGCGTCGCGAGGTGGCCGGGCAAGCCGAGCGCGCCGAGCGAGCACACCTGTCCGAGGTGCGCGCCGAACCATTCGTCGCCGGTCGCGCGGCTGGCCGACTCGATCAATCGAACGAAGCTCGCCAGCGGCAGGCGATTCTCCGGACGCGCGAAGTCGTCGAGCGTGAGACCCGCCTGGCGCACGACCGCTTCGACGTCCGCACCGCCGTCTCGCGTTTGCTCCAGAATTCCCGCGGTGGCCGCCGCTTGAATCGTGGGAATCGGGGCGCCGTTCATTCGAGTCGTGATGATAGCGAGCGCTGGTTTCCACCAGGTTTCTGGACACGCGCAGTTGTCGTTTCGGCCGCGTTTGCGAACCCTCTTTGTCGTGAACTGACGATTCTTTGTCGTGCGGAGATCATCAGCGGCGTTGCCGCCCATGCTACCGATCAGAGCTGGATGAGGGCAACGAAGCCAGCCGAGAGCGCGACGATCGTGGCCGCCCAGGGCGAGGCCGGCGACGGTGCGAGCGACGCGGTTCGCGCAACACCGCCGGTCCCGCGACTCGCCCCCGCGGGCCGAAAGCGGACGCAGTGGTTCGCTCTGCGGCGCGACATCCCCACGCGGGCCTATCGGCTGCTGGGGCTGGGCGCCTTCGCGACGCTGTTCGCGCTGTGGGCCTGGGTGAGCCACCGCGAGTCGATGAACCCGGTCTTCGTGCCGGCGCCCGAAGCGGTCTGGCGCGCGGCGCGCGAGCTCTGCGGCGACGAGAAGCTGTGGCTCGACGTGAAACTGAGCCTGTTCCGCGTGACCGCGGGCTTCGCGCTCGCGGGCGCCATGGCCGTTCCTCTCGGCCTGTGGATGGGATCGTTCAAGGTCGTCGAAGGCGTGGTGCAACCGGTCGTCGAGTTCGTCCGCTACATTCCGGTGCCCGCGCTGATTCCGATCCTCATGGTGCTGTCCGGGATCGACGAGCTGTCGAAGATCGCGCTCATCTGGGTCGGCACGTTCTTTCAACTGGTGCTCATGGTGGCCGACGAGGTCCGGCGCGTGCCGCACGACCTGTTACAAGTCAGCTACACGCTGGGGGCGCGGCGCAGTGAAGTGATCCGGCGCGTGCTCTGGCCCGCCGCGCGTCCCGGCATCTTCGATGCCCTCCGGCTCTGCAACGGGTGGGCGTGGACCTACGTCATCGTCGCCGAGCTGGTGGCCGCCAACGAGGGGCTCGGCTATCGCATTCTCAAGTTCTCGCGCTTCCTGCAGACGCCGCAGATGTGGGTTTACGTGATCCTGCTCGGCCTCATCGGGCTCACGCTCGACGCCGCGTTCCGCGCGCTCAACCGGCGCCTCTTTCGCTGGGCGGAGACCGCGCGATGAAGCTCGAGGTGCGCGAGCTGGCGAAGATCTACGCCGGGCGGCACGACGACGTCGTCGCGTTGACGCCCACGTCGTTCTCGGTCGAGGGCGGCGAGTTCGTGAGCCTGCTCGGACCGTCGGGTTGCGGGAAATCGACCACGCTCAGCGTGATCGCGGGGCTCGACGACGCGAGCGCGGGTTCGGTCTTCCTCGACGGCGAGCGCGTCACCGGGCCGGGGCCCGAGCGCGGTATGGTCTTCCAGAGCTACACGCTCTTTCCCTGGTTGACCGTCGAGGAGAACGCCCGCTTCGCGTTGGGGCTGTCGGTGAACGCGCGCCCGACGAGCGCGCGCGGCGTCGCCAACGCCGAACGCGCGGACGCGCTGCTGGAGCTCATGGGCCTGGCTGACTTCCGCCGCGCGTACCCGCGCGAGCTCAGCGGCGGCATGAAGCAGCGGGTCGCGATCGCGCGCGCGCTCGTCAACCGCCCCAAGGTGCTCCTCATGGACGAACCCTTCGGCGCGCTCGACGCGCAGACGCGCGAGGAGATGCAGGAGCTGATGCTGCTCTTGCAGCGGCACGAGCGAATGACGGTCCTGTTCGTGACCCACGACGTCGAGGAGGCGATCTACCTGTCGGGCCGCGTGCTCGTGTTTTCGCCGCGGCCGGGGCGCATCGTGCGTGACGTCGCCGTCCCCTTCGGTCCCGGACCGGAACGGACGCTCGATCTCAAGCTCACGCCCGACTTCGTGCGGCTCAAGCGCGAGCTCTTCGATCTGCTCCATCGAGGAGGTCCGGTTGGCGACGATCGCCGGACGCTCCTCGATCGCCTGGTTCGGCCCGTCAACTAACGAAAGAGAGGACACCCATGTCGAAGCTAGCCATCTCCGCGGCGCTGGTCGTCGCCGTCAGCGCCGCGTCCGCACAGAATGCCGCCGCCGGCGAGCTCAAACCCTATCGCGTCGGTTTCAATGCCTGGATTGGCTCGATTGCCTTCTTCGTTGCGCAAGAAAAGGGCTTCTTCAAGGACGAGGGCCTCGACGTGCAGACCAAGAGCTTCAGCGCGCCGGGCGACGGCCTCACGCCGCTCATCGCGGGGAACCTCGACGCGCACCTCACCACGGCGGACAGCGTGATCACGGTGCTCGACAAGGCGCCCGGTCAGCTCAAGGTCGTGTACCTGACGGACACGTCGGCCGGAGCCGACGCGATCCTGGCCAGGAAGGACATCGCCGACATCAAGGGCATGAAAGGCAAGAAGGTGGCGGCGACGCTCGGCCAGTGCAACCAGCTCTTGCTCGAGAAGGCGCTGGAGAAGGCGGGTCTCTCCGACAAGGACATCGATCTCGTCAACATGAACCCCGACGACGCCGGCGCCGCGTTTGCCGCCGGCAAGGTCGACGTCGCCGTGACCTGGGAGCCGTGGATCACGAAGATCGCCGGCGAGAAGAAGGGCCACGTCATCTTCAGCTCGAAGGAGACACCCAACCTGATTCTCGACGTGCTCGCGATCAGCACCAAGACCGTGAAGACCAAATCCGCCGAGACCAAGGCGTTCTTGAAGGCGCTCAATCGCGGCTACGAGTTCGTCCAGAAGAGCCCGGACGCGGCGGCGGCGATCGCCGCCAAGGCGCTTGAGCAGAAGCCCGACGAGGTGAAGGCGATGCTGCCCAAGGTGAACCTCTACAGCGGAAAGAAGAACCTCGAGGTGCTGGCCGGGCCCGCGGCGAAAGCGTCGGCGCAGGTCGCCCAGTTCTTCAAGGACAAGAAGGTCAACGACACCCTCGTGGACGTCGGCTCGATCTACGACGCCTCCTACCTCAAATAAGACGGAAAAAGAGGGCGAGATGAACCAGACGGCCCTTTTGATGATCGATTTCCAGCGCGACTTCTGCGCGGCGGGCGGGTACTCCGATCGGTTCGCCGGGCTCGATTGGGTGAAGCCCATCATCGAGCCCGCGCGCCGGCTGCTCGAGGGCGCGCGCAAGGCCAGGCACCTGGTCATCCACACGCGCGAGGGCTACGCGCCCGACCTGTCCGACTGCTCGCCCGCCAAGCTGGCGCGCAGCCGCAACGCCGGCAGCGAGATCGGCTCGCGCGGACCCATGGGCCGGCTCCTGATCCGCGGCGAGCACGGGCACGACATCATCGACGAGCTCGCCCCTGGCAAAGGCGAGATCGTCGTCGACAAGGCGTCCTACGGCGCGTTCTGCGGCACGAACCTCGAGTCGATCCTGCGCGGCCGCGGCATCGACACGCTCTTCTTCGCGGGCGTCACCGCCGACGTCTGCGTGCACACCACGCTTCGCGAGGCCTACGACCGCTGGTTCAACTGCCACTACGTCGCCGACGCGATCTCGTGCTTCGACCCGGAGATTCGCCGCGCGTGCGCAAAGATGATCAAGGAAGAGGGCGGCATCTGGGGCAGCCTCACCTGCGTCGACGAGGTGCTGGCGCGCTGGGCGGCCTGACCGCGCGCGCCTACCACGGGCGCGCCGCGAGCGTGGGCCAGCCGCGCGCGACGAGCGCCCGCCAGTGCCCGAGGTCGTGATTGGGCCAGAGCTCCGCGCGCTCCGCCTCGGCGACTGACTTGAGCCGCCGGATGCTCGCCAGCGCGAGATCCTCGCGCTCGCGCCACAGGATCCCGGGCGCGATCTCGCGCTCGAGGTTCTCATGGAGATCGGCGGCGTCGCCGGCGAGGACGATCGGCCGCCCCGCCGGCAATTCGATCACGAGGGAGCGGTGACCCGCCGTGTGTCCCGGCGTGCTCATGAAGCGAAGACCGCTGCACAGCGCGCGCTCTTCGCGATCGAAGCGCCACCGGTGATCACCCGCGAAGTCCGTCGCGAAGTACGCGCCGTCGGCGTTCTCGTGCGCGGCGAGCCACTCGTCGGCGTGGCAGTGAATCTCGGCGCCGGCGAACTCCGCCAGGCCACCGGCGTGATCGAAGTGCAGATGGCCGAGCACGATCGCGTCGATGTCACGGGGCCCGATGCCCAGGCGCGAGAGGAGCTGCGGCAGCCGATCGTCCTCCGTCATCTCGGGCGGCCCGAAGGGAAACCCCTCGGGGCCGTAGTGCGCGTCGCGCAGCTCCGGACTAGCGAGCTTGTTGTAGTCGCATCCCACGTCGTAGAGCACGCGCCCGTGCGCCGTCTCGATGAGGTACGCGAGGATCGGCGCCTCGAGGACCGTCCCCCGTGCGCGCCCGCGCAGCGACAGGCACGAGTCGTAGCGGTGCCGCCCCGTGAGAATGGGAACCACCTTTCGAACGTCGGTCACGGCCGCAGCTTACACGCGCCCGCGGCGATGATCTCATCCTGCGAGAACCTCGGGCAGATCGAATCCGTGCAGGTAGTGTGCGCCGATGAAGTTCGTCGCCTCGGCCAGGGCACCGTCCTCGAAACGCATCACCTGGATCGAGTGCCGGCGATAGACGCCGTCGTCCTCGCCGCGGAAGTACCAGACGACAGCGGGGAGACCGTTGGCGCGCGTGCGCGTCCCCCGCATCCCCCGCGCCCAGCGCGTCGCGAACGGCGGCATCTGCAGGAACGCGCGCAACGCATCGGCGCCGCGGAACCACACGGAGTGCGGGGGCATCGCGAACACCACGTCCTGCCGCAACAGGGCCACCAGCGACTCGAGGTCACGCGTCTCCCACGAGCGCAGATACGCGTTCAGCACCTCCGGCGACGGATCGTCGATGGGTCCGCGCGGCCGCGGGGCCACGGTCTCGCGCGCTCGGTGAAGGGCGCTGTTCACCGACGAGACCGTCAGCTCCAGCGCAGCCGCGATCTCCTCCGCTGACCACCCGACGACATCCTTGAGCAGCAACACCGCGCGCTGCTTCGGCGGCAGGCGCTGGAGGAGCGCGATGAAGGCGAGCGCGACCTCTTCACGCGCCTCGGCGGCGTGCGCCGGGTCGGGGAACAGCTGCGCGTCGGGCGCGGGCGTCACCCACTCCGCGGCCTCCAGCTCCACCATCGGCGTGCCGACCGCCCCGGGCTCACCGTCGACCTGCGGCAGCGCGCGGGGCCGCCCGCGCGTGAGTCGGTTGAGGCACGCGTTGGTCGCGATGCGCATCAACCAGTGCAAGAGCGGCGCGTCGCCCGCGTAGGTGTCCCGCGATCGCCAGGCGCGCAGGAGCACGTCTTGAACCGCGTCCTCCGCCTCCGCGAACGAGCCCAGCATCCGGTAGCAGTGACGCATCAGCTCCGGGCGGAGCTCGGCGAACGTCTCGCCGAGCTCCACCTGGGACGATTTGTCGGACGGTTTGTCGTCCGGGCTCATCGCTTCACGCCACCGAACCGGCCCTGCCGCCTGCACCTGCGGTGCGCTCCGTGATCGCCGCCATGACCGTCTGCCATGGCACGCGATCATAGTAGAGATTGATCGAACGGATACGCCCTCGGTCGAAGTTGAGCCACTCGATGGCCGGAAGGGCACCGGCGGTCGTGTCGGTCACGAAGTCGTAGATGACGCAGACGTCGTCACCGTCGACGAAGACCCGCTCGACCTCGGTCCGCAGATGGATCGCCGCCAGGTGCTTCAGCGCTCCGAGGAAGTCCTGCGCCGACGTTCGGGTCATCGCCGGACCCTTGAATTTCAGGTCAGGGGCCAGGAGCTCCTCGACCCTGTCGTATTGCTGCTTGCTGACGGCATCCAGGTACGCGAGGGCCAACTTCTTTCGATCTGTGGTCATGGTGTCCTCCTTCAAGAACGACAGACCCCGGCCTCGAGCGAAATTGTGCGGCACCCCCGCGAAAAGTCTCGGGCGGGCGCGCGTAATGTGACTTGACGGGAATATGAACACGTGAGTACATACGTGACGTGGAATCTTCGTTCGCGATCATCGCGGAGCCGAATCGCCGGGCCATCCTCGGCATGCTGGCGTCGTCGGAGCGATCCGTCGGCGAGTTCGAGCGCACGCTGGGAATGCCGCAGACCTCGGTGTCGAAGCACCTGCGCGTGCTGCGCGAGGCCGGCTTCGTCGAGTCGCGCGTCGAAGCCCAGCGGCGCGTCTATCGGATCCGGCCCGAGCCCCTGATGGAGGTCGACGCCTGGCTCGCCCCTTTCCGGCGCTTCTGGACGACCCATGTTGATGCGTTGGAACGCCATCTCGATCGGATGGCGCAACAGGCGCCCAAGGGCGGGAAGAGAAAACCCCGATGAATAGCCGCGAAAATTACGTCCCCGGCCCCGCGGCCGCAGCCCGGAAGGACGTCGAAAGAGACGGCGCGACGTGGGCGCTCGTCCTGGTCCGAGAGCTCCGTCATCCCCGTGCCATGGTGTGGCAAGCGCTGACCGATCCGGCGCAGCTGTCCGAATGGGCCCCGTTCGACGCCGATCGGAGCCTCGCCGCCGTGGGGCCGGTGAAGCTCTCGACGGTCGCGGCGCCATCGCCGCACGTGTCCGAGGGCACCGTGAAGCGGGCCGAGGCGCCGCGGCTGCTCGAGCACACCTGGGCCGGCAACGAGCTGCGCTGGGAGCTCGAGCCGCTCGGCGGCGGCACGCGCCTCACCCTCTGGATCAACATCGATCGCCGCTTCGTTTCATGGGGCGCCGCCGGCTGGCACATCTGCTTCGACGTCCTCGAGCGGCTCCTCGACGGTGAGCCGATGGGACGCATCGCCGGCCCCGCGGCCATGAAGACCGCCGGCTGGCCGCGATTGCAGGCCGAATACGCCAAGCAGCTCGAAATCGAAAAAAAGGGCTAGTTCGTTAGCCCCGCCGACGCCCGTCGCGTTGAAACGTGGAGGAAGACATGGAATCGACCCTGCAGAAGCCGGCCCTGATCGGCGCCAAGACCACCCCCAGAGCCACGACGATCGCCTACTGGATCGTCACCGCGCTCTTCTGCCTGCAGATGAGCTTCACCGCCTACGCGGAGCTACGCCTCCCGCAGGTGGCGGAGGCGTTCACGCATCTCGGCTTCCCCGGCTACTTCCGGGTCGAGCTGTCGTGGGCCAAGCTGCTCGGCGTCGTGCTGCTGCTCGCACCGGTGCCGGCGCGTCTCAAGGAGTGGGCCTACGCCGGCTTCGCCATCGATGTCGCCTCGGCCCTCATCGCGCACGTCTCGGTGGGCGATGGCCCGCAAGCCTGGGGCTGGGCGGCTGCGACCGGCGTGCTCTGGGGGCTCTCGTACTTCTTCTGGCGCCGCCTGCAGGTGAGCCGCCCATGAAGAAGCCCGCTCCGGTGGCATCAGCCTCGGCCTTGATCGACGAGAGAATCAACGGGCTCGGCGACTGGCGCGGGAAGATGCTCGCGAGAGTCCGCAAGCTCATTCACCAGGCAGATCCCGAGATCGTCGAAGAGTGGAAGTGGATGGGGACGCCCATCTGGTCACACGGCGGCATCGTGTGCACGGGAGAGACGTACAAGAGCGTCGTCAAGATGACGTTCGCCAGGGGCGCCGCGTTGAAAGACCCCGCGCGTCTCTTCAACTCGAGCCTCGAGGGAAACGTCCGGCGCGCGATCGACATTCACGAAGGCGAAAAGATCGACGCGGCGGCTTTGAAGGCGCTGATCCGCGGCGCCGTCGCGCTCAATCTCGAGGCCCAGCGCAAATCGAAGGACAAATCGAAGGACAAATCGAAGCCCACACCGAAGTCTCGTCGCGCGATCAGCAAGCGCGCCAACTAGCTTCATCGCAGACCGACCCAGCGACGAAAGGAGCACAGTCGACATGAAGATCAAGACGATGACCCACTACGTGGACGACCAGGAAAAAGCCCTCCACTTCTTCACGGAGAAGTTGGGCTTCACGAAGAAGTCTGATTTCACCCAGGGGAGCTACCGCTGGCTGACGGTCGTGTCGGCCGAGGACCCGTCCGGCGTGGAGCTGGTGCTGCAGCCGAGCGCGTTCGTGCCGGCGGCGCAGACCTATCAGCAAGCCCTGCACCAGCAGGGCATGCCCGCGATCATGTTCTTTGTCGACGACGCCAAGAAGGAATACGAGCGTCTCAAAGGCCTCGGCGTGGCGTTCACCAAGCCGCCGACCAAGACGACCGGATCGACGATCGTCATGCTCGACGATACCTGCGGAAACGTCATCCAGCTCACCCAGCTGGACGCCTGGGCGAGCTAGAGCGACGGTTCGGTGTAGTACCCGGCCTCGAGGTCCTCGATGAGGCCCGGGTGCGTCGGCTTCCAGCCCATCCGCTGCTGCGTCAGCGCGCTCGACGCCGGTTGATCGATCGCGAAGAAGCGGGCGATCCAGCCGAAGTGCGCAGCAGCGGCATCGGCAGAAACCGACGCCACGCGCACCCCGAGCTTCCTTCCGATGACCTCCGCAATCTGCCGGCTCGGCACGCTTTCGTCCCCGACCGCGTGAAGGAGGGCGCCGGCCGGCGCCTTCTCGAGCGCGAGACGGAACAGGCGTGCGGCGTCCAACCGGTGGACCGCGTTCCAGCGACTGGCGCCGTCCCCGATGTACGCCGAGAGACGCTTCTCGCGAGCGACGTCAGCCAGCCGTCTGACGAATCCGTGGTCTCCCTGGCCGTGCACGGTCGGAGACAGGCGGACGAACGACACGCGCACGCCGCGCTCCTTGAGCGCGAGAGCGGCCAGCGCATTCGCCGCCCGGGGATTGGCCCAGCCGTCGAAAGGCACCTCCTCGGTCACGACGTGTCCAGGCTGGAGCCCGACCGTCCCCGAGGCGATCACGAACGGCCGGTTCGAGCCAACCAGGACCTCTCCCATCGCTTCGATGGCGTTGAGGTCGGTTCGCACCGACGCTTCGAAATTGTTGAAGTCGTGGATGAACCCGAGGTGAATGACGCCCTCGGCCTCCGCGGCGCCGGCGCGCAGGCTTGGCAGGTCGTTCAAGTCTCCGCGATGCACCTCTGCCCCGGCGGCCGCCAGCGCCTTGGCCGATGCCTCCGAGCGCGCCAGCGCCAGCACGCGGTGGCCCGCGGAGATGAGCTCCGGAACCACGGCAGAGCCGATGAAACCCGACGCACCCGTGACGAATGTACGCATGTGAATCCTCCCCGCGGCCGCGATGTCAGCCGCTGACATTGCAGATAGCACGCGATGTCAGTGACTGCAATGGCGTGATGGCAGTGACTGACGTAATGTCTCTACATCGACATGGCTCGATGGGAACCCAACGCGCGCGAGCGGCTCGAGCAGGCCGCCATGGAGCTGTACCGCGAGCGCGGCTACGACGAGACCGCGGTGGCGGACATCGCGGCGCGCGCGGGCCTCACGGAGCGGACGTTCTTTCGCTACTTCGCCGACAAACGCGAGGTCCTGTTCGGAGGCTCTCCGGCGCTTCGCGACTTCCTGACCGAGACGATCGCCGGCGCGACCGGCGCGCTCGGGCCGATCGATGTGGTGACGGCGGCGCTCGAAGCCACCTCCGCCCTGTTCGAAGAACGTCGCCCCTTCGCCCGCGCGCGCCAGGCGATCATCGCCACCCACCCGGCCCTGCAGGAGCGCGAGCTCATCAAGCTCGCGTCGCTCGCCCTGGCAATCGCCGGCGCCTTGCGCAGGCGCGGTGTCCCCGAGCCCGCCGCGACGCTCGCCGCGGAGACGGGCATCGCCATCTTCAAGCTGGCGTTCGAGCGCTGGGTGAACGACAGCAAGAAGCGGGACCTCGGCCACCACGTGCGCGAAGCGCTGGCCCAGCTGAGGGTCGTGACGGCCGGCGAAGAGCGACGCCGTCCTTCCCGTCGGAGGTCGGATACCTCGGCTGCGAAGCGCGCGAGGCGTGCGAGCCGATGACGCCGTCAGCTGTCCATCCGAGATCGAAGGTAACAACGGAAAGCTCGGGCCGATGCTGATTTGACGTCTGGATCCGGCCCTCAGATTCGCCACGACGGTGTAAGGTCCAGCGCGATGGCGACCGGCGACTCTTCCGCGACGGGCGTGGCGGAGGTCCGACTCCAGCGGCCGATCAACCCAGCTCGCGACCACGTCCGCGGCAGCGGCGTCGGCGATACGATCACGGTCGTCGGCTACGGCGATCTCCTGTGCCCTTATTGCCAGCGCCTGCGCCGCGTGATGTCGCGGCTGCGGGAGGCGCTGGGCGATCGGCTCGTCTACGCCTTTCGCCACTTCCCGAACGAGCGTGCTCACCCCGGGGCCACGCGCATCGCGCAAGCCACCGAGGCGGCCGGCAACCAGGGGCGGTTCTGGGAGATGCACGACTGGATCTACGACAGCGATGGGCCGATGACCGAAGCGCGCGTCCTCGAGCACGCGCGCGCCCTCGGGCTCGACCTCGCGCGGTTCACCGCGGATCTCGACAGCCCGGAGACCCTCGCGCGCGTCGAGGCCGACCTCGCCGACGGCCGGCGCAACGGCGTCACCGGGACGCCGACGTTGTTCGTCGACGGCATCCGCTACGACGGCGCGTGGGATTTCTACTCGCTGCTGGAGAGCCTCGAGCGTCCGCTCGCGGCGCGCGTTGCCCGCTCGGCGCGCGTGTTCGCCAGCCTCCCCGCGTCGGGAGGCATCGTGCTGCTTCTTTCGGCGCTTCTGGCCCTCCTGTGCGCCAACACGCCGCTGCGAACGGGATACGAGGCCGTCATGCACGCTTCGTTTCACCTCGGCCCCTCCCGCGGCCTGTCCTTGACCGTCGCGGAGTGGTGCGCCGAAGGGCTCCTGACGCTGTTCTTTCTCCTCGTCGGCCTGGAGATTCGCCGCGAAGCCACGGCCGGCGCGCTCGCCGAACGACGGGCAATCATCCTGCCGGTGGTGGCCGCCGTGGGCGGAGTCCTCGCGCCGGCGGCGATCTACCTGGCCGTGAACCGCGGTCATACCGCCCAGGGTTGGTCGATTCCGACCGCGACGGACGTGGCGTTCACGCTCGGAATCCTGGCGCTCCTCGGCCGTCGAAGCCCGCCCAGCCTGCGGGTCTTCGTGGCTGCGCTTGCGGTCGTCGACGACGTGCTCTCGGTTCTGACGCTCGCGATCTTCTATCCCCACGACTTCAATCTCGGCTGGCTGGGGGCGAGCGGAGCCGCGCTCGCGCTGCTCTTCGCCCTCAACCGGTGGCGCGTCTACAGCACGTGGCCGTACGTGATGGTGTCGGCGGTGCTGTGGATGACCCTGCACACCGCGGGCGTCGACGCCGCGCTGACCGGGGTGGTCCTGGCGCTGCTGCTGCCCACGCGCCCGGCTCCAACCGCCAGCGTCTTGCTCGCCCAGGCCGCGACCGCCCTCGCCGCCCTCGAGCACGCCGAGACCGAGGCGAAAGCCTCGGGGCGGCAAGCCCCTCCCCTCCAGCAGCTCCCCATCTGGGATTGGGCCAGCCGCAACCTGTCGGCGGCGAGCGCTCGGCTGCTCTCGCCCGCCGACAGGTTCGAGCTCGCCGTTGGTCCCTGGAGCACCTATGTGGTGCTCCCGCTCTTCGCCTTTTCGGCCGTCGGCGTCCCGCTTTCGATCGACCTCTCACATCCGGGAGCGTCGCGCGTCCTCCTCGGCGTCGTCCTGGGCCTCGTGCTCGGCAAGCCGCTCGGGATATCGATCGCCTCCTGGCTCGCCGTCAAAGCGAGGCTCGCGATCGCGCCCGACGGCGTCACCCTGATTCAGTTCGTGGGAGCCGCCATTCTGTGCGGCGTGGGTGACACCGTCGCCCTCCTCATGGCCGATCGGGCGTTCTCCGACGGAGAAGTGGCCGCAGTCGCCAAGATCGGCGTCCTGCTGGGATCGGTCCTGGCCGGTAGCCTGGGCTCGCTGGTCCTCGTCGCCGGCTCGCGCGGGCCGGCGCGCTCGCCGGCCCCGCCACCAGCGGCTATCGGCGCGCAGCAGCGATGATAAATTGCGCCCACGATGACGATCGTGACGCGCGCGCGGCTCGCTCTGTGCGGAGTGATGCTCGGGGCAGCCGGCTGCCGCGAGCACGCACCCCCGGTCCCTGAAGCGGCGACGAGCACGCCGCGGCCGCCTGCCGCGGCGCCCGACACCGCAGCCGAGCGGTCCTTCAACGCGGATCGTTTCGCCCGGCGGCCGAAGCCCGCCGAGATGACCGAGCTCGGCCGCCAGCTCTTCTTCGATCGCAGCCTCTCGGCCTCGGGCCAGATGGCGTGCGCCACCTGCCACGACCCGCGCTTCGCGTATGGGCCGCCGAACGATCGCCCGACGCAGCTCGGCGGACCAGACATGAAGAGCCCGGGCCTGCGCGCCGTGCCGTCGCTGCGCTACCTGCAAGCCGTCCCGGCCTTCACCGAGCACTTCCTCGACGAGGCCACCGACGGCAGCAAAGACGTGGGCCCCACCGGCGGGCACGCCTGGGACGGTCGCGTCGACACCAAGCACGAGCAGGCGCGGCTCCCGCTGATGTCGAAGTTCGAGATGGCCAACGCCGACATCGACAGCGTCGTCGGCAAGGTCGCACGTGGACCGCTGGCCACGCGCTTCCGCGCGGTCTTCGGCGACGACGTGTTCGCCGATCCGGTGCGCGGCGCGACGGCCGTGCTCATGTGCCTGGAGGTTTTCCAGCAGAGCCCCACGGACTTCTACCCGTACTCGAGCCGCTACGACGCGTACCTGCGCCGCCAGATCAAGCTCAGCGCCAGCGAAGAACGCGGCCTGGCGCTCTACGACGATCCGCAGAAGGGCAACTGCGCGAGCTGCCACCCGAGCGCCGGGTACCACGGCGCGTTTCCACAGTTCACCGACTATGGCTTCAACGCGCTGGGCGTGCCGCGCAACGCGCGCATCGCCGCCAACGCCGACCCAGGCTTTCACGACATGGGACTGTGTGGCCCGGAGCGCAAGGATCTCTCCACTCACGACGAGTACTGCGGGATGTTCCGCGTGCCGTCGCTACGCAACGTCGCCGTGCGCCGCGTGTTCTTCCACAACGGCGCGTTCAACAGCCTCGACCGCGTCATGGCGTTCTACGTCGAGCGCGATACGAACCCGGCGAAGTGGTATCCCAAAATCGGCGGCAAGAGCGGGGGCAAGAGCGGCGGCAAGATCGGGGACAAGATCGGCGGCAGCGTCGAAGTGTTCGACGACCTGCCGGCCAAGTTCCGCAAGAACGTCACGCACGACCAGCCCTTCGGCGGTGCGGCCGGCGCGAAACCGGCGCTCAGCAAGTCCGAGATCCGCGACGTCATCGCCTTCCTGAAGACGCTGACCGACGCCGATCTGGAAAAGAAATAGCCGCCGCCTCGAAATCGAAGCGGCGGCATCCGTGCCGAGCGCTGCCGTGGCGGCGCGGGCTCGCTAGTCCACGTTGAGCGCCGCGGTCAGATCGCCCATCGCCTTGCCGCCGGTCACGGCCGTGAGCGCGGTGTCGCGCGCCGTGATGCCCGGCAGCGGATCGAGACTGAACCGCTTCTCGATGAGGCGAATCGTCGACGCCGAGTCGTACTGCGTGTGGTCGACCGTGCCCGCCTTGGCGTAGGGCGAGATGATGATCGCCGGAATGCGCGAGCCGGGGCCGAGCAGGTCGCCCTTCGGCGGCGCGACGTGGTCCCACTGGCCGCCGTACTCGTCGTAGGTGATGACGATGACCATGTGCGCCCACTGCGGGCTCGCCTTGAGCTTTTCCACGAGGTCGGCGATGTGGGCGTCGCCGTCGTCGATGTTGGCGTAGCCCGGGTGCTGGTTGATGTTGCCCGTCGGCTTGTACCAGGCCACCGGCGGCAGCTTGC
>CAZNCQ010000157.1:0-16437 GCA_964571275.1 uncultured Myxococcales bacterium
ACACCGACGACGTGCCGATCCACACCGCGCGCTACGACTCGAACTGGGAGCTGTCGTCGGCGCGCGCGACCGTGGTGCTGAAATCGTTCCTGGCCGCCGGCTACGACGCGCGCCGGCTGTCGGCGCAGGGGTTCGCGGACACGCGCCCGGTGCATGCGCTGCCCGCGAAGACTGAAAAGACCACGGAGAGCGAAATGCGCAACGACCCGCGTGTCGCCAAGGCGCGCTCGGAGAACCGCCGCGTGGTGATCCGGGTCTACTACGGAGGGGTTCAATGATGACGTCGGCTCTGGCAAGACCGACAGCACGAGGGGGAGCGAGAACGACAGCGAGAAGCGCTCCGCTCCTGGTCGCGTTCGCCGCCGCGTGCGCAGCGATGCTGGCGCCCGGGCGCGCTCATGCCGACCGCCGACCGCCGTTCGGAAACGATCCGGGGATGCTGGAGACGCGCGTGCGCGAGGACGTCGAGCGCCGCATCTCGCCGCTGCTGGAGCAGATGGCGCCCGGGCAGGCCGATCTCGGCTACGTCGACGTGCGCGTCAATCGCCCGACGGCGCTGGCGACGGGCGCCAACCCCGGCTTCGAAGATCTCGGGCCGGGCGCCGACTACGTCGCGGAGCGCATCGAGATCAATCTGCAACTCGACAGCAAGCTGCCGGCTGACTTCCGCAACAATTTGAAGGCGCTGATCAAGGGCAAGCTCGAATCGCTCGCGGTTCCGATCGACATCAAGGATCACGTGTTCGCGTATCCGACACCGCGACCGCAGCCGGCGCAGCGCGAGCCGCCGCCCTACTATCCCCAGCCGCCCCAGCCGCAAGCCTCGCCGCAGCAGCCCGCCGCGGCGCCGCCGCCGGTGCCACCGCCGGCGCCGCGCGCGCCCGAGCCCACCGGCTGGCCGACCTGGGCCGTCGGGCTGCTGGTGGCGATCGCCGCGCTGCTGGTCGCCTGCCTGGCGCTGATGGCGTTCATCGTCGCCGATCGCCGGCGCGCGCGCGCCGACGCCGAGCGTGCCGCGGCGGGCGGCAAGGAAGCTCCCGCGCGGACCGGCCAGCTGCTACCCGCCACCGACCGCCTGCCCGAAGTGCGGCGCGCGCTGGTCGAGGATCGCCTGCTGGCGCGCCGCGTGCTTGGCGAGCTGCTGGCGCAGAACGAGCTCGACAAGGTCGCGCGCACCGTGGAGCTGGTCGGCCCCACGGTCGTCGACGACCTGCGCAGCGATCCGGCGCACGCCGCCGCGCTGCGCGAGGCGGCGGCGCGGCTGGACGCGTCCGCGCCCGCAACGGCGGAGGAGGTGCGCACGCTGGCCGAGGAGCTCTATCGGCGCGTGCTCAAGCACCGCATGATGGGCAGCGGTGACGCGGTGGAGCAGGAATTCGCGTTCCTGGTCGGCATCCCGGTGGTGCGGTTCGCTGCCATCCTGCAGGGGGAGCACCCGGCGGCGCGCGCGGTCGCACTGCGCTACGCGCCCGCACATTTGCGCACCGCGTACCTGGACGAGCGCGATCTGGCGGAGCGCGCGGCCCTGGTCGCGGCGCTGGCGGACAGCAAGAACGTCAAGAAAGATTACCTGATGGACGTGGCGGCCACCCTGCGAGCGCGCGCGATCGAGCACGCGCACGTGGGCGGTGGCGAAGCGTCGGAGATGGAGCTGCTGGTCGAGATGATCGAGGACGCGCCTGCCTCCGATCGCGCCAAGCTGCTCGAGGCCATCGGCCCCACGGATCCGGAGAAGCGCCGGCGCATCGAAGCTTTGCTCGTGACCGACGACGCGCTCGCGCGCGTGGCCGATTCGGTGCTGGGCGCGGCGGCTCTCTCGGTGCCTCAGGACGTGCTGATCACGTTTCTGCGCGCGACGGCGCCCGCGGTCGCGGAGCGTTTCCTGGCGGCGTTGCCGGCGGCGATCGGCGCGGGCATCCGCGAAGAGCTGTCGCTGGAGATCCCGGTGGCGCCCGAAGCGGTGGTCGATGCCCGGCGCAGCGTGCACCGCGCGCTGCGTCGCGCGCTCCGCGAGCGCGGGATACCGATGCCCGGCGCCGGCGCCGAAGCCGAGGGCAAGGCCGCAAGCGGCATGGGACCTGCTAGTGGAAATGGGAATGGACGAAAGGTGGTGGCCGTATGACGCGCGTTGAGCGGATCCGTGGGACGAAGAGAGTGTGGGCAGGCGCGGTGCTGCTGCTGGCGGTCGGGGGCTGCACCATCGTCGTGCCGAACCCCGATCCCATGAAACCGCCGCCTGTGGTCGTCATCACCCCGACGAACAAGACGCCGCCGCCGATCAAGCCGCTGGAGGCGCACGCGCTGTTCGTGATGAACCTGCACCAGTCATCGGCGAACCTGGCGCCTTACTACGTGAACGTCGCCGACGGGCTGATCGCGGGGCTGGCGTTGCGCAACATCAACGTCGTGCGCTGGGCGGTGGTTCCGACCTATCCGGGGGCCGACGGCATGCGGCTGCTGCTGGGCGCGCAGACGCCCACGACGCTGCAGCCGATCCCCGGTGTCGACGGTGGAACACTCGGCATTCCGACCAGCGGTGTCGGCGGCGCGACCGGTGGCATCCCGCCGCTCTTGCCATTCAACGACACGGCGCCGGCCTCGACGCCGGTGCCGACGACCGGCGTGCCGGCCGGTCTCCCAGCGATCCCGACCCTCCCCAACGGCACCGACATCGTGACCGCGCTCCAACAGCTGGCGGCCACCGGGAAGTACGACGGCGTCGACACGACCAGCGAAGCCGCGGGCGTGGTCGCCCTCGGCCAGCACCTGGTCGCCACCGAGTTGCCTCCCGAGCTGGGCGGCGTGGACGGCGCGGCCTTCTTCGACCGGCCGCGTAGCCTCTTCCTCGTGGTCTATCTGCAGCCGCTCTCGCGGAAGTGCAGCCTGGGGACGCCCGAGTGCCAGGTCGACGGACGATCGCCGGACGCGATCTTCAACGAGGCCAACCCCGACGGCACGGCCACCTGGCTGCACTTCGCGAGCGGCGGCATGCCGATCGCCCAGATCGTTCACGTCGCGCTCAGCACCCCGGAGGACGAATCGCCCGCCGCGTTCCGCGCGCGCTGCGCGGCGATCAACGGCTTCCCGCCCGATCTCTTCGACGTGATGGAGCCGTCGTCGACGTCGTACTTCGATCCGTTGCTCAAGTCGCTGAACGCGGCGCACCCGGGCACGGGCCAGGGCGCCGATCTGTGCGAGCTGTTCGGAGAGCTGACGCTGAGCGATCCGAACCAGCGCAAGGCGCTGAACCTGATCATCAATTCGGTGGCGACGATGGCCGGTCCGGCGCCCGACACGTCGACGACGGACACGACGTCGACGATGACCGGCGCCGGCGGCTACTCCGGACTCCCCCCGTAGGCAGAAGCCGAACGATGCCCGCCTCCGGTGGTCCCGACGCGCCGCTGCCGCCCTGGCTCAAGAACGGGCGGCAGCCGTCGCGCAGCGGCGCTTTTTCGCCCGCGGCGTGGCGCGGGCCCGCGTTGCTGGTCGCCGGCGCGTTGGTCGGCTGGTTCGCGCGCGGCTGGCAAACGCCGCCACCCGCGGCACCGCCGCCGGCGCCGATCGCCGAAGCGCCGCAATGCCCGGCGCCCGTTCCCTGCCGCGCGGAGACCGCGGGGGCGCCGCCCGCGCACGCGGCGCATCCGCCGGCGAAGAAGGCACCGCACCCACTGGCGCTTCACGACTTGCCCGTCGAGAAACCGGCCAGCGAGGAAAACCGGCGCGAGGCGCTGCGCGCCTTCGCGCAGGCCAAGGCGAGCGACCTGCGCGACTGCCTGGGCGATCCGGGCCGCGGCCCGCTCCGCCGCGTAGGAGCCGCGCTGGAGATCGACAGCCACGGCGCCGTCGCCGCCGTCCAGATCCTGGGCGGCGAAGGGAGCAGCCGTGAGCTCGACTCGTGCTACAGCGCGCGCCTGCGCGCCTGGCGCTTTCCGCAAGCGCTGCTGCAGGGCGACGAGCGCCTGCTGGTGAACTTCGTCCTCTGAAGCCGGGACCGCGACCGGGGAGTCAGCCGCGCCTCAGTTTACCGGCTCGGCCTCTCGGTTTTTCGTCTTCGGGTTGAGCGAGCGCACGGTTTCCTCGCCCGGCGTCAGCGTCGGTCCCCGTCTTACAGTCGCGCACGGTTCTTGCTGACCCAACGGGCATGCACGATGGCGAGAGAAAAGACGCTCGGCTCTTCTCGCGCGGGGGCTCCCCGATGCGCGGGACGCTGATTGCGCTCTCAGCGCTGGTCGCGGCAACCGGTTCCTGTTCGAGCTCCCAGAATGAAACGCGCGTCCCGGCCAATCACCGGCTGGCCGGCTCTGCCTGCCCGCAGGACCGCGGCGGCGGCGTCTCGGCGGTGAGCACCTTTTGCTCACAGAGCTCCCCGCTGGTGGGCATCTGCACCGGAGACGATACCTGCACGACGGGAACAAACGGCCGCTGTCTCCAGGGGCCAGGGCCCGCCTGCAACTACGGCTGCACCTACGACGAGTGCTATGGCGATTCCGACTGCGCCGGCAACATCCCTTGCGCCTGTCGATCGTCGGCCTCGGACTCGGCGGCGAACACCTGCGCGACCGCGAGCAACTGCCGCGTCGACACGGACTGCGGACCGGGCGGTTTCTGCTCACCCAGCCTGGTCGGGTCCATCTGTGATTGCATCAGCGAGGCCTTCTGCACACCGGGCGAGGCCAGCTGCTCCGAAACCGACACGAACGGCGTGACGGTGCAGGTCCCCTGCCTGTGCAGCGGCAATTGCGGCCGCGGCTACTTCTGCCACACGGCGAAGGACGGTTGCATCGACGATAGCGACTGTACCGACGGCAGGACCTGCACCTACGACCTGACCAGCCAGTCGTGGATGTGCGCCGGCTGCGTCATCCCGCCCTGACCGGCACGCGAGAGCCTGTCTACGCGCCGCTGGCGCGCCGGCGCGCCAGCATGCGATCCGTTGCAATGGCCGCCAGCACCGCCAATGCCAGCAACACCCACTGGCCGGGCTCGCGGGTGTTCCAATCACGCAACGCGGGCGGCGTCGAGCTGCGAAGAGCCTTTTCGATCATCCACGGGACCAACGTACACACCGCCGACACCACGACGAAAACGACGCGGGTCGCGTCGGGTGCGGCGAGCGGTCCCCGCCGGCCGAGCGCACGGCTGATCCAGAGCGCGGCCGACAAATAGAGAATCACATAGGCAGGCAGCGCGATCACCAACGGCGCGGATTGCGCGTCGAGGCGCACGAACCACAGCGCCGTGGTTAACCCGAGCAGAGCGACCGTCAGGCGAAACCCCGATAGCGCGCCCGGCGCGAACAGCGACAACGGCCATCGACGACCGCGCGGCGGTCCAGCACGGTCGGCCTCGGTCGCCATGCCGAGCGCGCCGCAGGCGATGATCGCTATCGCGACGACGTCCGACAGCGCCCCATCCTGCTCGAAGGGACGCCAGAGCTTGTACGCGCACTCGCCAGCGAGCAGCACCAGGAGCGCGACCCGCGGACGCCACGCGTAGTCCTCGGCGACCAGCGACAGCCGAGCCGCCGCCGTCTCGAACAGGAGGTAGCTGACCGCGAAGATGGCTCCGAACGAAACGAGCATCGGGCCGAGTTCCACGCCCCGCCGCCCGACGTCGTTGGCGATCGCCATCGAGCCCGACATCCCCAGCACCAGCCCCAGCATGAGCACAATCTGGATGACGCTGCGTTGCGACCGGGTGCGGGGTAGCGTCGCCGCAAACAGCGCCACGACCGTGAGCGCGCCGGTCATCACCGCGCCCGCTAAGCAGAGCAGCGCGATGGTAAGCAGGTCCATCTGGTCGCGGAAGTGACACAGCAGCAGGAACGGCGCCACAGCCAGAGACAGGATGCCCATCTCCGCCAGCGACGACATCAGCTTGCCCGCGATGATGCGCCGGGGACCGAGGCCGGTCAGCTGCAGGATCTCCCACGAACCGGCCTCTTGCTCGCGCACGAGGGAGCGATGGGCCATCAGCGGAAAGATCAGGAACCCGATCAGCGACAGGCAGCCGTACAAACCGGAGAAGAGGCCCTCATTGGGTCTGCCTTTTCCTCCAATCACGAACAGAAGCGAGATCAGTCCCGCGGCGACGAAGGTCAGCACGGCCAGCAGGACCAGCGCGCGCGAGCGGCGTCCTTGTCGGAGCTCCTTGACCAGGATCGGGCTCAACACATCCGAAAACTCGGCGATTCGCATCACTGCACCCTCCCTTTGGTCACTGACATGAACGCGTCCTCGAGATCGGCGCGCCGATATTGAAATGTGCACACCGGCAGTCCGGCGCCCACCAGGACCTGCAAGAGCCGTGCGGCGTCGGCGTCCGCCGTGACGTCGGCGGTTCCGGGCGGCGGCCGCACCATGCGGACGCGCACGCCGGCCGGTCCGTCGGCGGCCACCGACGCCACCTCGGCCTGCGCCGATAGCAGGCGCTCCGCATGCTCGACCACGGCCGCGCGGCCGGCACCAGCCACGAAACGGATCGCGATCTCGGCGGCGGCGTGGCCGGCGGCCTGACCCGCGACGGCGTCGACCGGCCCCACCGCGAGCAGCTTGCCCTGCTCGATGATCGCGCACTGATCGCAGATCTCCGACAGCTCGGACAGGATGTGGCTCGAGACCAGGATCGCCTTGCCCTGCGCCGCCAGCGCCCGCAGCATCTCGCGCAGCTCGACGCGCGCCCGCGGATCCAGCCCGTCAGCCGGCTCGTCGAGGATCAGCAGGCGCGGATCGTGAAGCAACGTTCGGGCGAGCGACGTCCGTTGCTGCATCCCCTTCGACAGCGAGGAGAAGAGCTTGTCCCCGAGCGGCGCGAGCGCCGTGAACTCCATCACCTCGCCGACGCGGCGGCGTCGTCGCTCCCCGCGCAATCCATAAGCGCGCGCGAAGAAGTCCAGGTGCTCGCGCACGCTGGTGTCGTCGTAGGCGCCCTGCCGATCCGGCATGTACCCAATGAGGGGCCGCACCGCGTCCGGCCGCTCCAGCACCGACTTCCCGTCGAGCGTCACCGTGCCGGCGTTGGGCGTGTCGAGCGTCGCCAGGATGCGCATCGCGGTGGTCTTGCCCGCGCCGTTCGGACCCACGAAACCCATGATCGCCCCGGCGTCGAGATCGAAGGTCACGTCGTCCAGCGCGCGCACGGAGTCGAAGCTCCGCGAAACCCCCCGCACCTCGAGCAAGCTCACTCCGTGAGGGTACTGGGCGCCGGCAGCGCGCGCAAACGCCCTCGCGTATGCCGGCAGCGCCGGCGGTCTGCGCTCGTTCGGGCGGTGTTAGAGCCTGAAATCGCTGGGGTTCTGCTGGAACGACCCACACGCCCGATGCGCCTGCCGGCGCGCGATGGCGGCGCCCAGCTCTGCCATGACCGTCGGTGTAGGTTCGACTCGTTTGAACCGCACACCGGCGGACGCACGGGACCTGTGCGTGAAAACGCTTGCCGGGGAGCCGCGTTCCTTGCGAACGTACTACCCCTATGTCCGCGCCTAGCGACCCTGCGCGCCCCGTGCTGACGGCTTTTGGCGCGACCCACCCGGGGCAAAAGCGGGGGTCGAACGAGGACGCGATCGGCACCTTCGTCGACGACCGCCTCTTCATCGTCGCCGACGGCGTGGGCGGACACAGCGCCGGTGACGTCGCGGCAACGACCGCCGTCGACGCGCTGGCGGCGTTCTTTCGCACGTATCACGCCGACCCGCGCCAGGTATGGCCGCATCCGGTCGACCGCTCGATCTCGCTCGGGGCGAACCTGCTGCGCGTCGGCATCAAGGTCGCCAACGACAAGGTCCGCGCGGCGGCGGCGGGCGATCGCGCGCGCGCGCGCATGGCTTCGACGATCGTCGCCATGGCCGTCGGCGACGCGCAGGTCTCGGTCGCGCACACCGGCGACAGCCGCGCCTACCGCATCCGCGGCAACCAGCTCCAGCGCCTGACGCGCGACCACTCGATCATGGAGGAGATGATGGCGGCCCGCCCCGACATCAGCCCCGACGAGATCGCGACGTTCTCGCACCGCAACGTGGTCACGAAGTGCCTGGGCAGCAAGGATGACATCGATCCGACGGTGTCCGTCGAGGCGCTGCAACATGGCGACATCTATCTGCTCTGCACCGACGGCCTGTGGGGCGTGGTCCCGGACGACAAGGTCGTGGGCATCGTGCGCTCCACCGATGACCTGAACGCCGCGTGCCAGCTGCTGATCGACGCCGCCAACGAGTCCGGGGGCCCCGACAACATTTCGGCGATCCTGGTGCACGTGAACGGCGGCCCGCGCTAGCGGTTCGGGGTAGAACCATGTCACATGCTGGAGGTGCTTTCGCGGCAGAAACGGATCGTCGTCTGCGTCGGCCCGGGCGGCGTCGGTAAGACGACGACGGCCGCGGCGCTGGGTGCGCTGGCGGCGCGCCAGGGGCGGCGCACGCTGGTGTGCACGATCGATCCGGCGCCACGGCTGGCCGATGCGCTGGGCGTCGGTAGCCTGAGCGCCGAGCCCCAGCTCATCCCACCCGAGGCCAGCCGCGCGCTGGGCATCGACACCGACGGGCGGCTTTCGGCGGTGCGTCTCGACACGCAGAGCGCTTTCGCGGGGCTGGTCGAGGAGCAGGTCGCCGATCCCGGCATGCGCGCGCGGATCTTCTCGAACCCGATCTACCGGCAGATCACGACGGCGCTGTCGGGCTCGCAAGAATACGCGGCGACGCTGGCGCTCTACGAGCTCGCGCGCCGGAAGCAGTACGACCTCATCGTGCTCGATACGCCGCCGACGCAGAACGCGCTCGATTTTCTCTCGGCGCCGCAACGGATCGCCGACGCGGTCTCGAGCCCGGCCATCCAGTGGTTCGCGCGGCCAGAGGGCAACGGCGGCACGTTCTCGTTCCAGCGGCTGCGCTCGGGGAGCGCGATCGTGATCCGCCGGCTGGCCAAGTTCGTGGGCAGTCAGTTTCTGGACGACGTCGGCGCGTTTCTCGTGGATTTCCGCGACGTGCTCGGCGGCTTCCTCGAGCGCGCGCGCCAGATCGAGGCGCTGTTGCGCAGCGCCGACGTCGGCTTTCTGCTGGTGCTGGCGCCCGAGGTGCCGGCGGTCAACGAGGCGCTCTACTTCCACGCGCGCCTGCGCGAGGCCGGCATCCCGCTCGGCGGGTTCGTCGCCAACCGCGTTCACCTGCCGCCCGGTGACGATGACGCGACGTCGATCGCGGCGCGGCTGCGCGCGCAACCCGCTGCCGGCGCGCTCGGCGACAACGCGCTCTCGGCGGCGGCGCGGACGCTGGCGGCGGCAGCGCACGATCTGCGTCTGCTGTGCGCGTCGGAGCGTCGCGAGCTGGACCGACTCGTGCGCGAGGCCCCCGGCGTACCCATGACCGAGGTGCCGCTCTTCGAGCACGAAGTCGACAGCCTGGTCGAGCTGCGCCGCGTGGGCGACCACCTGGCCGGCGGTCCCGCGCCCGTCTTCAGCGGCGACGAAGCTTATCGAGCGCCGCAAACGGGTTATTGAACGGCGCCGGGGCAGCCGGCTTGCCGCCAGGCCCGCCGCCGCTCGGACGCGGCCCTCCGCCCGACGCGGGCCGCTCGAAGCGAGCCTTGCCGCCGCCGCTGGCCGCGGCCTTGTTCGCGGGCGCCTCGGGTCCGTGCGGCGCACTCACCGCCGCGCCCTGCGGGCGCTCCGCCTTCATCGTCAGCGCGATCTGATTCTTCTCGCGCTTCACCTCGAGCACGCGCACCGTCACGCGATCGCCTGGGCTCACCACCTCGCGCGGGTCTTTGACGAACCGATCGGCGAGCTGCGAGATGTGCACGAGGCCATCCTGGTGCACGCCGATGTCGACGAACGCGCCGAAGTTGGTGACATTGGTGACGATGCCGGGGCAAACCATGCCGGCTTCCAGATCCGCAACGGCGTGAATGTCCTGCCGGAACGAGAACGCGACGAAGCCGGCGCGCGGATCGCGGCCCGGCTTTTCCAGCTCGGCGACGATGTCGTCGAAGGTGAAGGCGCCGACCTCCGTCTTCAGCTCGGCGTCCTCGCGCACCAGCTTCACGCCCGCGCCGAGCAATCCTTCCGGCGGAACCCCGAGGCGCGCCGCGAGCCCCTCGAGCACCGCGTAGCGCTCGGGGTGCACGCCGGTGTTGTCGAGCGCGTTCGTTCCCTCGGGGATGCGCAGAAAGCCGGCCGCCTGCTCGAAGACGCGCTTCGAGAACCGCGGCACCTCGAGGAGCTGCGCGCGCGAACGAAAGAGCCCGTCCTTCGCGCGCCGGTCGACGATCGCCTTCGCGAGCCCGGGCCCGATGCCCGACACGTGGCTGAGCAGGTGATAGGACGCCGTGTTCAAGTTGACGCCGACCTGGTTGACGCAGGAGTCGATCACCACATCCAGGCTCTTCTTGAGCCCGCTCGGCGACACGTCGTGCTGGTACTGCCCGACGCCGATGCTCTTGGGATCGATCTTCACCAGCTCGGCGAGGGGATCCTGCAACCGGCGCGCGATCGAGATCGCGCCGCGGATGGTGACGTCGAGCTCGGGGAACTCCTCGCGCGCGACCTCGCTCGCGCTGTAGACGCTGGCGCCCGCCTCGCTGACCATCACGACCGGCACCTCGCCGAGGCCGGCGATCTTCAACGACTCGCGCACGAAGCTCTCGGTCTCGCGGCCCGCGGTGCCGTTGCCGACGGCGACCGCGGCGATGCCGCCCTTCGCGACCAGATCCGCGAGCACCGGCGCCGCGTTCGCCTTGCCGGCCGGCGACTCGAGGTGCAGGACGCCGCTGCCCACGTACTTACCCGAGCCGTCGACGACGGCCAGCTTGCAGCCGGTGCGAATCCCCGGGTCGACGCCCAGGACCGCCTTGGGCCCGAACGGCGCGGCCATGAGCAGCTTGCGCACGTTCTCGGCGAACACGGCGATCGCCGCCTCGTCGGCGATCTCGCGCAACGTCTTGTGCACCTCGTTCTCGATCGCGGGGACGACGTACGCACGCAACGCCATGCGGGCCGCGCGGCGAAGCAGCGGCGCACCCGCGAAGGATGCGCCCGCCGGCGGGCACGCCGCGCCCTCGAACACCGCGCCCAGCTGCTCGAGCAGCGGATCGGCAGGCGCGTCGTCGCCGGCCGGCAACGCGCCGCCCATCGACAGCACCAGCTCCTCCTCGACCCAACCGCGCCGCATCGCCAGGTAGCGGTGCGAGGCGAGCGGCTTGCGCAGCTCCGACACCGGCTCCTGGTAGGCGAAGTAGTTCTCGAAGCGGCTGTTGGGCTTGGCCTTGTCCGCCTTGCGCGTGCGCACGCAGCCTTTTTCGAAGAACCCGGTGCGCACCGTCTGCCGCAGCCCCGCGTCCTCGGCGAGCCGCTCGATCAAGATCTCGCCCGCGCCCGCGAGCGCGGCGGCCGCGTCCGCGACGCCTTTGTCGGCGTCGACGAACACCTGCGCCCGCGACTCCGGCGTCTCGCCCGCGGCCGGCGCGAGCGCGCCGTGAGCGCAATCCCATAGCCACGACGCCAGTGGTTCGAGCCCTGCCTCCTTCGCGATCGTCGCCTTGGTCTTCCGCTTCTGCTTGAAGGGCAGATAGAGATCCTCGAGGCGCGCGAGATCGAACGTCGCGCTCAGCTCCGCCGCCAGCTCGGGCGTCAGCTTTCCTTGCCCCTCTATCTCGCCGATGATGAAGGCCTGCCGCTTGACGATCTCTTCCCACGATTCCTTGTCGTCGATCACGGCGCGGATCTCGACCTCGTCGAGCTTGCCGGTCTCTTCCTTGCGGTAACGCGCGATGAACGGGACGGTGGCGCCGTTCTCCGCCAGCTTCAGCACGGCGTTCGCCGAGGCGATGGAGATCCGAGGATGACGAGCCGAAAACCAGTCAGAGAAGTTCATGAGTCACCGAGGCCACGCGGATCTGTCTGTCCATCAGCGAATTGGGCCGCGCGCGGCGGGCAATCTACACCGGCACGCGCTCGGCGGATCATCGTTTCGTCGGACGCGCGCGGCGCGTGCGATCTCCACGCCGTGGCGACGTCGCGTCCAGCATCGTACCGAGAGAAGGGACAGCGGCTTCGGGGGCACCCAGTAACAAGGCGACGAATGTCCCGCGCCGCTCGACGGCGAATACCGGCTCGCCGGCGCGCTCGCGCCAGATCGCGCCGCGCCCGGCCGCGGGATGCTCGCTGGCGTCGATCGGCAGCCCGACCTCGCTTTCGGCGCCCGCGGCCAGCGCCGCAAGCCGCGGCGCCGCGTTTTGCAGAAAATCGTCGGCGTCGGCGTCGGACTCCCACGCCGTGATCCACGCGAGTGCGGCGCCGCTGCGTGCGGGTGCCGGCGCGCCACCGTCGGCGGCGAGCGCGGGCGGCGCGTCGGGCGTCACCGGCACGTAGATGCCCACGCGATCGCCTCGCCACCCGGTCGCCGCGCGTTCCGCGACCTCGGGCGCGAGCAGCGGATCCGCCGCCACTCCCGGTCCTGGCGCCGCCAGCCAGATCCGGACCAGCAGCTCGCCCAGCGTGTCGGCGCGCGCGAGGCGCAAGCCTTCACCCATCAGGGGCAGCGGCGGCAGCTCGATCTCCGCCGGTGACTGGCGACGATCGTATCTCTCCGGGTGCAGGATCTGCGCGGTCGATTCGGGCGGCCGCGACCAGATCGCGTCGATCGCCGCCCAGCCGGCCGTGACGCGCGCCCGCGCGACGAAGGCGAATCCGTCGAGGTACGGAAACGCCAGCAGCTCGCGCAGGAACCGCGGCGTCTGCGCGGTGAACGCAGTGAGGGTGCCGTCGCGCGCGCGCGCGGCCGTCTCGACGAGCTCCAGCGTCGCCGGAAATTCGCCGCGCGGATCGATGGCCTCCATCGCCAGCACCGAGGCGTCGCCTTCGATCAACGCCTGGCGCGCGAGCTGCTCGTCGAACGACAGGCCCCGCCGCCCGTCAGGCGTCGTCTTCAGGAACCGGCGCAGCCCGAAGCGCTGGTCCTGGACGGCATGCGCGATCTCGTGCGCCAGCGTCGGGCGCTGCTCGGGCAGCGAGACGAAGTCGGGCACCGAGAGCCGGCGCGTCGACGGGTCGTAAAACCCGACGGGATCGCGCCCGACCGCGCCGGCGAGACGATCGATGTAGCTCGCTCCGGTGTCGAGGAGGCCGAGGCGCTGGAACAGCTTTTCGTCGATCTCCGTCTCGGCGGGCGCGGCGCCGCCGCGCACGGTCGCTTCGGCGACGGCGCGCGCGTCGCCGGCACCGATCAGTCGGCGCTGCCAGTCGATCCGCACCGGCATGCGGCGCGCGCGGCCCAGCGCCTGGGCCAGCGCCGTGGTCTCGTCAATCATCTGCGCCTCTGTGACGCGAATCGCGGGCGCATGCGTCGCTGCCGGCGCGGGCGGGCGATCTCCCGCCGCCGCCCAGGCGCCCGACGCCAAGGCGACGGCCACGCCGAGCGCAAACCGGCGCGAGCGACGCAGCGACGCGGGGGCAGGCATGGCCCGCCAGTTTGCGGGAAGGGCCGAGGCGGTTCAATGCCCGGTTCAACGCGGACGGTACTCAGGGGTGGAATGGACCCGCGCTCCACCCGCATGCCGCGAATCTTTCGCGATTCCGACGGGCGAACCGATGCTGTTTTGCGGTAAATAGCGTGCGCGCGCCCATGACCACGCCGGATTTCGCGACCCTGACCGCGCCCGAACGCCTCGGCGCCGCGGATCTCATGCGCCAGCTCGAGCGGCAGCTCACGGCGGCGCGCGTCGTCGAGCTCTACGGCGCGCAGGGCTCGCTCGGCCCGGCCATCGCCGCGCGGCTGGCCTCGGGCACGGGGCGCGCGCCCGCCCCGCTCGTCTACCTGGTCGCGGACGAGGATACCGCGGAGGCGCGCGCCGGCGATCTCGCATTCTTCCTGCCCCCCGCCCCCGCCGCCGACGACCCCGTCGCGCCGCCCGGCGTGGTTCACCTGCCGGCGCCCGATGCGTCGCCCTATGCCGAGATGCAACCGGATCGGCGTTCGATCCTGCGGCGCATGGCCGCGCTGTTTCGCCTGTCGCAAGGGTTCGCGCCGTCGGTCGTGGTGGCCTCGGCGTCGGCGTTGTTCCGGCGTGTGATGCCGGCGGCACCGTTTGCGGCGCTGTGCCAGGTGCTGAACTCCGGCACGGCGATCGATCGCGAGCAGACCATCGCGCAGCTGCTGGCCGCCGGTTACACGCGCTCGCCGGTCGTCGAGGACGCGGGCACGTTCGCGGTGCGCGGCTCGGTGATCGACGTGTTCCCGTCGGTGTATCGCCACCCGGTGCGCATCGAGCTCTTCGGCGACGAGATCGAGTCGATCCGCCTCTATGACGCGGGCACGCAGCGAACGCTGCGGCCGCTCGATCGGCTCTATCTGCACCCGGTGCGCGAGACGATCCGCACGCCGGGCGCCGACCCGCGCGCCAAGCTGCTGGCCGCCGCCGACGCCGCGGTCTTTCCGTCCTCGAAGACCCGCCTCCTGCTCGAGCAGATCGACGAAGGGCTACCGTTCTTCGGCATCGAATCGCTGGCGCCGGTCTTTCACGCGGCGATGGTGCCGTTCTCCGACTATCTGCCGGAGGGCACGCTCTTCGTCGTCGAGGAGCCGGAGGCGGTGATCGACGAAGCGCGACGCCACGCTTCGAAGCTGCGCGAGACCGCGACCAACCGGCGGCTCGAGCACCGGCTCGCGCTCGATGCCGGCGAGTTCGTGCTCAGCGAGGACGAGGCGCGCGCCGCGCTCGACGCCGCCCGGCGCGTCGACCTCTACGCCGTCGAGCTCGAACGCCGCGCCGGCGACCATGGCGGGCCGCCGCGGCTGAAGCTGATCTCCGAGTCGAACGCCACGCTGCGCGCCGAGCTGCAACGGGCGCGCGCCGACGCTCCGCGCGACGATCCCGACGCGCAGGTCGACCTGGGCAAGCCGCTGCGCGATCGCCTGCGATCGTGGATCGGCGATCGGCAGCGCGTCCGTCTGGTCGCGCCCAACCGCACCCACGCGGAGCGCCTGGCGGCGATGCTGCGCGCCTGGGGCCTGGCGCCCGAAGTCTGGCGCGGCGGCGGCGCCGAGCTGCTGGCGGAGCTCGACGACACGACCGGCAAGCACGGCCCGCTGGCGATCCTGTCGGGCTCGCTCGCGCACGGCTTCCGGCTGCCTGCCGACCGCCTGGCGCTGGTCTCCGAGGAGGAGATCTTCGGCGCGCGCTCTCACCGCGAAGCGCCGGCGCCCAGCCGCGCGCCCGCGCTCGGCGAGCTGGGCGAGATCGCCGAGGGCGACGCGGTCGTCCACGACGAGCACGGCATCGGCCGCTACCGCGGGCTCAAGAAGCTGGAGGTGCGCGGCGTCTTCCACGACTTCATGCACCTCGAGTACGACGGCGGCACCGTCTACGTCCCGGTCTACCGCATCGGGCTCGTCCACCGCTACAGCGGCGCCGAGGCGGAGGCGATCCGCCTCGACAAGCTCGGCGGCAAGACCTGGCTCGAAAAGCGGCGGCGCGTGTCGGCCGAGGCGCGCAAGATCGCCGAGGAGCTGCTGCAGCTCTACGCGCAGCGCGCGGCGCTGGCGGGCCACAGCTTCCCGGCGCCAGACGCGGTCTTTCGCGAGTTCGAGGAGACGTTTCCCTTCGAGGAGACGCCCGATCAAGCGAAGGCGATCGAAACCGTTCTCGACGACATGCAGAGCGGGCGGCCGATGGATCGCCTGATCTGCGGCGACGTCGGCTACGGCAAGACCGAGGTGGCGTTACGCGCGGCGCTGCTCGCGGTGCTGGGCGGCAAGCAGGTCGCGATCCTCGCGCCGACGACCGTGCTCGCCGAGCAGCACTTCGTGACCTTCTCCGAACGCTTCGCCGAGTTCCCCGTGAGCGTGGCCGCGCTGTCGCGCTTCCGCACCAAGGCGGAGCAGTCGAAGACGATTGCCGCGCTCGCCGAGGGCAAGCTCGACGTCGTCGTGGGAACGCACCGGATCCTGTCGCGCGACGTGCGCTTCAAGGACCTGGGCCTGGTGGTGATCGACGAGGAGCAGCGCTTCGGCGTCACGCACAAGGAGCGCCTGAAAGAGCTGCGCACGCAGGTCGACGTGCTCACGCTGACGGCGACGCCGATCCCGCGCACGCTGCAGATGGCGATGGGCGGCCTGCGCGAGATCTCGATCATCGCGACGCCGCCCGCGGATCGTCTGGCGATCCGCACGTTCGTGTGCCGGTTCGATCCGGAGATCCTCGGCGAGGCGCTGCGCAAGGAGCTGGGACGCGGTGGCCAGGTCTTCTTCGTGCACAACCGCGTCGAGGACATCGGCGACTGGGCCGAGAAAGTCCGCGCGATCGCCCCCCCGGGCACGCGCATCGCGATCGGCCACGGCCAGATGGCCGACGGCGCGCTCGAGAAGGTCATGGTCGACTTCATCGACGGCCGCTTCGACGTGCTGGTGTGCACGACGATCATCGAGTCGGGCCTCGACATCCCGCGCGC
>CAZNCQ010000158.1:0-16334 GCA_964571275.1 uncultured Myxococcales bacterium
GCACGGCGGCGATCCTCGAGCGGCGCGCGGCGATCGAGTTCGATCCGCAGGCGCGAAAGCGACTGCTGATGGAGGCGTCGGGGCTGCACGAGCGGCTGGGAGCGATCCCGGAGGCGATCACCGCCTTGCGCACATTGCGCGCGGCGGAGGAGGGCGATCCCGACGTGCTCGGCGAGCTCGGGCGGCTCTACGAGGCGACGCACCAGGTGGCCGATCTCACTGACGTGCTCGGCGAGCGCGCCCGGTTCACGGAAGTTCCGGCGGAGCGCGCGGCGCTGTACGCACGCATCGGCGCGCTCAAGCTGGGGTTGCTCAACGACCCGTCGGGCGCGGCGGACGCCTACCGCGAGGCGCTGGAGAGCGCGCCCGAGGATCCGGCCTCGCTGGCGGCGCTGGAGACGATCGCGGAGAGGCTCGAAGACTGGTCGACGTTGCAGGACGTGCTGACGCGGCGATTGAGCGCGGCATCGGGCCGCGATCAGGTGGCGGTGCTGCTGAAGCTGGCGCGCAACGCCGAGCAGAAGCTCAAGGACCTCGATCAGAGCATCGGGTTCCTGCATCAGATCCTGGAGGTCGACGCCGGCAACGGACAGGCATTCCTCGAGCTCGAGCGGCTGCTCGGCGACGGCGAGCGCTGGTACGATCTGGTCGACGTGCTCAACAAGCACGCCGAGGCCGAGGGCGCCGCGGGGCGAAAGCCGGTCGAGCTGGCGCTGCGAGTCGCCATCGCCGACGTCTGGGAGCAGAAGCTCGACTCTGTCGAGAGCGCGGCGGAAGCGCTGGAGAAGGTCCTGGAGGTCGCGCCGAACCACGTCGGCGCGCTGCTGTCGCTGGCGCGCCTCCACGAGGGCGCGGAGCGCTGGGACGAGGCCGCCCAGGCGCTGGAGCGGGCGGCGGCCGCGGTGACCACGGGGCACGAGGCGGCAGAGATTCAGTTCCGCAGCGCTCAAATCCTGCGCGCGCGAGAGGCGCCGGCCGAGGAGATCGAGGCCGCCTTGCTGAAGGCGCTCGAGAGCGACCAGACCCACCGGCCGACGCTGCAAGCGCTGGAGGCGATGGCGCGCACGGCGGGCGATCAGGATCGGCTGGTGCAGATCCTCGAGCTCTTGCTGGAGACGCCGGCCGACGACGCCGAGCGGAAGGCGCGCATCGCGGAGATCGCGTCCCTCTATCGCGGGCCGCTCGGCCGCGCGGCCGACGCCATTCCTTATCTGGAGAAGCTCATCGAGCTCGATCCGGCGAACGTCACGCCGCGCGAGGAGCTGTCCGAGGCGCTGCTGGGCGCGGGACGCATCGACGAGGCGGCGCAGCTGATGCTGCAGATCATCGAGCAGCTCACGAAGGCGCGCCGGGGCAAGGAGGTCGCGCGTTACCAGCAGCGGCTGGGCGTCATCGCCGAGAGCCGGGGCGACTTTGCGGCGGCGGCCGAGAGCTTCAACGCCGCTTACAAGCTCGACCCGAGCCACGCCGGCACGCTGGCGGCGCTGGGCCGCCTCGCGCTGCGCGAGAACGACGTCGAGCGCGCGCGGAAGTTCTATCGGTCACTGCTGCTGCAGAACTTCGACGAGACGAGCGCGGGTGTTTCGAAGGCCGAGGTCTACCTGGCGCTGGGCCAGATCCACGTGATGGCGCGCGAGATCCCGAAGGCGCGCAACATGTTCGAGCGTGGCCTCGAGAACGACCCCAAGAACGAGCAGCTGCGGCAGGCGCTGGCGAGTCTGCCGAACTGACGCGCACGCCTCTCCGACGTCGCGCGCCCCTCTCAACGGGTTCTACGGTCTTCTTCTTTCTCCCTCTCCTCCGGCTCGCCGGCGCGGACGGGGAGAGGGAAGAAAAATGAAGCCTACCGCACGCCGCAGTGGTGCAGCGCTGTCTGCGCCGTCAACGCGACCGCGGTCTCGCCGCTCGCGGCGATGGCGTGCAGCGTCTTCGCGCCCGCGCCCGGATCGCACATCATGGCCAGCGCCTCGATCGCATTTTGCCGATAGGGATGGCGCGTGTCGTTGGCGAGCGTGACCGACGACGAGACCGCCTCGGGGCCGCCCAGGTGCGCGAGCGAGCGCAGCACCGCGACGGCGACGCCTTCGACCGCAAGGTCGCCTTCTCCTTCGTTGACCAGCCGCCGCAGCGCCGCCGCCAGATCGTGCGCGGCGCTCTTGTCGCCGAGCTCGCCGATCAGCGCGCCGGCCAGCTCGCGCAGCGTCGCGGCCTCGTTGCGCAGGCCGAGCGTGCGCAGCAGGACGGCGCGCGCGCGCGTGTCCTTGCAACGCACCAGCGTCACCAGCGCGGCGCGCCGCACCTGATCGACGTCGCGCTCGGTGGCGCGGATCATGAGATCCCCGGTGCCCGCGACGCACAGGTGGCCCAGCGCTTCGAGCTCGGCGCGGCGCACGAACGGCCACGCCTCTTGCTTGGCGCCGTCGATCAGCGCCTGTCCCGACCAGGTGTCTTGCAGCCGCCCGAGACCCATCGCCGCGGTTTCGCGGACGCGCGGGTCGCCGTCGTTCAGCGCCTCGCGCAGCGCGCGGATGCCGTCGGGCCCGCCGATCGACGACAGCTCGCGCGCCGCCAGGTAGCGCAACACCGGCTCGTCGGAGCTCGCGCGCAACGCGATCAGATCGCCGGTCGACTCGGGCAGGCGCAGATCGCCGAGCGCCATGACCGCGCGCGCCCTCACCTGGAACTCGCGCGCGGGGTCGAGCGCGCTCCGCAGCGCCGCCAGCACCGCGGCGTTGTGCTCGGGACGCCGGTGAGTCGACGGCACCAGCGCGCGCACCAGATCGGCGTAGCGCAGGGGTTCCGGCGGCTCCCCTTTCACCGGCTTCTCCGCCTTCACCGACGTCTTCACCGACGTCTTCTCCGACGTCTTCTCCATTTCGGCCATCGCGCCTAGCAGCAACGTCGGATCGACGGCGGTCGAGTCGCCCAGCGCCTTCACCACCGCGGTTCGCAGCGCCTCCGGTCCGTCGCCGACGGCACCGACCAGCGCGCCGGCCGCCTCGGCTTGTGGCAGCGCGCCGAGCACGCGCGCCGCGCGCAGGCGATCGGGCAGCGCCACCGCGTCGCCTTTGGGCGTCTTGCCGTTGAGCAGCTGCGCCAACGTCCCGATGGGCGGCGCGGGCGCGATCTTCAATGCCGCTGTCACCAACCGCTCTTCCTTGTCGGACGCTCCCGACAACGACGCGGTCAACGCGTCGGTGACGATGGGGCTCTCGGGCGCCGGCGCCAGCGCGACCAGCCCCTCGACCAGGCACTCGCGGCCCATCCCCTTCGCGCCCAGGATGCTCTGCGCGGTGGCCATGACGGCGGGCTCGCCAAGCCTCACCAGCAGGGGAACGCGCTGCTGGCAGTCGGGGCCCGACGCGATGTCGTCGATCAGGCGGCCGATTCCCTCGGGCCCGTCGAGGTCGGTGAAGATCGCCAGGTCGGCGATCGCCGTCGTGCCGAAGTTGCGCGGCGGCGCCGCCTCGGAGCCGCGCGTGACCTCGGTGATCACCAGCGTCATGCAGGCAGCCGCCGTCGGCTTGGGCAGCACGACCCAGTACGGATCGGCGAAGCGCGCGGCGTCCGCCGCCGGATCGTCGGGGATCTCGACGTCGAAGCGCTGGTCGATCTTGGGACCCAGCAGCAGCTGGAAGCGGCGCAGCCGGTTCTTGCCGCGAAAGGCCGCCGCGCTCGAGGCATCGCCTGGGATGATGCGCACGCCGCGCACCGCGTAGCCGGCCGAGGTCGAGCGCGCCGTCAGGAACTCACCACGCCCGTCGCCGCCCAGCCCCTCGGTCCAGGCGGTCGCCGGGTCGCCGTCGTCGACGGCCAGCGGCGGCGTCAGGTTGCGCGCGTCGGTGCCGGCGGCCGCCGTGGTGGACGCCGCGATCCAGTGGAATCCGCCGATGGGCCGGCCCGCGGGCATCGCCGGATCGCCGCGACGGGCGATCAGCTTCTGCGGCGCGGGCGAAGGCAGTGGCGAAACCACCGACCGGAAGCGCCCGGACGCGAAATCCCAGGCGCGCGGAAAGAGGCGCGGCGTTTCGCCGTCGCAGCGGCTGATCTGGCTCGCCGTCTGATACTCGAGGATACGGTCCGACGTCACTTCGATCTCGGTGCCGACTTCCTCGTCGGCGTCGCGGGGCCCGGTGGTTCCGGACCAGATCAGCACCGGCGGCGCCGCCGACGGCGCCGCCGACGACTTCGTGGCCCGGGGGTCGGGAGGAGGCAACTCGTGAATCCAGACCTCTTCCGAGGCGCTGCCCCGCACCGGCAGGCGCACGTCGACGATGGCGTGGCCATCGACGTCGACCGCGTGCACGCGCGGCGTTCCACGCCGAAGCGCCGCCGTGCGCGGCTGTAGCCGCAGCAGCACCGACGCGCCCTGGCGCACCTCCAGCGAGCCGTCGGGGGTCGTGCCGAGCTGCGGCGCCGCCTGCGCTGACGGCGGCGGCTGGGCGCCAGCCGCCGCGGCGGTGTGGCCCGCCAATGTCACCGCGAGCGCAAGCACCAGTCCCGTCCGGAGTCCCCCTCGAACAACCGGCGAACACATGACCTCGGGATAGCACGACATCTGAGCTATAAGAAGCCCGCCCATGAAAGAACGAACACAGGACGGCGGCGCGACCGCTCCGGAAAAGCCGGCGCGCACCGCCGGCGCCGTCGCCGGCACCGTTGCCATTTTGGGCCGGCCCAACGTCGGCAAATCGACGCTGCTCAACCGCATCGTCGGCGAGAAGCTGGCGATCGTGACGCCCAAGCCCCAGACCACGCGCAACCGCATCGTCGGCGTCTGGAACGGCGACGGCGGCCAGATCGTCTTCGTCGACACGCCCGGCGTGCACGGGGCGCGCAAGGGCCTGAACCGCTACATGGTCGGCGAGGCGATGGCGGCCATCGCGGACGTCGACGCGGCGCTCCTGGTCGTCGACGGCAGCGAGGGCAAGTCGGGCGCAGGCGACGCCGAGAAGATGATCCTCGATGGGCTCGCAGACGCCAAGAAGCCGGTGGTCCTGGCCATCAACAAGGTCGACAAGGTCAAGGACAAGACCGCCGTGCTGCCGATGCTCGTGTCCTGGGAGAAAGGGGGGCGGTTCGCCGCCATGGTGCCGATCTCGGCCACGCGCGGCACCAACGTCGACCAGCTGGTGGTGGAGATCTGCCGCATGCTGCCCGAGGGCGAGCCGCTCTATGGCCCCGACATGCTGACCGACCGGACCGAGCGCTTCCTGGCGGCCGAGCTCGTGCGCGAGCAGCTGTTCCTGAGGCTGAAGCAGGAGCTGCCATACGCGACCGCGGTGGTGGTCGAGACCTGGCAAGAGCGTCCCGACCGCGGCGACGTGGTCATCGATGCGTTGATCCTGGTCGAGCGCGACAGCCAGCGCGGCATCGTCCTCGGCAAGGGCGGGGCGATGATCCGCGATATCGGCACCGCCGCCCGCAAGGAGATCAGCGCGCTCCTCGACCGGCCGGCGCACCTGCGCCTCGAAGTCAAGGTCGTGCCCGACTGGACCACGTCGCCCGGCGAGCTGGCGCGGCTGGGCTACGCGCCATGAAGCGCGCGCGGGCACGATCCCGGGCCACCCTCGCCAACGACCGCACGCTGCCGCTGTGCGCGCTGGTCGGGCGGCCCAACGTCGGGAAGTCGTCGCTGTTCAACCGGCTGGTCGGTGGGCGGCCGGCGCTGGTCGAGGACATGCCCGGCGTCACCCGCGACCGCCGCTACGGCAGCTGCGATTGGGACGGCGCGTATTTCCGCGTGGTCGACACCGGCGGGCTCGATCCGTCGGCCGATGGGATCCTGAAGGCCATGCGCGCGCAGACCTTGCGCGCCGTCGACGAGGCCGACCTCATCGTGTTCGTCGTCGACGCGATGGAAGGGATCACCGCCGTCGACGAGGACGTCGCGCGCGTGCTGCGGCGGTCGGGCAAGCCGGTGCTCATCGCCGCAAACAAGATCGACTCCGCGCGGCGCGAGGCGTCGGCGGCCGAATCATTCGCGCTCGGGTTCGAACAGGTGTTCCCGATCTCGGCCTCGCACGGGCGCGGCATCGGTGAGCTGCTCGACGCCATCGTGAAGTCGTTCGGCGCGCGGGCGCGCCAGCGTACCGCGGCGGCCGCCGAGGACGAGCGCGACGGAGAGGATGCAATCGGCGACGCTGAAGACGGTGACGTCGATGAGGCCGCCGAGACCAAGGAGAAGCCGGTTCGTCTGGACGTGGTGCGTCTGGCGTTCGTCGGCAAGCCCAACGTCGGCAAGTCGTCGCTGGTGAATCGCCTGCTGGGCGAGGAGCGCGTGCTGGTGCACGACGCGCCCGGCACCACGCGCGACCCCATCGACACGCCGTTCTCGTACGGCGGGCGCGAGTACGTGCTGGTCGACACCGCCGGTATGCGGCGCCGCCGGTCGATCGAAACCCTGACCGAGCACGTCGCCGCCAAGATGGCGCGCGACCAGATCGAGCGCTGCGACGTCGCCGCGATGGTGATCGACGCGCGCACCGGTGCCACTTCCGAGGATGCCAAGCTGGCGCGCCTGATCGAGGACGCCGGACGCGCCAGCCTGATCGTCATGAACAAGAAGGATCTGGTGGGGCGCGCGGAGATCGACAAGAAGGTCACCGCCACGCGCGAGGAGCTCGGCTTCATGGCCCACTCGCCCGTGCTGCTGACGTCGGCGGTCACCGGCGCCGGCGTCACCGAGATCGTGACGGCCGCCACTCGCGTCGCCGAGCAGGCTGCGCGCCGCATCCCGACCGGTGCGCTCAATCAACTGATGGAGCAGATCATCGCCCACCAGCCGCCTCCCGCCGGCCCCGGAGGCCGCCACGTGCGCCTCTACTACGCGACGCAGGCCAGCTCGTCGCCGCCGACCTTCTTCATCAGCACCAACCAGCCCGCCGCGATCGGGTACGCCTACCGCCGCTTCCTGGTGAACCAGATCCGCAAGGCCTACGGCTTCGAGGGCGCCCCGATCCGCCTCGTGCTGCGAGCGCACCGGCAGAAGCGCAAGGCGATGCCCAAGCCGCGCGACAAGCGGGCGTAGGTCCAGGCGTCAGCGAGGCGTGCTGCGGCGGCGTGCCCTGGGCGCTGGCCGGAATCGCGCCGGACGTTGTATGTTTCGCGTATTCCCGCTAGCCCATCGCGCGCGGGCGTTTTCAAGGAGCTTCGCATGAGAACACTGTCATTGTGCAGCGTCGCCGGCTTCGCTGTCGGCGCAGTCCTGTCAGCCTCCGGGTGCTCGAAGAGCTCCGGCGAGACGAACCACCCGGATTCGTCGACCGGTGCGATCTGTCCGACCAACCCCGACGACCTCATCTCCGATTTCACGGCCGACAACGGCGTGAAAGGCGACGGGAAGAGCGGCGGCTGGTACACGTACGGCGACACATCGGGTCGCGGGACCCTCGTGCCGGCCGAGGGCGGCGCGGTCGTTCCCGACATGACCGTCGGGAACCCGAGTTGCTCCGGCCCAGGTTCACTCCACGTGACCGGGACCGGCTTTGCGGACTGGGGCGCCGCGATGGGGGCCGACTTCGAGCCGAAGATGCAGGCCGACGGTGGCCAGGTGGGCAAGGGACCGTACGACGCCTCGAAGTACCGCGGGATCTCGTTCTACGCCAAGGCCGCCGCACCGGTGAAGTTCGTGCAGGTGGCCTTCAAAGATCCGCAGACGGATCTGCCCTCGATCCTGCCGCTCGCCATGCAGTGCGTGTTCGACGCGACGATGCCGACCAAGAACTGCAGCCCCTATCTGGTGAAGTTCGGCTACGGGTACACGGACACTGACTCCGGGGTCCAAACCGATTTCCCCGCCTACGTGAACTACGAGATCGACACGAACTGGAAGCGGTTCGAGATCCTCTTCTCCGAGACCAGGCAGGATTCAACCAACCCGGGAATTCAAGACCCCGGCAACAAGCTCGACACCGCCCACCTGACCGGCATGTCGATTCAGGTCAACTCCGACCACAGCACGACGCCCCCGACGCCGACCGACTTCGACATCTGGGTCGACGACATCACGTTCATTCGGTAGGGGCGCGAGGGGCTTCGCCAACCGGACAAGTCGCCCGGCAGCGCAAAGGTGCGCTGCCGGGAACTGCGCGTTGCTGCTAGTTGACGTTCGCCGTAAAGGCGGTCTCTTTCAATCCGACACCGTCTGCGCCGGTCCAAATTTCGAATCCGGCGAAGAGGTCGGTGACAAGCCAACTCGCAGAAACTCGCATATTGGATGGGATGCTGGTGTTAGTAGTTGCGTCCATCAGGAAGGGCTTCAAATCGACATTCGTCCATGTCGTGCCCATGATCGGGGTCGGCGCTACGTACGAGATGACCGGACGGTTTGGATTTGTCCCCATATTTCGGGGCCCCACCCAAATATTCCAGGTCCGGGCGCCAATGGTCGTGCTTCCCACCATATTGCCGATGGGTTGGTTCCCGCTTGGCTTGTACAACCAAACCATGACGAAGCCGCTGAGCGCGTCGTTGTAGCCAATAGCCGGCGCGGGCGGCGCCGCGAGCCAAATGTCGTAGGTTGCGTTGTAGTTGCCTGTTGGCGTCGCGGCATTGTTGGGCGGCGTCCAGTTGAACGTGCTCGTCAGCGTCCCGATGGCGCTGATCGCTTTCGGCAACCCATCACCATCAGGCGTCGTCGCCAGGACGCCGGGCAGAAGCCCCGCGGTTTGGCCTTGGGCACCGATGTAGAGCGACGGGAACGACACCGGGACGCCGCCGCCAGGCGCACTACCCGTCCAACTCGCGACGGTAAAGCTATTTCCCACGTAGTTGATCGTCTGATCGGACCCAGTCGGATTGCCCCAGTTGTTGTTGTAGACGATGTACGCCTTGCCGCCGACCCCCGGCGCAGCGGTCTTCACCCGCTGAAGATCAATGTCCTTGCCACCCGACGGGTCGGGCCCACCGATCGTTCCCGTCAGCGTCGGGTAGGGATTCGGGGTGTACGTGGGGGCCGCCGATACCGACGTGCCGAAGGCGAAACCGCCGACGCAATAGCTGAACGGGCTCGGAATCAGCGTGCCGGGCACCAACAACGAGATCGCCGAGATCGGCTGCATGTTATAGGGCTGTCCGCTGTTGTTGTAGCAGGCGGTGTTAAAGGCGCTGAAGGGCACGAAGACCGGTCCCTGTACCTGCGTGATGGTCGCGCACCAGCGGTGATTGGCGTCGGTCGTACCCATCGGATCCTGAATCTGCACGCGAATGTTCGAACCGGTGAGCCGATCGTAGCTGAGCGCGATCCCGGTGCCGGTGGGCGTGATGGTCGGGAGCGTGGTCGTCGTCGCCGCATTCGCGGCGCACTGACTGGCCGAGTTGGTTGCGGCTTCGGCGAGGTTGAATCCCAGAAGCGCCACCGTCGCCGAATTGACCGGATCAGCGCCAACCGTGCCCTTCACGCAGTAGGGGAAGGCTTGGGGCGTTTGAGCCGTGAAATCCGTCGGCGTGTTGGTCGTCCCCTTGCTCAGCGTATCCGCCCCTGTCCAGGTGCACCCATGGAAGGAGCCCATGGTGTAGTAACCGGGAGGAGGACCGGAGGTCGTTCCGCCTGCACCGCCGGTGCCGCCACCGGTCATGCCGCCCGTGCCGCCCGTCTTTCCGCCAGTTCCACCGCCCGTGGTTCCAGCAGTTCCGTTGCTTCCGCCAACGCCGCCCCCGGTCGTCCCGCCAGCTCCCGTCGTGATGTTCCCACCAGCGCCGGTCGAGCACGAGGTTGCGCAGGTACCGTTGCTACACTGCATCTTCCCCGGCCCGCAGACACACGCGCCATTGCAAATCTGGTCCGAGCGGCAAGTCGTGCCGCATCCGCCGCAGTTCGTCGGGTCGGTCGTGAAGTCGGCGCAGCCGTTGCCGCACATGCGAGTCGATCCCGAGCAGCTCGACGAACAGGTTCCGCCGTTGCAAACCTGACCGCCGGTGCAGGCAGTGCCGCAGGCGCCGCAGTTGTCGCCGCTGGTGTCCAGGTTGACGCACGTCCCGTTGCAGGAAGTGGTTCCCTGTCCGCACGTCGCGGCGGGAGTCGCCTGGGCGCAACCCGCTACCGCGAGCGCGAGGCCGAGCAGGGCGCCGAGGGCCCAATTTCCAGGCACCTTAGAGGCACGCTCGAGATCCACACCAAAGCTACGCAACAGGTCACGACGTAGGTTCATGCTAGGGTCCTTCTCTTGTTGGGTCGGCGAGGGGCGCGACTTAGAGGAATCTAACCAGCACGGACTCGCCGAGCGCTTAAAGTTGCAGAAACCGCCGGGGCGCGGGAGGCCAGACCCTCATACCCCAAAGCGTATGAGCGCGCAACCGTTCAGCGAACAGTACGAAGGAGTGGTCACGTTGGCGAGCAGCGTCGACGTCGGAACCGTCGAAATCCCGAATGAAGCAGCCCTCTCGGTCGTGCCGAAGGCGATTTCAGATGCTCGAGCGTCGCGGCCTTCCTACCAGCCCGCGACCTGGACCGGGATGGGGTTGGTAGCGCGTGTGCGATCGCCGAGCTCGCCGTCGTCGTTCCGACCCCAACACCAGACGTCGCCACTGCCCATCACTGCCATCACTGCGCAATTATGAGCCACACCGACCGAAAGCTGGGAGATGGTCTCGCCGGTCGGGAGGCCCATCACCGGAGCCGGCGTGGCATTGCCCGCAGTGATGCCCCCGTTGCCGAGTTGCCCGAAGATACTGATTCGCACCCCAGCACCAGACGGCACTGCTTGAAACGGCGCCTGAAGTGTCGTTGCCCAGACTGATTGAGGTAGCGGGCCGGCTTATACCGAATCCAAGCACAACGCCCGGAGTGAGGATGTCCGGGTCTGCAAATCCGTTGCTCTTGCAGGTGCCCGACGCGTCACAGGTTCCCGCACAGCTGTCAGCGTCAGCTGCGTTGAGCACTGCAGCGCAGGTCCCAGCCGCATTCGCGCAGGTCTGACAGTTTCCGCACGCCGCCGAGGAGCAACAGACACCGTCGACACAGTCGCCCGATCGGCAATCGGTACCGAGGTGGCACGTAGTGCCGTTTGTGGCTCCTCCTGCTCCGCTGCCGCCAGTGCCGGTCTTTCCACCGGCGCCGCTCCCTGCGCCGCCTCCTGCTCCGCTACCGCCGCCGCCCATTCCTCCGAGGCCAATTCCGCCGGTTCCGCTGACGCCGCCCCTCCGGGCGAGCCCCCAGCCCCGGGGTTGCCACCGAGGCCCGCACCCGTACCAGCGGCGCCCCCCGTCCCCGCGGCCTTCCCTCCGCTGCCGGTCGCGTCCGGGGTTTCAAGATGGAGTTGACCCGCTCGAGAGATCGCATGCTACGGACGTTCAGATGGTCCGGCCAGCGTCGCTCGCCAGCCATCCGGACCGTCGGCCACGATGCCCGACGACGACAAGCATGGCGACCACGAGCACACGTCTCGGGCATGCTGGTCGCGCCACGGGCGATCTTCCGTGATGGCGTTGAAGACGATCGCCCTTGGATTGTATCGGTCCACCGGGAGCACCGCCCGAGGGATGGGAACAGGTGCATTCGCGGCGAGGAGTGAGTGCCCATGGCGTCACGCGTGTCAATCCTTGGGCGCAAGAACGCCCTTCAGCTTTGCGAGCAGCTTTCTTTGGCCCTTGCTCAAGGATTCCAGGATCGGTATCGAGGAGAGGAAGGAGCGCGCGTCTGCGGCCAGTGCGTTTTCCTCCGCCAGGCGAAGGAGGATCGCGAACTGGCCGCTTTCCCAGAGAGGACGGACGTTCGCGAGGTTGGCTGGCGCCTCCGCCGAGAAAGCACGCGCTTTCAGCCCTGTCTCGCGGCGCTTCCGTTCTTCGACAGCACGCCGCACGGCAGGGGCGTCACCGAGCTTCGACAGCAACTGCTGTAGGAACCCGTCGATCCAGGGCTCGGGACGAATGGCCAGGTCGGCCATGAGGGTTGCGCGCGCAGATGGATCGAGGGCGAACGCTGCGAGGATCTCCTTGGCTTGTTGGGTCCCGACGGATGCAAGCAGGTCCATGAAGCGCCGGAGGTGCTTGTGGTCGCGAAGGCTATCTCGGAGTGTCGCCAGGTCGATCTCGGGGAAGTCTTCCCCGAACGCAGTTCGCTCCAAGGCCTCGAGGATCTCGCCTTGAAGCTCTGCTGTGGTGGATGGCGCACAGAACGCCTGCACGAGAAATGGAACGGCCTGGGGGCTTGCGAGGTCCTTGAGGAGCCAGCTTGCGAGGACTCGCTTCTCCGGATCCATGGATTTCGACAGAAGCGCCGTTCCAAGGCTGCGAACGAGTGCCTCGCGATCCCGCGCTGCCAGACCATCGCGGAGGGTCAACGCGACGGAACGGGTGGATGCAAGTAGCTCCTCAATAGCCTGTTCCCAGGAGGGATCCGGAGTCTGCATGGTCATTTGCAACTCGTGAGATTCGTTCCGCGGTTCTCGATGTCGAATCGAACGTTCTCTCCCTGAAGCCATTCTCGGAGGATGTTTCCACCGTCGGAGATTCCCCCAGCGGCGGCAATGCCTCGGAGCTTCTTGCTCAACTGCGCCGCTGCACCGTGGGCGGCCGGGATAAGGCCTCGTTCGCCCGCGGGTACGTCCTGGATTGCCTTCATCATGGCTCGTTCTACTTCCAAGGCGGTAACCGCCGAGGTCTTCTCCACCGCCACGCTCGCGAGATTCGCGTTTCCACGTTGGATCTGAACGCGGACCATGTTCGAGACGTCGGCGAGTCCCAACGGGTCCGTGACCACCAACGGGTCGTCCACGTACTTGTAGAGTTCGAGGCACCGCGGCGCGAAGAGGGGATCTCGCGATACGTAAGATCCCCGGGGTTCGTAGTACCGGAACCGGTTGTAGTAGAGCCCGGTCTCCGCGTCTTCGTACTGACCGGGCCAGCGGAAGGGGCAGGCCTCCCGGTGGCCGGTGAGGTTGCGCAGATCGCCGTAGGCGTCGATGGTCGCGGACCAGACTTCGGCGCCGGCGGCGTCGTACATCGCGGTTGGCGCGCCGAGGTGATCCGTGATGATCGCATAGCGTGCGTCGCCGACGAGCTTGGCCATGGGGGCGAAGGTCTCGGGATCGAAGAGCCAGGTGATCGGGTCTTCGGCGGTGCCGGGCTCGGTGGCGCCGGCGCTCCAGACGGGGAGGGCGGGCGTGACTGGCTGCGGTGCGGAGAACGAATCGTCAGGAGGTCCCTGAGAGGGCTTGGCGGCGCGCTCGAATCGGCGGCGGCGGGCGGCGAGCTCGTCGAGGACGGCGACGTCGGCGAGGGGAGTCTGGGTCGAGGCGTGGGAAGCGGGGCGGCCTTCGAGCCACTCGTGCAACGGGACGTTGCCGTCCCAGATCCACTTCGTCGTTCGGGCGCGGAACGTCTTCGAGAGGCGGCGTGCGAGGGCGTCGTAGGTGAACGTGACGCCTTCGCCGTCGGGGCGGACGACCTTCGCGAGCATGCCGGCGGCGTTCCAGTGGTAGGTCCAGACGCGGACATTGTTCGCGCGCGCGGAGACCTCAGCATCGACCTCGATCTTCTTCACGAGGTTGCCCTCGGGGTCGTATTCGTAGGTGACGACGCTGCCGTCGGGCTCTCTCGATTCGAGGAGCTGACCGGCAGGGCCGTACTTGCGGTCGGTGCGGGCCTGCGTGCGGAACAGGTTGCCGACGGCGTCCGGCAGGCGGAGGTCGACGCGGCCGTCCTCGTAGGTCGCGGCGGCGAGGTTGCCAAGGGCGTCGTGCTCGTAGCGCACGGGGCCGCGGGCGGCGTCGACCACCGTGCGCAGGCGGTCGTTGACGTCCCAGGTGTAGTGAACGGCGCGGTGGAATTCACCGGCGGCGGTGATCTCCTGCTGCGTGGGGCGGCCGACGGCGTCGCGCTGCCAGCGGGCGCGCACGCCGCCGGGGAGCTGGCGCTCGACCTCCAGGCCAAGCACGTCGCGCGACACCCGCGCCTCCCAGACATTGCCGTCTGCCGCGCTCGCTCCGCCGAGCTCGTCGGTGCCCGCGCGCGCAACGCGGGCCCGCACGCCGGTCATCTGCCCGGCGGCGTTGCGCTCGATGCGCTGGTCGAGGCCCTTCGACGAGCGGAGGCGCACGCGCATGCCGAGCGCGTTGTACTCGGACGCGATCCAGTCTTCACCGACCGTCTCCTGCAGCACTCTCCCCAGCAGGTCCCGCTCCAGCTTCACCGTGGCGGTGTCGTTCTTGGCCTCGACCAGCTCACCGTCTTTGCGGTAGGCGTAGGCCTCGCTGCTGCCGTCGCTGTGCTCGACGGCGACGACGCGGCCGGCCGGGTCGTAGGCATACTGGGTCTCGTGGCTCGCGGGGCGAAAGACCCTGGTCACGCGGCCGCCCTTGTCGCGCGCGTACTGGCGGCGAACACCGTCGAAGCCGCTCTCGACCTCGACGCGGCCGGCAGCGTCGATCCGGAACTCGTATGCGTGACCGTGCTCGTTCTCGATCGCGACGAGACGTTCCTCGGTGTCGTAGACGAAGCCGACGCGCGTGCCGGCCTCGGTGCGCGACGAGACGCGGCCCATGCCCTGGTACGTGAAGCGCACATCGTGCTGCTGGTCGCGCGCGTGCACGACGTTGCCTTCGGGGTCGTAGTCGAGCTCGCGCACGTTGCCGTCGGGCTCGACCACGCGGACGACGCGCCCGAGCGCATCGTGCTCGCGCTGCTGCACGTTGCCGGCGGCGTCGAGCGCGGCGGTGCAGCGTCCGAGGCGGTCGTAGCGCCAGCGGCTGACCGCGCTGTCGGGCGAACGCAGCGACGTGACGTTGCCGTCAGCGTCGTAGCGCAGGCTGGTCTCTTGCCCGGCGGGATCGGTCAGGCTCACCAGCCGCTTGACGCGCGCGGCTTCGGGCGCGGCTCCCGATCGCGCGGGAACGCGGGCCGTCGTCGGCTCCGCATCGGCGCGCCAGTGAAATTGCACCCGGCGTCCGACTGAATCCATGCGCCCGACGAGCCGCCCGCGCTCGTCGTAGCCCCAGGTCCATTCACCGCCCATCGCGTCGACCGCGCGCACCGGCAGGTTCTGGCCGTCGAACTCGATCCGGACCACGGCCCCGTCGGGGCCGGTCACCCTGGTCACATTGCCGCGCGCGTCGTGCTCCCACGTGGTCTCGCCGCCCATCGCGTCGGTCTCTTTGACCTTCCACAGCGTACGCTCGTCGTACGCGAACGCGGTCTCGCCGCCGAGCGGGTCGATCACCTTCACGACGCAGCCGACGGGGTTCATCTTGTACGTCGTCGTGCGGCCCAGGCTGTCGGTCACGCAGGTGACCTTGCCGGCCTTGTCGTAGTCGATGACGTGGTCGTAGATGCCGCCGTCGCCCCACGTCCGCACGCAGTACGCGTCCTCGCCCCAGCCGTCGTACGCGAAGTAAAACGACAGCCCGTTGCGGTTGGTCTCCTGCACCAGGAGGTGGCCCTTGTACGCGAACCGCCACGAATGCCCGAGCGGATCGGTCGCCTGCACCAGGTCGCCGGCGGCGTCGTAGGCGTAGCGGGTGTGCACCTGCCAGCCGTCCGTTTCGGCGGTCGGATGCGGCAGCTTGGTCGCGACCAGGCGCCCGTCGCGGTCGTGCTCGAACGCGAGCGCGCGGCCCGCCGAATCGTGCACCCACTCGAGATTTCCGCGCGCGTCGTACTCGAGCGCGATCGCGCGCCCGTCGCGCGCGAGCTGGCGCACCAGCCGCGACCACGACGAGCGCGCGCCGCTCGCGCCCGGCACCGGCGCGAACTCGTATGTGATTCCTTCATGCGTCGTGAGCTGATACCGCCGCGCGCCCAGCGACTTCAGCGTCAGGCGCGACGGCGCGTCGAACACCTCGTGGCCCACCGGCAGCACGTGGTCGGGGAAGTCGAACACGTCCAGCTCCAGCTCGCGCCCTTCGCCGTCGAGGTAGATGATCTTGCCGCGCTCGACCCAGACCGCCTGGTCCAGCGAGTGCGACCAGCCGTGCCCGAGGGGCCCGTTGCGCCCCGCCCACGCCGATGAATAATTGCGCTCGAACTTCAGCGGCAGCGGCCCGGGTAGCTCCCAGTCGACGCTGTCAGTGAGCACGCGCCCGGTCGCGACGTCGACCGGGTGGCCGGTCAGGAAGCAGACGCCCTTGCTCAGAAGGTTGCGCAGCCGTCCCGGCTTCATGCGGCTCAAGAGGTCGTGCATGTAGCCCGCGACCCATTTCGAGCGCAGCAGCGCGCCCACCGCGTCCATGATCGAGATCGCCGGCGGCCCGCCGATCATCACCGGCATGCCCTTGGGGATCGCCAGCACCGTCGACGACGGCAGGCGCACCGGCTCGCCGCAGCTCATCGACTTGTCGCCCATGCGCACCGCGCTCGTGCCCATCAGGTTGACGGTCTGCGATCCGAAGACGCTGATC
>CAZNCQ010000159.1:0-16279 GCA_964571275.1 uncultured Myxococcales bacterium
GAACCACTCGATGCGGATCGCCTTTTCGCGCTCGTAGGCGGGGAAGATCTCGACGACGTCGCCACGCACGCGGAACGTGCCGCGCGAGAAGTCGACGTCGTTGCGCTCGTACTGGATCTCGACCAGGCGGCGCAGCACGGCGTCGCGCCGCACCTCGACCCCGCGCGCGAGATCGATCTTCATGCCCAGGTACGCCTCGGCCGCGCCGATGCCGTAGATGCACGAGACCGACGCGACGATCAGCACGTCCCGCCGCGTGAGCAACGCGTAGGTCGCCGCGTGGCGCATGCGGTCGATCTCTTCGTTGATCAGCGAATCCTTCTCGATGTACGTGTCGGTCGACGGGACGTACGCCTCGGGCTGGTAGTAGTCGTAGTAGCTGACGAAGTAGTGGATCGCGTTGTCGGGGAACAGCGCCTTGAACTCGCCGTAAAGCTGGTGCGCCAGCGTCTTGTTGTGCGCGATGACCAGCGTGGGGCGCTGGATGCGTTCGACGACGTTGGCCACCGTGAACGTCTTGCCGCTGCCGGTGATGCCGAGCAGGACCTGCGCCGGATCGCCGCGCGCCACGCCCGCGCACAGCTCCTCGATCGCGCGCGGCTGGTCGCCGGTCGGCTTGAGCTCGGTCTGAAGGCGGAACCGGGTAGGCAAGGCGATATAGTGTACGCGATGGTCGATTGGATGCGCGGCTACTATGCCATCGTGGATCTACCCGCGGCGCCTGCCGGTCTGGCGGCGGATCCCCATGCGCGGCTCGACGACATCGCGCGCCGTGCGGAGCTGCTGGTGGCGGCGCGGCCCTGCTGTTTGCAGCTCCGTGCGAAGGCGCTCGGCGCCGCGGCGATGCGTGACGCCGCCCTCATGCTCAAGGAGCGTTGCCGCGCCGCCGGCATCCCCTTTTGCGTCAACGACCGCCTCGACGTCGCGCTCGCGGTCGGTGCGGATGTGGTTCACCTCGGCCAGGACGACCTGCCGCTCGCCGATGCGCGCCGGGTTGCCGCCGGCCGGCTGCGGATCGGCTTCTCGACGCACAATCCCGCTCAGGCCGCGGCCGCCGTCGCCGCTGGCGCCGACTACATCGGCTTCGGCCCGATCTTCGACACGCGCAGCAAGCTACGGCCCGATCCGACGGTGGGCATCGATGGCTTGCGCGCCGTCGCCTTGGCATCGCCGATCCCGGTCGTCGCCATCGGCGGGATCACGCTCAGCACGATTGCTTCCGTCGTCGACGCCGGCGCCGCCGCCGCCGCGGTGATCGCCGCGGTGAACGCCGCAGCGGACCCGACAGCCGCGGGCCGTGAGGTGGCAGCCGCGTTCGCGCGCTAGCGCACTACGAGGTGCAGCTGCCCTTGGGCATCTTCGCGAGCTGCTTGATCTCGGTCTTCGCGTCGGCCGCGCGCGGCGACTTCGGATAGCGCTTCATCAAATCCGACAGCAGCGACCGCGCGTCGGTACAGAAGCGCAGCTGCACGAACGCCGAGGAGAGCTGCCACATGGCCTCCGGCACCTCGGGCGAGCGCGGATAGGCCTCGAGGACCTTCTGAAACTCAGCCGCGGCGTTCGGGTACTTGTTCTCGACGATGAATGAATGACCGATCGCCAGGTAGGCCTGCGGCGCGCGCGGATCTTCGGGGAAACGCTGGATGAAGACCCGGTAGAACCGACGACCGTCGTCGCGCTGCCCGCTGGCCAGCCGCGCGCCGGCCTGCGTCCACAGCTGTTCCTTGTCGTCGGGCAGCGACGGCGCGACCTTGTCGACGATCTTGGTCTGCGTCTGCTCGAGCGCGGCGATGCGTGTCTCCAGCCGCGTCCGATCGTCGGTGTTCTGGCGGTCGTGCTGGTCGCGCTGCTCGGCCGCATGCGCCAGCTCCTCGATGCGCCCCTGGAGCTCGGCGATGTCGGTCTCGGCCTTGGCGGCCTTGGCGCCGACATCGGCCGAATTGCGCGTCAGCAGCGCGGTCGCCTGGTCGAGCACCTTGCGCAGCCGCGCGACCTGCTCCTTGTAGTCGGCGTCGCGCTTGTCGATGTCGTCGAGCCGCTTGCGCAGCACGGCGATCTCGGCGTTCATCTTTTCGCCTTCGCCCGAGGTGACGCAGGCGGGCCCGAGGCCCAGCCCGAGCGCTGCCAAGACCAGGCATCCGGCCAGCCGCGGCGCCCGGCTCCCAGGGCGCCTGCACCCAAGTCCGGGTCTGTGATCAGCGCCAGGTGAAGTCGACACGGCGATCCTGCGCCCAGCTCGGTTCATCCGTCCCCTTGGCGTCGAGCGAGCCTCGCGGCAGCACCGTCAGCTTGGAGCCGTCGATACCGAGCCGCCCCAGGTGATCCCGCACCGATTGCGCGCGCCGCTCCGACAACGCCAGGTTGTACTCCTGCGTCCCGCGCGGGTCGGTGTGACCCACCAGCGACGCGGCGCGGTTGGTCTTCTTCAGGCAGTCGGCGTCCTGCGCCAGACGCGTCGTCGCCTCGGTGGTCAGCGCCGATTCATTGAAGTCGAAGAAGACCGCCTCCAAAGAGCAGTCCTTGGGCGGCGGTGCCGCCTTGTGCTCCGCCGCGATGCACAGGCCTTCGAGGCAGTCTTCATTCTGCGCGCAGTCGTTCTCTGACTTACACGGCTTCTTGTTGCCGCAAACGCCCTTCACGCAATAGGTGCCGGCGGGGCAATCACCGTTCGAAGCGCAGGCTTTGCACTGGTTGGCGATGCATTCTTGACCCGCGGGACAGTCCGATTTGTTGCGACAATAGCCGGGGATTGCCTCACACTTGCCGGAATTGCAGCTCTGACCTGCCAGGCAATCCTTCGAATCACGGCATTGCTGACACTTTCGCGCGACGCAGAATTCCTTCTGGTGGCACTGCTTGTCGGTCTCGCAGGACGGGTAGTCAGGCTCGCATCCCGCGACCGCCACGGCGGCGGTGGCGAGCAAGCTGAGCAGCCAGAGGCGATGCGTATGCATGGTTTCCCCTTTTTTTGGACCAAACCGTACGTGTCACCCTCGGCAATGTCAACGCGTGGCAGCCAAAATCCCGAGGAGGCCGCCGAAATTCTTTTCGCGAGACCTCGTGTTTCGGCTGACCGACGTGGTATTTCACAGGGTCGCATGGCAGGTCCGACCGCGTGAAGTGGTTCATTGCTCATCTCGCGACCATGACGCCGGCCGGGGCGTACCTGTGGTTGACGACCATCCTGCTGCTCTGCGGGCTGGGCCTGCCGATCCCGGAAGACATCTCTCTGATTGCCGCGGGATATTTCTCCTACAAGCGCGTCCTCGACATCAACACCGCCTTCCTGGTTTGCTTCGCCGCGGTGCTGGCCGGTGACTCGCTGGCGTTCTTCTGCGGCCGTCTCTTCGGGCGGCGCGTGCTGGCCAGCCCCTTCGCGCGCCGCTATTTCACGCCCAGGCGTCAGCTGCGCGTGCGCGCGTATTTTCGCAAGTTCGGTAGCAAGGTCGTGCTCATCGGCCGGTTCACGCCCGGGTTTCGTTTCACGATCTTCTTCACGGCCGGCACGCTCCACCTGCGTCCGTCGGTCTTTCTGATCTACGACTTTTCCGCGGCGGCGTTCTCGGTGCCCGTGCTGGTCTACTCGGCCTGGTACTTCGGCGGGGAGATCGACCGCGTCGTCAAGTACGCGCGCCAGACCGAGCACGGCATTCTGGTGGCGATCGCGATCGGGCTCGCCGTGGTCGGCGTGCGGGCCTACCGGCGGCACAAGCGCCACCAGGCGGTGATTCGCGCGAACCGCGCGGCCGCCGCCCAGGACGTGGCGCCCCCGGAGATCACTCCGCGCGACGCGCGTCGGATCGACGGCACGCGCTGAGTGAGGTTTTCGGTCACGGCGCGCGCGCCGGCGCCGTCACGGCGCGCTTCGCGCGCCTTTGCCAGCCTCGGCGGCGCCGGCCAGCACGCGGAGCTGGCTCTCGATCTGCGCGCGGACTCCGGCATCGGGCTCTGTCGCCAACCGGTCGCGCAGCGGCTTCTCGGCGCTGCGCGCGCGCGTCAGGCCCAGCGCGACCACGGCGTCGAGGCGCACCTCGGGATCGGGGTGATCGAGCAGCGCCGCCACCGCGTCGACCGAGCGCGGCCCGGCCTGCCAGCCGAGCGCCATCGCGGCCTTGCGCAAGAGCGTGTGGTCGACGGCGTCGCTCGAGGGGCGCTTCCGAATCAAAAAATTCTCGAGAAAATCGCGCGTCGCCGGCGTCCGCACGTACGTCAGCGCCTCCATGGCGCGCGTGCGTAACGGTACTGGCGCCGCTCTATCGCCGGCGATCTGCGCGAGCAGCGCCCCCGCGCCCGCGCCCAGCTCCGCAACCTCCGTCGGAGAGAGCCCGTGCGCCGCCTTCTGCAGCCGCGCCTCCACGTCCGCGCGCGTGGGCGCGGCGGGCGCGGCGGCGCGCGCGCGACCGGTGATCGCGATCAAACCCGCCGCCAGGAGCAGCAAACGGGCGAGGCGTCGAACGAAAACGATCTTCACCCAAGGAGGATACAACGGCGCCGGACGACGGCTCGTCGTGCGTATAATCGCGCTCCAATCCAGCCCCCCGGGGAGGTTTGCATGATGAGCCGCTTAGGTCTCCTGGCCGCCGTCGCCGTGATCGGTAGCGCGTCGATCGCGTCGCGCCCCGCGTGCGCGGCGCCGGCAGAAGACACCGAGGAGCCGCGCGCGCCCCCGAGCACCGAGGCGCCCGCGGTCGTCGCGCCCACCGAGGCGCCGGCGCCCGCCGAGGCCCTCAGCGCGCAAGCGATGCCGCCGAGGCCGCCGGCGCGCGACGTGGCTTTCGGTCTCGCGGTGCGCGCGCGCTACGTGTCGGTACCGGGCTGGCTGCTCGGGTTCTTCACCAAGCAGAACGTGCCTCTCGAAACCTTCGGGCACGTCGGCATCGAAGGCTTCCGCCGCGCCGGCAATTTTCAGGTGACGCTCGGGCTCAGCTACCAGAACATGTCGCCGCCCGACGGCAACTGGCTGGGAAGCGGCCGCGACCCCGCGGTCGACACACGGCTCTTGCGCTTCCGCGGCCTGTCGCTCTACTCGGCCGACATTGCCTTCACGGGGCAAGGGATGTTGACGCCATGGTTCGGTCTGCACGCGGGCGCCGGCCTGGGCGTCGCGGTCGTGCGCGGTAGCGTCTACGTCGACGTCAGCCAAGGTTGCACCGACGCCAACGTCGGCGACGCCAGCCAGTGCCATCCGACGGGCATCACCTGCGCCAACGGCGTGTGCACGCCGCCGCCAAACCATGCGGGCAGCGGGGGCGTGCTGCCGCTGCTGCCCATCGTCGACGTCCTGGCGGGCGTCGACTTCCGGCTGCCCGACGTCAAGGGTTGGGAAGCGAAGATCGAGGGCGGCTTCTTCGACGCCTTCTTCTTTGGTCTTGGGATTGGATACACCTTCTGACGCCTCGCTAGCGCTTTGCTAGCGCCTCGCTCTCGCTTCGCTAGCGCCTCGCTCTTACTTCGACACATCGGCTCTCCCCTCGGCGCAGAAAATGTGACGAATCGCGAGAGCGCATCGCTGGTCTAGCGCCCGCGCAGGCGGCGTACGTCGCCCACACGCAGGGTCAGCTTTTCGGCGTCGAAGTGCTCCGCCAGCGGGATGGCGTACTTCCTCGTGACGCCGCTCAGCTCTTTCCACTGCTGGGCGGTGATCTCTCGCTGCGCCGCCAGGTGTGCGCGCAGACGATCCGCCAGCGCGTCGACGGCCGCGCGGTCGAAGCACAGGTCGGGCTTGACGCGCACGACGTCGCCGCGGCGAACCAAGATCTCGAGCGCGTCGCTGGCGTCGCGCTCGGGCGCGCCCGCGAGCGCGGCCAGCTCGTGGCTCCACGGCGGCGCCAGGCCGGCGTCGCTGTAGAGCGATCGCACCCGCGCGACCAACCCCTCCTGCTTCGCCTCCGCCCGCGCCGGCGAGAAGCCGGTGCGCCGGATGCGATCGGTGTCGGCGTCGAGCGAGACCACTTCCCGTCGCCCGAGCTCGGCCACCGCGACCGAGTAGACGCGGGGATCGAGCGCGCGGATCTCGGGCCGCACGGTGCGCAGCTCCTCGCGCGCGACCCCTGGCGCCAGCGGGTGCGCGGCGTGAAAGCGATCCAGCGCGTCGAGCAGAATGGCTTGAACCCGATCGAGCGCGGCCGTCGCGATGACCGTGCCCGTCTCGCGGTGCACCGTGATCGCCGCGCGCCGCGACAGCAGGGCCTCCACCGCGCGATCGATGGTCCGGGTGCCTTCGCCGAGGCGCGCGAGAAGAGAAGCGCGATCGACGCCCGCCGTACCCGCCGCTTCGATCTCCAGCGCGACGCGCGCGTCGATGGTCGGCGCGGCCGCCATGCGCTGCAGGCGCGCCAGGCCGTCGGCGTCGCGGCGGCGGCGCTTGGGCGCGAGCACGCGCACGATGCGCCCGCCGCCGATCGTCGTGCCGTGGCCGGGCAGCGGCTGAGAACCGCGCAGGATGAAACGATCGCCCGGCAGCAGCGCCACCGGGTGCGCGAGCCGCAGCTGCGCGAGCGCGCGCGCGCCAGGCGCCAGCGAGCCCGCTTCGTGCAGTGCGACGACGGCGTTCTCCTGCGCGGTCAGCGCGTGAAAGAGCACCGGCGCTCGATCGCGGAGCGGCGCGGGACAGACCGCCAGCAGGTCCAGCTCGACGTCGATGATCGCGCTCGGTTGCAGCTCGCCGGGACGCGCGAGCACCGCGCCGCGCGCGAGATCATCACGCTCGATGCCATGGAGGTTGACCGCGGTCCGTTGCCCGGCGAGCGCCTCGAGCCGCTTTCCGCCGTGCGCCTCGATGCCGCGCACTTTCGCGATGCGCCTGGCTCCGCTCTGCGCCGGCAAGACCTCGACGTCGTCGCCCTCGCGCAATCGTCCCGTGGCCAGCGTTCCGGTCGCGACCGTGCCGAATCCCTTGACGGTGAACACGCGATCCAGCGGCAGGCGCAGCGGTCCATCGGTCGCGCGCGCCGTGGCCGCCGCCGCCAGCCGCTCGATCTCCGCACGCAACGCGGGCACGCCCGCGCCGGTCAGCGCGGAGCAGGGGACGATCGCCGCCGGTTCCAGCGCCGTGCCGCGCAGGAGCGCGCGCACGTCGTCGGTGACGAGCGCGAGCCAGTCCTCGCCAACGAGATCGATCTTCGTGAGCGCGACGACCGCGCGCTTTATCCCGAGCAATCGGCAGATGTCCAGGTGCTCGCGCGTCTGCGGCATGGGCCCCTCGTCGGCGGCGACGACCAGGATCACGAGGTCGATCCCGCTCGCGCCGGCGACCATGGCGCGCACGAAGCGCTCGTGTCCGGGGACGTCGATCAGCGCCAGCGTGTCGCCGGCGGCCGTGGCCAGATGCGCGAACCCGAGCTCGATGGTGATGCCGCGCGCCTTCTCCTCGGGCAGCCGATCGGTATCGATCCCGGTCAGCGCGCGCACGAGCGCGGTCTTGCCATGATCGATGTGCCCCGCCGTTCCGGCGACGATGCGCAACGGCGGTTTCGGGGCGGGCGCCACAGTCGAATGTTAGTCAAAGAGCGGCCTCGCGTCGCGCGGGCCGAGCTCGCTCATCGCGCGAGGTTCGGAACCCTTGGCGGATTCCGGGTCAGATGTTGCCGAGGAGCTGCTCGACCTCGTGGCGCGCGGGGGCGTCGGAGGGAGCGAGGGTCAGGTACTTCTTCAGCGCGGCGACGGCGGCGGGACGCGTGCCGCGAGCGCGCTCGGCGTACCCGAGCTGGAAGTAGAAATCGGGTGTCCACACCGCTCCGGCGGCCACCTTTGGGGCCGCCAGGCGCAGCTGGACCAACGCCGCGCCGGCCTGGCCCTGGTCCATCAGCAAGCGGCCGAGGCGATAGTGCGGCTCCGGCGCGTTCGCGTCGGCCCTGATCGCGCTCCTCCACGCTGTATCCGCCTTGGCGGTCGTGCCCAGCCGATCGTAGGCGTTGCCGAGCAGCAGCCACGCCTCGGCGTTGTTCGGCGCCTGCCTCACCGCGACCTCGAGCGGGCCGACCGCGCGCTCCGCGTCTCCGCGCCGCAAGAAGACGCGCGCGCGCTCGACCGCGGCGGCGGCCAGCGTCGGTGCTTGCTCCAGCTCGGAGAGGCCTTCGTCCGAGCTGCCCGACTCCAGCAGCGCGCGGCCATATTCGAAGTGCAGCTCCGGCGTGCTCTCGAACGCCAGCGCGCGCCGCAGCTCGGCGATCGCCCCGGGCAGATCGCCCAGCGCGCGCCGGATGCGTCCCAGCAAGACCAGCGCGCCCGGTGTCTCCGGGTTCTCGGCGACGACCTTCTCTGCGATGTCGCGTGCCACGTCGGCGTGTCCGGTGTCCAGCGCCAGGCGCGCCGCCGCCAGCTTCAGCGAGGGCGTCGCGCGGCCCGCATCGATCTCGCTACGATAGGTCGCCAGCGCCTGGTCCTTCTGGCCCTGCGCCACCAGCAGCTCCGCCAGCGCCTGGCGCAGGCCCGCCGTGTCCGGCGCCTGTGACATGAGCGTGTCGAGCTCGGCCTTGGCGCCGGCCAGGTTGCCGGCCGCCTTCAATGCGGCCGCCAGACCGACGCGCGCGACCGACAGCGCCGGTGTCTCGACGAGCGCGTCGCTGAACGTCTTCTTCGCGCGCTCGAAGTTGCCGGACGCCAGGAAGGCCTGTCCCAGCGCCAGCTGCAGCGTCGCGCCGGATGCGCCGGCCGACTCGGCGCGCCTCAACACCGCCAGCGCGTCCGACTGCTTTTGCTGCTGCGTCAGGAGCGCCGCCAGCTGCAACGTCGCGGGCACGAAGCGCGGCTCGGCCTTCAGGGCCTCCTCGTAGCCGTGCCGCGCCGCCTCGAGGTCAGGAGGCGTCGCCAGCTCGGCGGCGCGCGCCCGCCAGAAGCGCGCGCGCGGATCGGTCGGAGCCACCGGCTCGAGCAACGCCAGCCCGGGTCTGGCCTTGCCCTTCTCGATCAGCGCCGCCGCCATCGCGAAGCGCAGGTTGGCCACCGCCGCGCCGACCGGAACCGTCGGCGCATTGGGCGCCGCCAGCTCGAACTTGGCGATGGCTTCCTTCATGCGGCCCTGGTCGAGCAACGCCTCGCCGGCGGCGACCTCCGCCGACGGATCGGCGGGGTCCAGCGTCTGCGCCTGCTTCAGCTCGGAGTCGGCGCGATCGACCTTGCCCAGCGTGCGCGCCGCGCGCGAGATCAGGACCTGCGCGTCGGCCAGCTCGGTGCGCGAAGCGTCGTCCGCCTGCTTGGCGATCAGCGCCTCGGTCAGCGTGATGCGCGACGCCGGCGGGAACGAGCCGGCGCGGATCGCCGCCAGGCCGGCGCCGAAATGCCACTTGGCCTGCGCGAGCAGCGCCTGATAGGTCGCGACTGCTGCCGGCAGCCCGGCCTCTTCCTGCGCGCGTCCCATTCCGTAGCGCAGCGCCATCCGATCCGGGGCGCGCGCGAGCGCTTCGCTGAAGGTCTTGGCCGCCGCGCTGGCCTTGCCGTCGGCGATCTGCGTCCAACCGAGCAGCAGCGCGGTGCGCGGATCGTCCGAGGTTTCGATCGCCAGGCGGCTCGCCTCCTTGACGTTGCCCTTGCCGAGCGAGATCCAGCCGCGCGCGCGCGCCAGCTCGGGCGGCGTGCCGTGCCCGCCGCGGATCTCGGCGAGGATGGCCTCGGCCTTGCTGATGCGGCCACGGTCGGCGCGGCGCAGGACGACGGAGCTGGCCAGCAGCTCGGCGGCGGCGGCGCGCAGGCGCACCGCCTTGGGGCGCGACGCAGCGGCGTCGGCCAGCAAGCGGGCTCCCTGTTCGTAGGCTGGATAGTGGTCCTGGTCGATCTCGGCGGCGGTCGGACCCAGCACCGATTCGATCGATGGTTCCCCGACGATGGACTCGAGCCCACCGAACGCGAGGAAGCTACCGATGCCCACGAGCAGCACCGCGGCGGCAGCCCCGGCGATCATCAGCTTCTTGCGGTCCTTCTTCGGCGGCTCGGGCGCGACCGGCCGCTGGCGCACCGCCGACATCGTGCGGTGTCGCGCCGCCGGGATCACGACGCCGGGGCGCGTGGGGTCGCGAACGCCGACGGGCTCCGGGCTGTCGGGATGGATCGTCGGCAGCAACGGCACCGAGCCGAGCGGCTCGGTTGCGTCGAAGTGCCGCCCTTCGCTGTCGGCCAGGAGCATCACGACCGGTGCCGAGGGGTCGCGCACGGCCGCCATCGACCCGAGCGTGCCCAGGCGCGGCATCGTCGTGGGCTTTGGCGCCGCCGCTTCGAGCGGCGCCAGCTCCAGCGGAATCAAGTCGGCGTCGGCGAGCTCCAGCGCCGCCATGCCGCCCGAGGATTGGGTCGGCGGATGCGCAATCATCCGACTCGGAGGTCCGAGCCCACCCGCGGTGCCGCGCTTGCCCGGCGGCTGTGCCGTGGGCGGCGCGGCATCGAACTCATCGTCGGGGCTGACCGAGTCGGCGTTCGCGCCGAGGCCCGCTCCGAGGCCCGCTCCGAGCGGGTCGTGCATCATGATCTGGCCATCGGCGACCGACAGCACCTCGGTGCCTCCCCCTCCACCAAACCCCAGGTCGATGCCGCCATTCACGCGCGGCGGCGGCGGCGGCGGAGGATTCCGAACCGGGGCCGATGGCGGCGCGCGCAACGGCGCGGGAATCGCCGCCGCGCGCGCGAGCGGCGGCGGCGGTACGGCGCGCGCGGGTGGCGGCGCCGGCGGGGTTGGTGCAGCGGGCGACGCGGATGGGGGCACATCGCGCACCGAGATCCAGTTGCGGCGATCGCGCGAGACCTCTTCGCTGCCGTCGAGCGTCCCCTTTTGCAGCATCGTCGTCAGGACATGCGGCGAGAACGGACCGACGGGACTGCCGGATTTGCGCCGAAGGTAGTAGGAGTCGGTGTTTGCGCCCATGAACCGCGGCGGGGGCACGGATAGGCCCCTGCACACTCCTCACAACGGCGGATCGCCGAAAAAGTGTAGGTCTTGGGCCGTGCCCGGGCGGCGGGCTTACGGTTCGGGCGTCAGAGGCTGCGAGCGGCGCCGTTGGCCTTGGATTCCAGGATGGCTACGGTGTCTTCCAGCGTCTGGATCGTCGTACGCAGGGCGGTGACCTCTTCCTGGGTCGCGAGGCCGAAGACGCCGGCGGCGAAGCGGCTGGCCTTGTCGATCTCGGCCTTGACCGTGCCGCCCAGGCTCATGGCCTTCATCGCAGCGTTCATGACGCGTGGATCGGACACCATCTTCGACAGACGCGGGTCGCTCATCAGCTTCATCGCCTGTCCGAAAACCGCGTTCTTGACCGCGCCGAGCATCGACATGGCCGCAGTATTTGCCACGCCGCCACGCTTGCGTCAACGAGGGGGCGGCGGCATGCTTCGGCGTGTGATTCTGGGAGCCGGACGGCGCCGTGGTCTTGTCCTCGACGAAGAGGACCACAGCCATTCCTCAGCGCCGCAGCGCGACCCGATCGCCGCCCGCTTCGTGGCCTTCGTCACCGCGACGTTCCTGTTCGGCTGGGCCGCCGGCTTGCTCCTGGTGTTGAAGTCATGGCACCTGTGCCATGCCATGCGCTGGCTCATGGTCAGCGGCACCGGCTATGTGACGTTGATGCTGATTCCGATCATGTGTGGGTTCGCCTGTGCGCGGATCGCGGGCCACCTGGCCCGCCGCGGGTGGAGCGGCATGCCGCTGCGCGTGCTGGCCCTCGGCGTCTGCGGCCTGGTGGCCGGGGTGATGGCAATCTGACCGTGGGGGTCGAGGACCATAGGTCTCACGCGCCGGCTGCGGCCGCGGTTCGAGTCTTCATCGTCACGGCATCCGACAGCCGCACGCCCGAAACCAACCAGGGCGGTCAACTGGTGCGGGAGCTCGCGCAGGCAGCGGGCTTCAGCATCACGGGCGAATCGCTGCTGCCCGACGATCGCGACGCCATTCGCGAGGCGCTGCGCGGCGTCGTCAACCAGCGCGCGGCCGACGCGATCCTGCTCACCGGCGGGACCGGCCTCGCGGAGCGTGACAACACCGTCGAGGCGGTGGCCAGCCTGCTCGACAAGCGCATCGACGGCTACGGCGAGCTGTTCCGCATGCTCTCGTTCGCCGAGATCGGTCCGGCGGCGATGCTGTCGCGCGCGATCGCCGGCAGCGTCGGTCGCGTCGCGATCTTCGCGATGCCGGGCTCGCCCGCCGGCGTGCGGCTTGCCATGGAGCGGCTGATCTTGCCCGAGCTCGCCCACGTGGTCGGGGAGCTCTCGCGCCGCGGCGGTCGCGCGGATCATGGTCAGGACCATGGACACCACCGCCATTGACCCGTTGACCGATCCGCAAGGGCGGCGGATCGACTACGTGCGCCTGTCGGTGACCGACCGGTGCAACTACCGCTGCACCTACTGCATGCCGGAGGCTGGGATCGACCACATCGATCGCGGCGACATCCTCTCGTTCGAGGAGATCCTGGCCATCGTGCGCTGCTTCGCCGCGCTGGGCGTGCGGCGCCTGCGCATCACCGGTGGCGAGCCCACCGTGCGGCGCGACCTGTGCGATCTCGTGCGCCGGCTGGGCGCCGTGCCCGGCATCGAAGAGATGTCGCTGTCGACCAACGGCCATCTGCTGCCCGAGCTGGCGGCGCCGCTGCGCGCGGCCGGCGTCGCGCGGCTCAACGTCAGCCTCGACACGCTCGACGCCGAGAAGTTCACGCGCATCACCCGGCTCGGCGACGTCGCGCGCGTGCGCGCCGGGATCGAGGCGGCGCGCGCCGCCGGGTTCGCCGTCATCAAGATCAACACGGTCGCGGTCAAGGGCTTCAACGACGGCGAGATCGGCGCGCTCTGCGACTTCGCCTGGTCGCGCGGAATGATCCCACGCTTCATCGAGCAGATGCCGATGGCGGGCGGCGAGATGTTCGTGCCCGGCGAGCTGCTCGCGGCGCACGAGATCCGCGATCTCGTCGTCGCCGCCTGGCCGGGCTCGCGCCTCGTCGCCGACGACGGGGGCGGCGCGCGCGGCGCCGGGCCCGCACGCTACTGGCGGCTCGAGGTGCCGGGTGGTGGTCCGGTGCGGCGGTTCGGTATCATCTCGGCGATGACCGAGCACTTCTGCGACGCGTGCAACCGCGTGCGGCTGTCGGCGTCAGGCGCGTTGCACGCGTGCCTGGGCTTCGACGATGCGGTGAACCTCCGTGACGTCCTGCGCAGCGACGGTGAACCGGCGGTGATCGCCGCTATTCATCGTGCGGTCGGGGCGAAGCGGCCCGGGCACACCTTCGGTCTGCTCGGGATCGGCGGGCCGCGCAAATCGATGATCTCCATCGGGGGATGAGGAGAGGATGAGCATGGACGTGAATCGGGTCCGCGCCCGCATCGGCGAGCTGCGCGGCGAGTTCGAGGATCGACTGGCGGCGCTGGTCGAGGTGCCGACGGTCAGCATGGATCCCGCGCGCCGCGGCGACATGGACCGCGGCGCCGACGTCGCGGCGGAGTACCTGCGGGCGATCGGCGCGCGCGTCGACCTCATCGACACGGGCGGCTTCCCGATGGTCCTGGGGCGCGTGCAGCGCGATCCGTCGTTTCCGACGGTGACGATCTACAACCACCTCGACGTGCAGCCGGCCGACGCGACGGAGTGGCGCACGCCGCCGTTCACGTTCACGCGCGACGGCGATCGCTGGATCGCGCGCGGCTCGACCGACGACAAGGGACCGGCGCTCACCGCGCTCTACGGCGCGCGGCTGGCGCTGGAAGAGGACGCGCGGGTCAACATTCAGTTCCTCTGGGAGCTGGAAGAGGAGATCGGCAGCCCGAACTTCGAGGTGGGGTTGGCGGCAGCGATCGCCGGCGACGCGGCTGCGGATCGCGCCGGCTTCGCCACCGACTCGGTCGTCGTCTCCGACACGATCTGGACCGCGGCGGGGCAGCCGGCGATCCCGTACGGGCTGCGCGGGCTCATGGGATTCACGGTGGCGCTGACCACGGGCGCCAAGGACGTGCACTCGGGGACGACCGGCGGCGCCGCGCGCAACCCGATCGGCGAGCTCTGTGCGCTGATCGCCGAGTGCTACGACGCGCGCACCGGACGCGTGAAGATCCCCGGCTTCTACGACGACGTCGCCAGACCGACCGCCGCCGAGCGCGCCGGGTTCGCGCGCGCCGGCTTTTCCTCGAAGCGCTTCAAGGCGGCGCACGAGCTGACCAGCCTGCGGCCCGCGAAGAACGACGTCGATCTGATGCAGGCGATCATGGCGCGCCCGACCTTCGAGGTGCATGGCCTGGTCGGCGGCTACAGCGGCCCGGGCATCAAGACCATCGTCCCGCACCGGGCCGAGGCCAAGCTGTCGACGCGGCTCGTGCCCAATCAGAAGCCGGCCAAGGTGTTCAAGTTGATCAAGGCGTTCATGAAGCGCCGCATGCCCGATGCGGTGGTCACGCACGAAGCGTCGCTCGATCCCTATCTGGCGCCGCTCGGCGGCATCGAGAACGCGGCCGCCGCGGACGCGATGCGCGAGACGTTCGGCAAGCAGCCGGGCTTCACGCGCGAGGGCGGATCGATCGGCGCCGTGCTCACCATGCGCCGTTTGCTGAAGGTTCCAATCACGTTCATGGGCCTGTCGCTTCCCGAGCACGGCTACCACGCCGTCAACGAGAACTACGATTGGACGCAGGCCTCGGGCGGCATGGAGATGTTCTGCCGCTATTTCCACAAGATTGGCGAGCTCGGCCCCGCGGCGCGCCGCAGCTGAGGCCGCGCCGTGGGTCTCCGCGTGGGTCAATGTGTGGCAACCGTTCGTGGCAACCATTCCGGGGTTCGCATTTGAAAGCTCTGCGGGCCGGAGTAAGCTCCTTCGATGAGTAACGCCCCCGCCCCGGTCACCCGCGGAGCTGCCTGGAAGATCGTCGCCTCGGTGGTCGTGATCACCGGCGCCGTGGTCTTCCTGATGAAGGGCTCGCTCAAAGAGGAAGTCCAGGCCTACAAGCACGTCGACGAGGTCATGACGAACCTGCCGGCGATGCGCGGCCGCAAGCTGCAGGTGCACGGCAATGTGGTCGACGGCTCGATCGAGCAAAAGCCGGGCACGCTGGAGTATCGCTTCAAGATCGAGACCCGCGATCCGCGCCCGCACGCGGTCATCACCGCCAACTACACCGGTCTCGTCCCTGACACGTTCAAGTCGGGCGCCGAGGTCGTCGCGAGCGGCAAGCTGGGCGAGGGCGACGCGCTCCAGGTGATTCCCGACGGCATCATGGCCAAGTGCCCGTCGAAGTACGACGCGGCCAAGATCGGCGGCGGCCCGCCCAAGGGCGGGATGGACCCGTCGGTCGCGAAGCAGCTGTAGCTGTAGCCGACCTCAGGTGTGTCGCAGCCCGTCGACGGCCTCGAGGCGGCTGGCGCGCACCGACGGATAGATCGTCGCCAGGAACGAAATGGCCAGGGTCGCCGCGGCGACCGCGATGATCTCGGCGGTCGGGATCTCCACCGGCAAATTGCCGATGAGATAGACCTTGGGATCCAGCGGGTAGCCATAGAGCCGCGCCAGCTCGCAGATCAGCAGGCCGTACACGATCCCGAGGCCGGTGCCGATGCCACCCACCGCGGTGCCGCCGACGAGAAAGATGCGCGCCACCATGCCCGACCGCGCGCCCATCGATTTCAGGATCGCGATCTCGCGAACCTTGGACAGCACGATCATCGTCAGTGAAGCGACGATGTTGAACGCGGCGACGAGGATGATCAGCAGGAGCAGCATCGAGATGATCACCTTTTGCATCGTCAGTGCGGTGAACAGGTTGTGGTTCAGCTCTTTCCAGTCGATGACGCGATAGGGGGCGTCGAGCCGGCGCTTGACCTCCTTGACTTGCGATAGCGCCAGGTGCGGGTCGGAGAAGCGCAGCTCGATGCCGAACACCGAGCCGCGGGCGCTCTCCAGGCGGTGCGCGTCCTCGAGGCTGACATAGGCCAGGCGCGTGTCGTACTCGTTGAAGCCCATGCGAAAGAGGCCCACGACCCGGAACGCGAACGACGGCGGCGCCGCGGCCTCGTTGAGGCTGAACGGAATCATGATCGGCACGCAGTCGCCGACGTGCGCGTGGATGCGGTGGGCGAGCTCGGCGCCCAGGATGATGCGTCCGGCCTGCTCGCCGGGCAGCTGGCCGGGGCAACTCGCCGGGCGCGCGAGATCCGCGACCTTGCCCTCGATGATCGCGCTCTTGAGATCGTCGGCGCCCTGTTCCAGATCGATGCCTTTCAGGTTCGCGCCGACCTTGCCGACCATGACCTCGCCCGCGGAGAACAGGAACTTGGCCATGCGCACCACGCCGGGCATGCCGCGCAGCTTGTCCTGGATGTGGT
>CAZNCQ010000160.1:0-16244 GCA_964571275.1 uncultured Myxococcales bacterium
TGTGGGGCATAGTTCGCATACGAACAGTCGATCGTCGTATTCGTCGAGGGTGTCGACCACGGATAGACACGCTGGCCGCTTGGGCCACCACCTCCGGCGGCCGCATAGTTCCACTCCGCCTCGCTCGGCAGAAAGCCTCCATCCCAGATGCAAAATGCGTAGGCGTCGTACCAGGTCTCGTTGCTGATCGGCTTGTTCTCGTTGGCGCCGGCAGACGACGTCCAGGTGCCATGCGCCATCGCAAGGTTCGTGTTCCAAGCGCTCGATGTTGTCAAGAAGAGGGCGTTCCAGTTTGCGTCCCAACCTCCCTCATACCCTCCTCCCGTCGCGTTCAGGCCCCTTCCCCCATTCAGGTGGGTGTGCTTCCCCGAACCTGCCATGGGCCGCCACCCCCCGATGATCGCCGCGACGAACTGCCGGAACCGTCCGACGGTGATTTCGTACTTGTCGAGGCGGAAGGTGCTGACCGTTGCCGGATTGCTCCTGGCCGTATACTTGACACCGTCGTAGCTTCGGTAAAACGCCCCGCCTGTCACTTCCAGACTCGTGCAGCAGCTTTCGTGGCCGCCGCCTCCAGGTCCACAGGTGGTTAGCCCCTGCCCCATCGCAGCGCAACTTGGATTCGAGCTACCCGTCAGAGAGCTGGAGTCCGCCGAGTCGATATCGACGGCAGCACCGTCAATGGAATTGGTTTGGGCCGGTCCGTCGGCGCCAAGGTCCGCGCTAGCGAGAGCGCCGTCGGACCGGGCCCGTGCCTCTTCAGATGAGCTGTCCTTTGAGGAACTGTCCTCGCTTGCCGCCTCGATAACAGCGTCGCGATTGGCGTCGATGCTTCGACTACCAACGCGAGAACAGCTGACCAAGCACACAACTGCGGCGGCAGGCGCCGCGACGCCTTTGAACGTTCTCAAACTTCAGCTCCTCGTCCCGGTCTGACGGCGGGATCAGTTTCCCGTCACTACGGGCGTGACTAGCTTCGGCCATTGTGGCGGCGGGGCTGTACCATGCCCGCTCGCTTGTACATCAAGGGCATCGAAATCGGCGGCGTCGAGGGTGGGTGCTCCGGGCGCGTGAATGTAGACGGTATTCGCGCCGGCCTTCAGAGGAAGGGCCGTCGTGGCGCCGTGAAGAATGGACCACGACACCGCATAGCAAGGAAACTGATAGTAGAGTGCTGTCTTGCCGTCCACGACGGAGGACATCGGGACACCGTTGACGTCGATAAGATGTGGACGGCATCCGCTGCCGGCGCCGGTGTTGTAGTTGAGACCGCCGCACTTCGTGTCACCAAAGACGTCCGCGTGACCGGGGCGATCCTGACCGCAGTGATACCACCAGGTCACGTCATACGTACCGTCGGCCGGTACGGTCACCTGGTTGAACTGAATTCCCCCGCCCTTGTTCTGACACTGGCTGTTGCTCGTCGTCGAGGTTGGCGGCTGGCATGGGGATCGTCCGAGAATCTGGTTCACGACCTTGCCCCCAGATGCGCACTGCGCCCCCTCCTTGACAGCACCGGCCGGGCAGGGCGTGTCTCCTTCGGTCACCACGCCTTCGACAGGATAGGTCAGCGTGTTCAGCGGAGACTCAGCCTCATATCTGGCGAAAAAATCCGCGGGTACATTCGAGCCGCCCTTTCCGCCATCACCGGTTCCAGCATCGCTCGCGCCACTAGCGCCGGTCCCACCTGCGTCTCCGCCGGTTGCCCCCCCCATACCACTGACAGTGCTTCCTCCCGCGCCGAGAGTTCCTCCAATGCCTCCAGAACCAGTCGTCGTCTGGCCGCCAGCGCCCGCATCAATGGTGCTCCCGCTGGTTCCGCCCGATGCACTCGTCGCTCCGCCCGCCCCTTGCCCTCCCGAACCGCCGGTCGGCATTCCATTGCTGGGGCTGCAACCGCCGCACATCGCGAGCCACGATACCGTGACTACCGCGCAGCTAAGGTTTCGGCGCCCGTTGTGGGATAGGATCGAACACATGATCGGATATCGCATGAGCGTCTCCACGTGAGGACCGAGCCTACCATCGGCGATACGAGCATCGTCCTTACCAGCGTGGCGCTGGTTGTCCGAACGCCCTGCTGTGAGAAGACGAGGTCATGGTGAACTCGTGATTCTCAACATCGCGACGTCGTGGCTGGGAACGCTGGTGGCGGTATACGATCCATTGAAGGTTCCAAGGTCCACGTGGTTCCACAGATCGCGAACGGTCGCGTTTCCGGGCGGAAGGCCGATAGCGCTCCAGGGGACGGTCATGGACGCACTGGAACCCGTTCGATTGAGAAGCACAACTGCCTGCGAGCTCGCGCCAGAAAGGACCTTCGACCAGACCTGAAGATTCATTGCCAGTGTTGCAATCAAGCGCCCTTGCGCGCCAAGTGGATCTTGATCGATTGCGATCACATCCGTGTTGGTGAGAATGTCCAGCGTGGTACTGCTCATCGACCGAACGTCGTTCCCGGCGATCAGCGGCGCTGCCAGGATAGACCACATGCTGAAATGCACACGATCCTCACCCGCGGCTAGCCCTTTTCCGATCTCCAACATGTCGGGATCGTTCCAATGTCCCGGGCCGGCGTAGGAGTAAAGTGGAGCATCCTGGTCGATGAGGGAAAGAACCGAGGACCAGGTAGAGGTGATGTCTATGGAGATGCGCCACATATTGGCAATAGTGGTCAGTGGAAAAGCGCAGGTGTTAGGCGGGCATATGTCGTTGCTCCCATTGCCCGGGTTGATGCTGTAGACGATTGGTCGGCCGGTGGCGCGCAAGCCATCGCGCATCTTGGCGAAGGAATTCCGGTCACCCTTGCACAGGTCATGCTTCAGGAAATCGACGCCCCACGAAGCGAAGGTTGCGGCGTCTGCCGCCTCGTGCCCCAGACTGCCTACCGCGACCGCTGGTGAGATGCCGCCGTAGATCCCAACGCAGGTCTCGGTATTGGCGGATTCGTAGATCCCGAACTTCAATCCTTTGCCATGCACGTAAGCGGCCAGCGCTGGAATGCCCGAAGGGAACTTCGCCGCGTTCCACATCAGGTGTCCGTTCGAATCGCGACCGTTCATCCAGCAATCATCGATATTCACGTACTGGTATCCGGCGGCCCGCATTCCGCTCGTTACGAATGTGTCGGCCACGGACCTGATCAACGCTTCACTGATGTTGCAACGGAAAGTATTCCACGAGTTCCAGCCCATGGGAGGCGTAGCCGCGATTGTCGCCGCCATGTCGCCCCCCAGTCCGCTTCCGAACCCGCCCGCACCTCCAGAGCGGCTACCGTCTCCGGCGTTTCCCCCGGCCCCTCCAATGTTGCCGGCACCCGATCCGCCGGAAGCGACGCCACCGCTGCCGAGCGAACCTCCGGAACTGGCCCCAATGGCGCCGCCGCTCGAACTCCCGCTCGCGCCGCCGACCCCGACGCCGAGGATTGGTCCATCTGTCGTCACGCCACCCGTTCCCTTGGAGCCGCCTCTCTCCACTACTCGAGTGCCACCTGATCCGGTGGGAGTACCGTCGTTTGGTGAGGAGCAACTCGAAGCCAATGCGAGAACACCGGCGACCACCGCGAACCGCCGGCAAAGCACGATCCGGCAAAGCTTCGAGTACCAAGCGTACATACCTCGGACACTACCAAGCGTGACCGGACCGCCAACCTAACCCCATTGGCGCGGATTGGAGCATCTTGCATTCAGAATCTTTCTCGCGGTCTCAGGTGCGCGCAGACGCGGTTAGGTACCCTGGCGTCCGATCTGCACGCGCCCTCCGGACGAGACGTCCGTTGGGGACTAACGCCAGCGACCCAGCATTGCGCGGCGATATTCCGCCGACCACCGCGCGATGAATGCATCAAACTGCGCGGGCGCTGCCCTTATCTGAACCGCGGAGAGGGTTGCTACCTCGAGCCCAATCCGCCGTGCCGTCGTTCGACCTGATCAATGCCTGTTTGCCCTTGAGGACGATAATGATGAAGCGTGATCTCCGGTTTTCGCGTCGCCGCTTGCTCAAGTCAATCGGCGCTGGGGCGGCGCTCCTGCCGATGCTTCGCGCGGATCGCGCCGATGCCGCGTGCTACGTGGGCGGCATCAAGCGGCTCTACATCCTGGCCTGGACCAACGGGATGCTCAGCAGCATCAACAACTGGGCGACCGCCGGTGACACACCCGGCAGTTGGTCGCTCGGCTCGATGAGCTTTCAGGACTCGCTCATGCCTCACGTGAACGACCTGCTGCTGCTGAAGGGCGTCGACTACAAGTTCATTCGGGACATGCCTGGCTCGGGCGAACGTACTGGGCACGCCTGTTTCCCCGGCATGCTCACCGGCGCGTTCTATCAACTGCTCTCGTCGGGCACCAGCTCGGACCTCGCGGGAGGGATCTCCGTCGATCAATATATTGGCAACAAGCTCCAGGCGGGTGGCTATAAAGGATTGGTCAGCTTGAATCAGGGGACGTTCGTCGTGAGCACGGGCCACCTGTCCTGGAAAGCGGCAGGGCAAGTGGTGCTGCCGAACCCCGATCCGGCCAGTGTCTTCAATCTCTACTTCAAGGGCGCGCTGCCGACGACCACGCCGCCCACGACCACTCCGGCCGACGCTGGCGCGACGCCGCCGCCTCCGGTGGACAACACCATCGCCATCCGCAGGAGCATTCTCGATTTCGTCATCTCCGATATCAACCGCTTCTCGACCATCGTGGGCAGCGACGACAAGCGAAGCATCGAGGCGCATCTAACATCGGTTCGCGAGATCGAGATGCGGCTGCAGAACATGGGAACGACGGGCCCGGTGACGGCGGTCGACGGAGGTGGGGCGATCTCGACCGCCACTGGAGACGCCGCTTGCAACTTTCCCAGCACCGCGGGCGAGCCAACGCCGACCGCCGTGGCCAACGTGCCGGCAATCACCAAGCTGCACATGGATCTGGCGGTTGCCGCCTTCGCTGCCGACCTCACGCGCGTGGCGGTCATGCAGATCTCCGACCAGGGCGCTGCCAACCTGGTCATGAACTGGCTGGGTTTCACCAAGGGCGGGCCGCTGGCATCCGACCCCAACACCGGTGATGCCAATGGATTTCACGCGATCGCGCACGAGAACACCATGCGCAAGGTCACCTGCGACACCTGGTTCCAGTCGCAGATTGCTTACATCGTGGGCCAGCTCAAGAGCATCACGGATGGCACGGGAAAGTCGATGCTCGACAACAGCGTGGTGGTCGCGATGAACAGCATGCGCAGCGGCACGCACGAGACCACCGGCGTACCGGTGGTCATGGCGGGAAGTTGCGGCGGTTACTTCAAGACCGGCCGCAGCCTGGCGTTGCCGACTGGCACGCCCAACAACGGCCTGCTAGTGGCGCTGTGCAATGCGATGGATACGCCGGTCGCGACCTTTGGTGAGTCGTCGTACGGCGGCGAGCTGACCGTTCTAAGAGGCTGACCATGTTCGCTATCGAAACGAGACCACCGGGAGATCATCAATGAGAGCTCATCAGCTATCGCGGTCACACTCGGTGATGGCAAGCCTGTTTGCCGCAGCCGCACTTCCTGCCTGTAACGGTCAGATCGGACCCGCCGGTACGACCCATGGCAGTGGCAACACGGCGGGGTCTGCCGGCAACGGTGGCGTCGCTGGTAACGGCGGCGGCGTAGGTCCCGCGGTTCCGATCACCACCACCGGAACTCCGCCCGCCGAGAGCGCTGGGACGCTGATGATGCGGCGTCTCACCTACGCCGAGTATGATCACATGCTGGCCGATTTGCTCGGTGACACGACGGCGCCAGCCGAGGGCGGCAACGCATGGTCGCCAGACGCGCCCAACGCCGTGGGCTACGTCGCGCCGAACAGCGTCGCCGACCTACAGGTTGATCTTTACAATCAGACCGCCGACACGGTGGTCGATACCGCGTTCCAGGGGCTGGCCGCCGGGAAGACGGCAGGCAAGCTCGCGATTCCGTGTCGGGCGCCGGCCAACGCCGCGGCCGAGACCACCTGCGCCACACAATTCATCACGACGTTCGGCCAGCAGGCGTACCGGCGGCCGATCTCCGCCGCCGAGCAGACCGACTTGCTGGCGCTGTTCACCAAGGTGCGCGGTCTTGGCCTTTCGTTCAACGCCTCGCTCGGCGCCGTCACCAAGGGCATGATCCAGTCACCGAATTTCCTCTATCACTGGGAGATCGGCCCCACCGAACCGGTCGTAGGTGCGGACGGTCTGGTTCCGCTGACCGCCTGGCAGGTCGCTTCGCGCCTGGCGTCGACGATCTGGCTCACCACGCCGGACGACATCCTGTTGCAGGCGGCGCAGGCCGGGAAGCTCAGCTCGGCCGCCGACATCTCCGCGCAGGTGACGCGCATGCTGGCAGATCCGCGCGCCGCCAACGGGCTCTTCAGCTTTCATTCGCAATGGCTCTTCAACTTCGGCAGCCAGGGACGCGACATCACGCAGCCGCTCACCAAGTCGAGTCCGCTGTTCACTACCGCGGTGGCTCAGGGGGTCCAGCAAGAGTTCACGCAATTCATCACGTCGATCTACACCGGTGACGGAACGCTGCAATCGCTCTTCACGGCCCCATACTCGTTCATAAACCACGATCTTGGTGTGATTTACGGAGTGACCGGCCCGGCCACGGGCTTTGCCAAGGTCGCGCTGGATCCCACCCAGCGCGGCGGCATCTTCACGCAGACGGCGTTTCTGGCGACGCTGGCAAGCGATGGCGCGGATAACCCCGTGTACAGGGGGCTGTCGGTCTATCTGAAGGTGCTGTGCGGGACGATCGGATCGCCGCCGGCCAACGTGCCGGCGGTCACCTTCAAGGCCAACGGCACGACTCGGCAATCGTACGATGCGCACGGCAGCTCGGCTTGCGCGATGGGTTGTCACAATCTGTTCGATCCGCCGGGCTTCGCATTCGAAAACTACGACGGCATCGGCGCCTACCGCACCGTGGAAGCGGGACAACCGGTCGACTCGACCGGCACGCTGGTGACGCCGGGCAGTGCGACGATCTCATTCCAGAACGCGCTCGATCTGTTCAAGCAACTCTCCAGGAGCACCGAAGTCCAGAGCTGCGTCGACCGCCAGTGGACCCGCTTCATGATGGGCCGGCCCGAGACCACAGACGAGGCGGGCTCGATGTCGGTCGCCTACCAGAAGGCGGCGACGACGAGCGGATTCTCGGTTCGCGACCTCATGACCACGCTGGTCACCTCGAAGGCTTTCATGTATCGCCGGCCTTCGCCCGGAGAGGCGCTCTGAGGCGGGGAGTGCGATTCGCCAGAACCGGCGCTTGGCGGCTCGCCGTGCTGACCGTCGCCGTTGCCTGCCGTCCGTCGAGGCCGGTGCAACCAGCCGCGGAGCCCTGGGCGCGCTGGCCGATGCCCAATGCACGCCTGCCCGGCCTACCCAGCCCGCATGATTACGATGTGACCACACCCGGCGTGGTTGTCGATCAGATCACCGGCTTGATGTGGCAACGCCGGTTGTCAAATACGTTCGTCTCCTGGCAGAAGGCGCAGCAACAGTGTGACTCCCTCTCGCTGGCGGACCACCACGATTGGAGACTGCCGTCGCGAATCGAGCTGGTGACGCTGCTCGATACTACGCGTACGCAGCCGTCAATCGATGCCGATGCATTCCCTGGTACGCCCAATGATTGGTTTTGGACATCATCGCGCGCCGCCGACGAACCCAACGCAGCCTGGTACGTGTACTTCTACTTTGGCTACCCGAAGACCGACGATATCGGCAATACGTTTTCGGTTCGTTGTGTCCGAACCGCTCGGCAGCCGCCCGCGCTGGCGACGCGATACGAGATGCAAGCGGACGATGTCCGAGACGTCGCGACGGGGTTGCGGTGGGAGCGGGCGCCGACGACGCAGACAATGTCGTTCGACGGCGCGCGTACCTACTGCGATGGACTGAATGTGGACGGACGCGCGCATTGGCGGGTGCCGACGCTGGCCGAGCTGCTCACGTTGGTCGATGAACGGGCACCCGCACCGATGATCGATCGAACGGCTTTTCCCGGAGCACCGGCAGACGCGGTCTGGACATCGTCGACCTTTGCCAATGGCGCCGAGCTGGCGTGGTACGTACGGTTCGATCGCGGCAACGGGCTTTACGGGCGCCTCATCGAGCCGTTTCACGTGCGCTGCGTGCTCTGACAGCAATCAGGAGTCCCGGAATGATACGCCTTCAGAAGATACTCTCGGTGGTGCTGGCCCTGTGTATAGTCGATTGCGTCAACTCGGGAGGCGACCATTCCGCTGCGAACGGCGGGCACGGGGGTCCCGCGGGTATGGCTGGCGGAGCTGATGGGCGCGTCGACGGAGCAGGTAGCGGCGGCAATGGATCGGGTGGGCAGGCGGGTAACGCGACACCGACCGACGCAGGATCATCGACGCTGGATGGCGGACGTGGCGCCGGCGGATCTGGTGGCGGCGCCACCGGTACGGGAGGCGCGGCCGTCGCGACGGGAGGCGTGGGCGGAGCGACCACCGGAACGGCGAGCATCAGTCTGACGCCTTCCTGGCCGACCGCTGCCATCTTGACGGGAGTGCGCGATGTCATCACGCCGGCCGTGACACAGACCGTGCAGTTGCGCAACGACGGAACGACACCGGTCACGGTCATGGCGATCTCGCTCGCGGGAACCGATGCCGCCGCGTTTCGGCTGACCGGCGTTACCACGCCAGTGTCGCTGGTGGCTGGAGCCAGCATGCCGGTCACCGTCGAGGTACTGACCACCGGCGCGTCGTTGCCGGCAACGCCCCCGCAAAACAGCGGCGGAACGTTGCTGACAGCGACGCTGAGTGCAACGTCATCGGATGGCGGTTCGGCGCGGGCGACCATCTACGGTCTGCTTCTCACGACCGCGACTCACGAGGTGACGCTCGGCCAGATCCTCACGACGCTCGGAATCAAATTGAACGTCGGGCTTGCTCAGAACAACGCCAACCCGAACACCGGAACGGTACAACAACTGCCCAAGGTGGAGACCGGCACCGACGAGATCGCAGCCCCGCTCTTTCGCAAGCTCGGCAGTGGCACCGCGACGTTGGAGGCCATCGCGCGATTTTCTCCGAAGGGTCCGATGCCGTTTGGCTGGTATCCAGTGGGGACACCGGCGGCGCGCAACATGGTGGCGACGATGGCCTCCATGCCCGATGCCCAGACCTCGGACAAGGCACGGATGGTGCTGCCACCGCTGACCGGATCGACGGCGTTCGATCCGGGCACCGCGACGTTTGGTCTCTGGGTTTACACCGATCAGCTCAGCCAGCTGTACGACACCGGTGGAACCGCCACCAACGGAGACTACGCCTATTCCGAGGACGCCGCGAACTCGCCCGCCAACGTGCATCGCATGAAGGTCTACCCCCTCAAGAACGCCGCCGGCGTCGCGGTGGCAGGAAGCTATCTCGTGGCAGTGGAAGAAGCTGGAAACGGCGACTACCAAGACTACGTCTTCATCCTGGCCAACGTCGCACCCGCCAACTGATATCGAAGCGCCCGGAGCGGGTGCCCTCGTTCTCGATAGCGACCGAAGGAGTTGTCATGCCACTAATCTATCCGCGCGATACGAGACCAACGATCCGTGACATCGCGCGTGGGACACTTGCTTTGGCTTTATTGATCGGCACCTTCTCCGTGGCGTGCTCTTCGCCCGCCGCGCGGGGGCAGACCCCGCCCGCGGGAGCGGGAGGGGGTGTGACCACCACAACGCCGTCCGGCGGAGCGACTGGAGCTGGCGGATCAGACACGGGCGGGAACACCGGGAGCGATGGAGGACCAACGTCGTCGGGTGGCGTCACCGGCACGGCGAACGGTGGGGCGTCCGGAGCCGGAGGCGCGGTCATCTCGAATCGAGCCCGTACGATCGTGCCGCTCGACCGCGGCTGGCTCTTCCACTACGGCAACGCGACGGGCGCAGAGACCGTGGAAGTAGTCGACACCGGCTGGCGGTCGATCAGCATCCCGCACGACTGGAGCATCGAGGGTCCCAACCCGCCGGCAAACCCATTCTCGCAGAGCGCTGCCACAACTGGCAGAGGCGCCTACCTCCCCTCCGGCGTCTCCTGGTACCGCCGGCACTTCACTCTCGCGCCGAATCTGTCGGGACATCAGGTCTTCGTCGAGCTCGACGGAGTCATGGGCAATAGCGATGTCTACGTCAATGGTAACCACCTCGGAAATCATCCGTACGGTTACGTGAGCTTTCGTTACGACATCACGGCGAGCGTGAAGTTCGGGGCCGACAATGTCCTCGCCGTCAAGACCGACACCACAGTGCAACCAGCCTCGCGCTTTTACACGGGAGCGGGAATCTATCGGCACGCGCGCATCATTGCGACCGATCGAGTGCACATCGGCCAGTACGCGACCTACGTAACCACGCCCGCGCCGACGCCCAGCGCCGCAACGATCAACGTGACAACGACCGTGGTCAACAGCGGGGCAGCTCCGGCGAGCGTCAGCATTCAAGGCGTCGTCAGCGCTCCGAATGGGTCACCGCTCGCGCCGGTCGCGACCCAGGCCCAGACGATCGCCGGGGGCGCATCGGCGCGCTTCATGTTCGACGTCGCGGTCGCGAATCCCAAGCTTTGGGATCTCACGACGCCCAATCTGTATCAGCTGACGGCCAACGTTCGCGTCGGTGATCAAACGGTGGACGACGACGTGATCCCGGTCGGTATCCGCGAGATCAAGTTCAACGCGGGGATGACCCTGAACGGCAAGCCGGTCAAGTTTCAGGGCGTCTGCTTGCATCAGGACTATCACGGCCTGGGCTTGGCCGCTCCTCAACGCGCCATGCAGCGCCGATTGGCGCAGCTCAAGGTTCTGGGCGTGAACGCCATTCGCACGTCGCACGAGCCGCCCAGCCCCGACTTTCTCGATCTGACCGATCGGATGGGCCTGCTGGTTCTCGACGAATTCACCGACGTCTGGACCGCTCACAAGTACACCGACGTTGGTGACTACGCGGCGTACTTCAACCAGGCCGCAACAATTCCGACCGGGATGCCGGAGGTTCCCACGGTGCCGGGAGTCAGCGCCACGGGCGCGACATGGTGGCAGACCGATTTCACTGGATGGATCATGCGCGACCGCAATCATCCCAGCGTCGCGCTCTACAGCATGGGTAACGAGATCCACGACTCGCTCGCCACACGCACGCCTTACCTGACCAAGATGGTGGCGATGAGCCACGCGCTCGATCCGTCGCGCAGCGTGACTCAGGCTTTGCTGCAGCCCGCGACCGCCGGTGACATCGGCGCCGCGACCAATTCTCTTCTAGACGTCTGGGGCGACAACTATCACGTCGACAACGTGCTGACCGCGATGACCAGCGCCCCGACCAAGTCGGGCCTGATCACCGAGATGGGCACCGAGATCAGCACCTGGGCGACCGTGACCGCCAACCCCGCGCTCACGGGCGAGTTCATGTGGACCGGCGTGGACTACCTCGGCGAACAGGACGGGGGCTGGCCGACCGTCGGCAGCAATGCGGGCATCATGGACGAGCTCGGGGCGGTCAAACCGCTCGGCTACCAGTGGCAGCAGGTCTGGGGCTGGCCCCGGACGTCACCGCCCGCCACCGGGACTTCGGCCAGCAAGATTGTGCTCAAGCCGGACCATACGGCTCTGGTCACCGACGTGAACGACATCTCGTTCGTTCAGGCCATCATCGCCGACGCTTCGGGCAACGTGGTGACCGGAGCGACTTCGCCCGTGACGTTCACGATCAGCGGGCCAGGCAGCATCGTCGCCGTCGACAGCGGCAGCATGACCCAGGAGACCTTCCGCGGAAGCGTACGGAACGCTTACCAGGGAACGGCGTATGCGCTGGTGCAGGCGACCGGTCCAGGCACCATCACGATGACGGCCAGATCGGGAACGCTCACGGTCGGCACGGCAAACATCACCGCCACCGAGGGCACCTTCGTCCCGTGTGCTGGCAGCTGCGACTGACGACCCGCCCGCGACCGGCGCCGCCGCGACAGAGGCGCCGTGAGCCGCGAAGAGAGCTCGATCAATTGAATGGCGGCATCGGGAACGGCGCCGTGCCGGCGGGGTCGGTGTCGTCGACACGGTGCTGTTGCGTCACCAGCGATTCATTGAGCCAGGCCTGCAACATCGCTATCTGACAGGCCGTGAGCGGCTCGCGCAGGTTAGCGCCGGTCTCGTTCTCGGGTGGCATGATCCGGGATCGGGAGCAGCTGGCGGGGTTCGCCGCGTCGATGACCGCGAGCACCACCTGAAAGCGTTTGGGCGTCGGCGTCGCGGGACAAGACGACGGGTGGGCGCCGGCGGTGATCCAATCGTAAGCGTGGTCGTAGCCTCCAGCGGCCGCGGTAGAGGCCGAATCAATCACGTGGCAACCGTTGCCGCCACCACAACTGGTGATCAGGAACGGTTGGACGTCCTTCTTAAAACTGACGACCGCCGGCAAATTGCAGCTCCCCGCATCGTTTGCGCTCGATCCGCCCTTCCCGGTGGCGTCCCCTGCGCCTGCACCAGCGGTACCGGTCCCTCCGCCAGCAGCTCCGCCAGTGCTTCCGCCAATGCGGTCGCCGTCGAACCCACCGCTGTCTGTCCCGACCGCGCCGCTTTGGCCGCTACCGGATGCGCCACCCATCGCGGCCTCGCCCCCCATTCCCGTCGCGTCGGTCTGCCCAGCTGCGCCCGCAGTGACTCCGCCGGAACCAGATCGAGACCCATCGCTGGACGCGGCGCCCTCAGAGCAGCCGCTACCGAGTAGACCCGTCGCGACGGAGATTACGATGAGAAACAACGAAGCCATGCCGAATCGAGATCCTGTGTTCATAGGTCCTATCCCTCTGCTGTCCTAGCGGTCTAGACTGCAGCAGTGCCCGCAGGCGGAAGCCTCGGCGCGTAGAGTTGTGCATTCTCGTCAACTGGAGGGGGCCGATATCCCTATAAAGGGTCTTTGGGCTCGACGGCGAATTCGCTCGCCAGCCGCGGCGTCACCTTCCCGCTCGCAGGTGGAGGGAATTCATGACCGGCACCCAGGCACCAAGAGTGCTGGCGTGAGCCACCGTCCCTCTCGACGCATCGAGTCTTCTTTTCATCGCGAAGACCCAAGATGTCGCCAGTCTGTGACTGAAAAAGACCCGAAATAGGCTCTGTCCCCCTCTTACAGAAGATATGGAGCCGCAACTTTCGTCTCGTAGTTCGACGCGACCTTTCACCGGGGCGCCCGTCCTGCTGGCGGCAGCTGTGATCGGAATAGCTCTGGCGTCGTCATGTTCAAACCAGGCCCCCGCATCTGGAGGCGTCGGTGGACATTCAAGCGGGTCGGGCGGCGAATCGGTCGGTGGAACCGGCGCAGGCGGTTCGGCAAATTCAACCGGTGGGATCACAGGGGCGGGTGCCGGCGGAACGATGGCGACAGGCGGCATGGACGCGGGTGCGGCGGGTGCCGGCGGCGGGGCGGGGGGAGGTGGCGCGGGTGGTTCCCCGATGACCTGTCCGCTGCCGAAGACCTTCAAATGGACATCTTCCGGTCCTCTCGCTCAGCCAAAGTCGGGGTGGGTCTCGCTCAAGGACTTCAGTAGCGTCGTCTTCAACAACCAGCACGTCGTCTACATGTCGACGGTCGACGGCGCACAGAGTTACGGACTGGCCATGATGACGTTCAGCGATTGGTCTCAAATGGCCACGGCGACCCAGAGCGCCGTGCCTGGAGCGGCTGCGCCGACCCTGATCTATTTCACGCCGAAGAACACCTGGATTCTCATGTACGAGTGGGGGCCGTGGTCTTTCACGTATCAGACCTCGACCGACCCGACCAACCCGTCGGGCTGGTCTGCCCCGCACGACCTTTACGATGGAAGCTCAATCGACGAAACGGTCCTGTGCACCAGCACGACCTGCTATCTGTTCTTCGCCAACGACAATGGAAACATCTATCGCGCGTCGATGCCGATCAGTGAGTTTCCGGGCACCTTCGCCAACGCGACGACCGTCATGACCGACACCACGGCGAACCTTTTCGAGGCCGTGCAGGTATATACGGTCAAGGGAGCGAACCAGTACCTCATGCTGGTTGAAGCGATAGGCAGCGGGGGAAGGTATTTCCGATCCTTCACCACGACCGATCTCGGTGGTACATGGACTCCGCTGGCGGCGACCGAGAGCACTCCATTCGCCGGGAAGGCCAATGTCACCTTCAACGGCGCCGCTTGGACGAGCGACATCAGCAGTGGGGACATAGTTCGCAACAACTCCGACGAGACGCAGACCATCGACCCCTGCAATCTGCAGTTTCTCTATCAGGGGCTCGTTTCCTCGCCAGGTCTTTCCTACAACCAGCTCCCGTGGCAACCGGGGTTGCTCACGCTGGTGCAATAGGTGTTGCAGCCCCGCAGGCGGCAATCTCTTCGCGAGTCAACTGCTCATGAAGAGTAGCCGGCGCTCGCACTACTCACTATCGATGAGCTGTCTTTCATCGCTCGTCCCTCGCCTTCTGCTATCCGCACTCCTGATGGGTGCCGTCGCTTGCGGCAGCGGCGGTCATGGTGTCACGCCGGCGGATGGAAGCGATGCCGCGGACGCCGCCGTGGTGCCGCCTCCGCCCGATCCCGTCTTGACGCTCGACAACGGAACGCTGCGACTTGAAGTGTGGGGCGAACGCACGATCCGCGTGCTCTTCGGCACGACAGAACCAGCCCCGAACCCGAGCCTCGCCGTTACGCAGATGCGCCCGGTGACACCGTTCACGATCGAAGAGACCCCGACCGACCTGTCCGTCGTGACCTCCCAGGTGCGAGCTCGCGTCGACAAGACGAGCGGCCAAGTGACCTTTCTAGATTCGACGGGCGCCGTGATCCTCGCGGAATCCGCTTCGAGCCCGCACCAGCTGGGGGCGACGATCCCCCCCGGCCCTTTCAAGGCCGTCGGCGCGTTCGCGTCGCAGGCGGGTGAGCACTTCTACGGGCTGGGCCAGCACCAGCAATCGCAGGCGGGAAAGATGGCCTACTCCGGTTCCGTGCAGCTTCTACAGAAGAACCCCGGTGAGAGCAGCGTTCCCGTCCTCGTCTCGAGCGGGGGCTACGGGATCCTCTGGGACAACCCATCTGTGACGACGGTCAACCTCACGAACGGAATCAGCTTCGCGTCCGACGCGGCCACGCTGGTCGACTATTACTTCATGGCCGGCGGTGCCGACGACGTCGTCGCGTCCTACCGCGCGCTCACGGGGCAAGCGCCGCTCTTTGGGCGCTGGGCCTACGGCTACTGGCAGAGCAAGGACCACTATGTCTCACAGAATGAACTCCTCAACGTCGCGTCGACGTACCGATCAATGCAGATCCCCATCGACGACATCGTCCAGGACTGGACGTACTGGGGCCCGAACCCATGGGGCTCACATCTGTTCGATTCCGGTTATCCCGACCCAGCGGGGATGTTCACGACGCTCCACAATGCCGGCTTCCACGCCATGATCTCGGTGTGGGCGCGTTTCGCAGCCGGCAGTGACAACTACAACGCGCTCAAGGCAGCGGGCGATTTCATCACGCCCGCGCTCTCCGACGGCAGCACGATGTACTACGACGCGTTCAACGCCGACGCCCGCTCCCTCTACTGGGAACAAATGAACACCGAGCTCTTCACCAAGGGCGTCGACGCCTGGTGGCTCGACGCGAGCGAGCCGGAGCTCAACGCCAACTGGGGTGAGTTCCGCACGGCACAGACGAGTGTGGGACCGGGCGCCGTCGTCTACAACGCCTTCCCTCTCATGACGACGACGGCCGTCCACGACGGCCAGCGCGCCGCCACCAACGACAAACGGGTGTTCATCCTGACCCGTTCGGCGTACGCCGGCCAGCAGCGGAACGCCGCCGTCACCTGGTCGGGAGATATCACGGGCGATTGGGCGACGCTCAAGCGGCAGATCCCAGCGGGTCTGAACTTCTCGCTCTCCGGAATTCCCTACTGGACGACGGACACGGGTGGTTACTCTTTGTCGAGCCTGGGCGGAGTCGGCTCGGCCGCGTACACCGAGCTGTTCGAGCGATGGCTCGAGTTCTCTACGTTCTGTCCGATCTTTCGTACGCACGGCACCGGCCTCGACCGCAACCTCTACGCCTTCGGCGCAGCGGCGCAGACGGTCCTGGTCGGAACGGACACGCTTCGGTATCGCCTCTTGCCGTATATCTACTCGCAGGCATGGCAGGTGACGGACGCGGCGTCGACGCTCATGCGCGCGCTCGTGTTCGACTTCGC
>CAZNCQ010000161.1:0-16218 GCA_964571275.1 uncultured Myxococcales bacterium
TGCCGCACCTCCCGATCATGATCACCGCGATGGTGCTGGCGGTGATCGTGATGCTCATCTTCGCCGACGCGGTCAGCGGTTTCATCACTCGCCACCCGAGCATGAAGGTGCTGGCGCTGTCGTTCTTGCTGCTCATCGGCGTTCTGCTGGTCGCCGACTCGTTCGACCGGCACATCAACAAAGGGTACGTCTACTTCGCGATGGCCTTCTCATTTGCCGTCGAGATGATCAATATGCGGGTACGCAAACGCTCCCGTCGCAAAATCAATACCGACAAATCATGAAAAAACTATTTGGTCTCACGTTCCTGTTCTTGGTCGCCGGTCTGCTCTTCGCTTCGCCCGCAAGAGCACAACCTCTAGGAAACGGGGCGGGAAGATTCGGCGCCCCGGGCTCGATCGCGATCAGCGGCGAGCTCGAGGGGCATCTGCACAGCGGCTGGGAGCTGCACCTGCAACCGGCCTTCGACTACTTCATCGCGACCAACATTTCGGTCGGTGGTCTCATCGGATTCACGCACGACTCGGGAAATCCAGCGAGAAACGCCTTCGACATCGGCGTGCGTGCCGGCTACAACCTCGCCATCAGCGAGCCAGTGTCGTTCTGGCCCACCGCGGGCATCTTCATCCACCGGGAGTTCGGAACCGGCGGGTCGACGTCGGCGTCGCTGAACATCTTCGCGCCGTTTCTCTTCCATCTGGTGCCGCACCTGTTCGTGGGCCTGGGTCCCGACTTCGAGCTCCCCCTCAACGGCGGCAGCACCGGCTACGGCGTGAAGACCACCGTCGGCGGCTGGTTCTGACAGTCAGTCGCGCAACCGCTGCGCGAGGCCCGAGCAGCGCAACGAGATCTCCGCGTTGCGCACCGCCATGCCCAGCGCCTTGCGCGAGCCGACCAGCACCACCAGGCGCTTGCCGCGCGTGACCGCGGTGTAGAGCAGGTTGCGCTGCAACATCATGTAGTGCTGCGTGTGCACGGGGATGACCACGGCGGCGTACTCCGAGCCCTGCGATTTGTGCACGGTGGCCGCGTAGGCGAGCGTGAGCTCGTCGATCTCGTCGAGGCCGTATTCGATGTCGCGGTCGTCGAAGCGCACGCGCAGCAGCTGCGACGCTGCGTCGGCCTCGACGACGCGGCCGATGTCGCCGTTCCAGACCTCCTTGTCGTAGTCGTTGCGGATCTGCATCACCTTGTCGCCGGCGCGGAAGGTGCGCGCGCCGCGCGTGAGCGAGGCGCCCGCGGGCGCGTTCGCCGACAGCGCCTCCTGCAGCAGCAAGTTGATGTTGCCCGCGCCCAGGTCACCCCGGTGCATCGGCGAGAGCACCTGGATCTCCAGGGGATCGAGACCGTAGCGGCGTGGCAGCCGCACGCTGACCAGATCGCGGATCACGATCGCGGCGCGTGCCGGGTCGTCCTCTTCGATGAAGAAGAAGTCGCGCGTGTCGGCGGCGGACGCCGTGCTGGCGCCGGCGCCCGGCGGCGCCGCGCCGAAGTCGGGCATCTCGCCCTCGTGGATGCGGTGCGCGTTGAGCACGATCAGGCTCTGCGCCGCCTGGCGGAAGATCTCGGTCAGGCGCACCACCGGCACGGCGCCGGACGCGATCACGTCGCGCAGCACCGTGCCCGGCCCGACCGACGGCAGCTGGTCGACGTCGCCCACCAGGCACAGCCGCGCCGACGACGGCAGCGCCGCCACCAGATCCGCCGCCAGCCGCACGTCGAGCATCGACGCTTCATCGACGACCAGCAGGTCGACCTCGAGCGGGCGATCGGCGCAGCGGCCGAAGCGGCCCTCGGCGGGCCGCCACTCCAGCAGCCGGTGCAGCGTCGAGGCCGGCGCGCCGGTCGCCTCCGACAGGCGCTTGGCTGCGCGCCCGGTCGGCGCCGCAAGCGCGACGCGCAACCCCTTGCGCGTCAAGATCGACACGACGCCGCGCACGATCGTCGTCTTGCCGACGCCGGGGCCGCCGGTGATCACCACGACCTTGCCGCCCAGCGCGCGCCGCACCGCCTCGGCCTGCTGGTTCGCCAGCGAGATACGCGCTTCCTGCTCGTACCAGGCGAGCGCGCGATCGAGGTCGATCTTCACCGGCGGCGGCGGGGCCGCGAGCAGCCGGCGCAACCCGGCCGCCGCCGCGACCTCGGCCTGATACAGGCCGGTCTCGTAGATCGCGGCGCCGCCGTCGAGCGTCGACGTCGAGATGCGCGCGTCGATCGCCGCCTCGCCGGCGCGCGCCAGGCCGTCGATCGCCGCGTCCGCCATCGCCTCGGTGACGCCGAGCAGGGCGGCCGACTCGCGCGTGAGCCGCTGTCGCGGCACGAAGACATCGCCCTTGCCGGCCGCCTCCTCCAGCACGTGGCGGACGCCCGCGGCGATGCGCACCGGTGACTCCTTCTCGATGCCCAGCGCCGCCGCGAGCTTGTCGGCCGACAGGAAGCCGATGCCCCAGACGTCGAACGCCAGCCGATACGGGTTCTCGCGCACGCGCGCGATCGCGGCCAGGCCGTAGCGCTTGTAGATGCGCGCCGCGAACGCCGGCGACACGCCGTAGCCCTGCAAGAACACCATCACCTTGCGCACCTCGCGCTGGCTGGCCCACGCCTCGCGGATCGATCGGGCGCGCGCCGGGCCGATGCCGCTGACCTCGCTGATGCGTGCAGGGTCGCGGTCGAGCACCTCGAGCGTGGTGATGCCGAACCGCTCGACGATGCGCGAGGCGAACTCGGGCCCGATGCCCTTGATCAGCCCCGAGCCGAGATAGCGGCGAATGCCGTCGAGCGTCGCGGGGGCGACCTCGGTGTAGCTCGACAGCCGCAGCTGCGCGCCGAAGCGCACCGTGTTCTCGAAGTAGCCGACGACGCGCAGCGACGCGCCGACCGGCACGCCGGGCAGGCTGCCGACGATGGTGAGCACCTCACCGCCCGCGCTCGGCTTGAGACGCGCCACCGTGAAGTCGCCTTCACCGCCGGTGAAGACGATACGCTCGACCGTGCCCTCGACGGTCTCCTCGCGCCCGCGGTCGCGGGCGTTCGCGGAGCGCGGGCGGTCGAACAGATCCACGCCGATCAATGGAGCATGAAGGCGGGCCCGCAGCAACGCCGCCGGCTGGCTCGGGCGTGACGCCGCGTTTGACGAGCGCCGGCCCCGGTTACTAGGATGCGCGCATGAGATTTCCTAAATTGACGTTCTCATCGCTGGTTTTGCCGGTCTTTTTGCTCATCGCCGGCGCGGGCTCGATCGCGCGCGCGGAATCAACGCCGGACGCGCCGCGGCTGGCGCTGGCGAACGATCCGGCCGCTGCTCGTCCGGCGATGGTCGATGCGCCGGCCACGTCGCGCCCGAGCGATGAGCCGGCGCCGGCTCAGCCGGAGTCACAGCGCTCGTCGTGGTGGGTGTGGGCGGTGATCGCGGCCGGCGTCGTCGGCGTGGCGACGCTGGTCGTGGCGTCGTCCGGGAAAGACCCGGCCTGCCCGTCAGATCGCGTTTGTCACTAGGAACCCGTACGAGCGACGGGCAAGGACTCCTAGTGCGGGCCCGCCCCCGCCATGACCGCGGCCTGCACCGTCGACGCGTCGTCGGGGGTGTAGGGATAGGGCGGCGTGAACACACCCGTGCCCTTGTTCGCCGTCGCCGCCGCGGTGCCGCTGAAGACGTTGTTGCGCTGGAGCGCGATGGTCGCGGCGTTCGAGTAGTTGGTGGTGTCCATCGTGTCCTTCACGTTGGAGAAGGCGTTGTTCTCGACGAGAACGTTCGAGTTGACGGCCGCAGCCACGCAGTAGTTGTCGCCGCTCGACGTCCAGAGGTTGTTGAAGATGTGGTTCTGGCCGAAGCGCACGCGCGGCTGGCGCTCGACGACGTGGTCGGCCCACCAGTCGTGGTGCCAGGTAATGCGCAGGTGCCCGGTGTCGCCGGTCGCGGCGTCGTCGGCGCCGACCAGGTTCGAGAAGTGGTGCACCTCGCCGGTGTAGCCAGCCACGCGCGACGTCGAGTAGTGGAACTTGGTCCACGAGATCGTGACGCAGTCGCTGGCGTCGGTGACGTCGAGGTTGCCGTCGGAGCCGTCGGACACGTCGAGGTGATCGATCCAGATGTGGTGTGACGAGCCGTTGACGGTGATCGCGTCGGCGCCGTCCTGGCAGTCGCCGTTCGACGGCACGTCGGAGCAGTTCAACCCGACGACCGTGAAGTTCTGTAGGATCACGTTCGACGAATGGTCGAGCGAGATGTGGCCGGTGATCTTCGCGCCGGGCGCGCCGATGATGGTCTTGTTCGAGCCGACGGTCAGCGTCCCGCTGAGGCTGCCCGAGAACTGAATCACCTTCGCCGCCGTTCCTGCGGCGGCGGAATTGAGCGCGCCGAGGGTGGTCACCGCCGTCGCGGTCGTGGTGCCGCCGCCGGTCGTCGTCGTCACGCTGGCGACGGTGCAGCCCTGCGCCGCCCAGCCGACGAGCGGGTCGCTGGTATTGGCGCCGCCCGCGCCGCCGGCGCCGCCCGTGCCGGTGACGCCGCCCACCCCGGTCATGCCGCCGACCCCGGTCTTGCCCCCCGCCCCGGTCATCCCGGCGGTTCCCACCTGTCCCGCCGCCCCGCTCGCCCCCCCCGATCCGCTAGCCCCGGCTTCGCCGCCGCCCTCGCCGCCGCCACCGCAGGCGGCCAGCGCCAGGCCAAGAACACACGACGGGACGAAAAGCTTCGCGGAACGTGGTGTCATTCAGGAAAACCTCCGGTGATTGATTCAGTTCCCGGCCGCGACGGCCTTGGCACGCGCGCCCAGTGCGATGCCAGGACTTCCAAGTCAGTGTCCCGAGACCCTGCCTGCGGCTCTCGACGTCGCGGTACCAGTTAGCTAAAAAGACGATGTTAGAGTGTCGCTGCCGTCCCCCGGCCCGCCCATGATCAAAGTGGAAAATCCCTCCGACGGAGGGTTCTGGTACTGGCTGGGGAAGTTCTATGCTTTCGGCGCGGTGTGCGTCGCCGGGCTGCTGTGCGTCGCAGGTGGGATCACCTATCTCTACTTTGCGCGCACGTTGCCCAACCTTCCCGACCTGGCGACCTATCACCAGACGGCGGCGACGACGACGATCATCCGCGCCTGGGACGGCACACCGCTGGCCGAGCTCGCGAATCAGCGGCGCGAGATCCTGCCCTATGAACGCTTTCCCCCCGCGCTCATCAAAGCCTTCATCGCCGCCGAGGACCGCCGCTTCTTCGAGCACGGCGGCATCGACTATCGCGGCATCGCGCGCGCGCTGGGCGCGAACCTGCGCGCCGGCGAGGTGGCGCAGGGCGGCTCGACCATCACCCAGCAGGTCGCGAAGTCGTTCCTGTCGACGGAGCGCACGTTCGAACGCAAGATCCGCGAGGCGATCCTCGCGCGCCGGCTGGAGAAGCGCTACAGCAAGCGCGACATCCTCACGCTCTACCTCAATCAGATCTTCCTCGGCCACGGCGTCTACGGCGTGGCGGCGGCGGCGCGGCGCTACTTCGACAAGTCGATCGACGAGATCGACCTCGGCGAGATGGCGATGCTGGCCGGGCTGGCGCGCGCACCGTCGCGCTTCTCGCCGCTGACCAGCATCGAGCGCGCGCGGGCGCGGCGCGATCAGGTGCTGTCGGCGATGGTCGCCGCCGGCTACCTGACCGACAAGGAGGCAAACCCGTGGCGGGCGCGCCCGGTCGTCGTGCGCGAGCGGCCCGACTTCTTCCGCAACATCTCGCCGCACTTCGCCGAGCACGTGCGCCGCGACATCGCGAGCCGCTATGGCGAGAAGGCCCTCTGGGAAGGCGGCCTCGAGATCGAGACGACGCTGGTCCCGTGGATCGACGTCTCGGCGCAAGAGAATGTCGATTTCTCGCTGCGCAAGCTCGACAAGCGCCAGGGCTGGCGTGGCCCGGTCGCGCACCTCTCCGGCGGCGCCGCGGCCGCGTTCATCCGGCGCGCCGACGCGCACTACGGCGCCGAGCCGCCCGCCGAGGGCAAGCTCTACCTGGGCATCGTCGAGTCGACGTCGAAGACGGGCGCGCGCGTGCGCATCGGCAAGGGCAGCTACTGGATGCCGCCGCAGGGGATGAACTGGGCGTTCCCCTATAGCGCCACCAACTTCGCCAACGGACGCCCGCTGGATTCGACCATCGGCGTGGTCAGCCCCGGCGACGTCGTCTGGGTCAAGAACGCGCATCGGTCGCGGCTGCGGCGCTGGGCGGACTGGACGTACGACGCGAAGAGCGAAGTGCAGTGGATGCCCGCCTTCGACGAACGGAGCCCGCAGGGCGCGCGTCCCAAGACCGTGGAGCTGTCGCTGGAGCAGACGCCGCGGGTCGAGGGATCGATCTTCAGCTACGACCATCACTCGGGCTACGTCGTCGCGATGGTCGGCGGCGAGGACTACGATCGCTCGCAGTTCAACCGCGTCGTGCAGGCCTGCCGCCAGCCCGGGTCCGCGTACAAGCCGATGTACTATTCGCTGGCGCTCGACCGCGGGTACGGCTTCACGTCGCTGCTGAACGACGTCCCGCGCGCCGAGGTCGATCCGATCACCGGCGAGATCTGGACGCCGACCAACCTCAACAACACGATCGAGTACCAGGTCACGCTCGAGTACGCGCTCATCTGGTCGAAGAACGTGCCCGCGGTTCAGCTGTTCAAGCTGGTCGGTGGGCACGAGGTCGAGGCGTGGGCGCGCCGCCTGGGTATCACGACGAAGATCATCCCCGACCAGGCGCTGGCGCTGGGCGCGTCGTGCTCGCGCGCCGACGAGATGACGCGCGCGTTCTCGGCGTTCGCGCGCAACGGCGTGCTGGTCGACCCGGTGTACATTCGCCGCGTGCGCGATCGCAACGGTGTCGTGCTCGAGGACAACACGTCGCTCGGCGATGCCGAGGGGCCGGCCGACGACCGGCTGGACCGCATCGTCTCGCTCGCCGGCAAGCGGCCGAAGCCGGTGATCGCGCCGCGCACGGCTTGGCTGACGTCGACGCTGCTGCGCCACGTGGTCACGCGCGGCCACGCGCCGGCGATCCGCGCCACCGGGCTGCCGGCCGCGGGCAAGACCGGCACGTCGAGCGCGACCATGGACACCTGGTTCATCGGCTACACCTCGCGCTGGATGACCACGACCTGGATGGGCGATGACCTGCGCAAGCGGCCGCTCGGGCAAAAGGACGCGGCCTTCATGCTGACCGTGCCGATGTTCGCGCGCTACATGATGGAGGTGACCGCGGGCCAGCCGCTGCAGGACATCCCCTGGGAGCGGCCGGCGGGCGTCAAGACCAACGACACCGGCGGCAAGCTGCGCACGACCGCCGACGAGGTCCTGGCCGATACCCAGGCGCCGCCCCCGCGACCGGCCGCGGGGACGCCAGCCCCGAGCAAGGCGCCGAGAAGCCCGCCACCCGCCGCGGCGCCGCCACCGGCGGCGTCCGGCAAGAAGCCGACGCCGCCGCGCTGAACAGCGGCGCTGCGCTCACTCCGCCAGGCGGTTGATCTCGAGGTCGACCGGCACGGCGCGGATGCGAGCGCGCAGCTCGTCGGCGGCGTGCTCGTTCACGCGCGTCGCGGCTTCATGGCCGGCGTAAAGGCTGCCGCCGTAGAACGCCAGCCCGATACCGCCGGAGAGCGCCACCAGCGCGTCCTCATGGCGGTGGAGCGCAAACGCGGTCGTGCCGATGAGAAAGCCGTCGAGCAAGAAGCTGCCCAAGCCGGCGAGCGGGCGCCCCGCGTAGACCTGTCCCAGCCCCGGTACGACACCGAGCGCGAGCGCCAGGCCCGGGCTCTTGTGCGGCAGGCTCGCGCGATCGTCGAGGATCCGGCGCAGCTGCGCGCACGCGACCGCGTCGCAACTGGCGTCGCGCGGATCGAACGACAGCGGCAGATCCGCGGCGCGCGACAGAATGGTCAGGCGCTCCACCCCGGTGACGCCGCCGTCAGCGGCGCGGCGCTCGACCTCGGCGGAGTTGCCGAACAGGTAGGCGACCTCGACCCGCAGCCGCGGCGCCAGGCCGGGCGCCAGCAGCGGCGGCCCGTACCACTGCCCCATGCGCGTGACCCAGTCGTCGACGAGATCGAATTCACCGTGGCGCAGGTAGGCGCCGAGGATCAGGCGCGCACATTCGAAGCCCGCAGGCGTGCCCCGGCGTTCCAGCTCCCGCTGGCGCAGCACGGTGACCGCGCGGAAGTCGTCGCTGCTGCCGAGAAGCTCGCGCACCAGCGGATCGTCGGCGCAGGCGCGGGCGCGCAGCGACCCCAGCGATGCCAGCAGCGCAACGGCGAGCACGAGCCTGAACCTCAGGGGGCACCGTGGAGCCGGCGTTCGACCGGATCGCGGTAGATGAAGTTCCCGTCGGAGGCGAGCGCGCGCGGCAAGAAGCGGTCGATACTATCGCCGCCCGGAGCTGTCAATCGGGGGCCAAAACGAGGGCGATGCCTAGGGCGATGCCATCGGGTCGACGCCCATGAAGCGGGCGACGATCTGGAGGAGGCGCAACGTCTCGCCCTCGCTCGCGGTCTCGCGCAGGTGAATCGTCGTGCCGCTCCGCGACAGCTGCGCGCGCGCCACCAGTGTGCTGAACCCGGTGATCATCACGTAGGGGTTCGTCATGAATCGCTGATGCAGCGACGGCCACGTATCCTCCCAGTGCCTCGCCTGGTCCTCGTCGTCGAATTCGGCGACGACGTCGAGGAATGGGCTCGGCTCGACCCCGATGGACACGGTGATGACGCGCGGGACCTCCATGCCGCCGATCGTCCCGGTTGGCTGTCGCGCGGCGCGAGCGACAGCGGCCGGCGTCCCTGCGTCGGAGGGCCGACCGCGCGACCCGGGATCGACCCCGCGCGCCAGGTTGCGCACACCGAACAGATCGGTCGCGCTGATCATCGCGACCGCGTCGGTGGGCATGATCCCGTCCTCGGCGTCGATGCGACGGAGCAGCGCGCCCCACTGCGGCCCTTCGCCCGCGCCGTCCGCGCCCGCCGACCCGGCGGCGACCGCCGCGGCGGATCCGGCGTCGCTGCCCGAGTCGCGCGCGGTGGCCACGGCGGCGGGCGGGCGCGGCCGTGCCATCGCCAGCAGCAACGGTCGATAGACCGGCGGCGTCACCACCACCAATCCCGGCGCCGGCAACACGATCAGCCGCTCGTCGCGCGAGGCGCTCGGCGCCGGCCGCCGCGCATGCCGTTCGGCGAACGGGCGGTGCCCCTCGGTTCGCCAGTCGAGCGTCCGCCCGGTCGCGCGCGCGCCCCGATCCAGCGCCGCGCGCAGCTCGCCGTCCTTCAGCCGGTGCCGCGCCGCCAGGAACGTGACCGTGTAGTCGAGCGGGTTCGGCGTCGCGATCAGCAACGCATCGAAGGTCTGGAAGAGGTCGAGCCCGGTCCCATCGAGGAGATCGCGGCGATCGGGCAGGCGCCCGAGAAGCGCGTCGAGCGCGGTCACGTAGGGCGTGCCGCGCAGGCGATCCAGGCGCAAGAGCGCCGTCACCCGCGACCCTTCCGGCCCGTACTGTTCGAGCCGGCTCGCGTGCGGCGCCGCCGACGCGGTGTCGGGCGGCGTCTCGGCGTCGGCGCCCGCCTTGTCGTCGCGCGCCGATTTCTCGCTCGCGAGCTCCCCGTCGGGAGCCGGCGGCCTGGGCGCGTGGAGGCGCGCGGGTGAGCGAGCCTCCTTGGGCTCACGGGCGGCGGGCGGCGGTCCGAGCGGCAGATCGTGGATCTCGTCCATGCGCATTCCCACGATATCGACGTCGATCGGAACGTGGAACGAGAGCCCACTCAACACGAGCGCGCCGACCACGCCACCGACGACCACCAGGTGCGCGGCGATCGACAGAGCGAACGCGGACCCCCAGTGCCGCAGCATTCTGCTGTCAGGGTAGCGCAAAAAGTCGGTCGATTTCGGCGGGCGCCGCGCAACGGCAGCCGTTGACACGGAATGACTGCGCTGGATAGGGTTACGCTGACCTCGGCGGTACCCTTATTTATTCTCGAAAAAGTAGCTTTCAGGAGGTCCTGATGATCATTCCGATTCAGAGGCTGGCTTCTCTGCGGCAGCTCGCTGCGCGCTCGAGTTTGGGCCTGGGCCTGGTCCTGGCGCTGGGGCTGGCCGCGTCGGGCGGCAGCTGTTCCCCGCGCGCGCTGCTCGAGCTCGATGTCAGCGGCGACACCCCGTTTCAATCGGTGACACTGCGTCTCACCGCGGCCGGCACCAGCAAGGACTTCGCGAACGTCACCTTCACCGCGACCATGCCGTACAAGGCCGGTCTCTACGTGGATACCAGCGGCACGGTCCAGGTCGTGGCGCTCGCGCTCGATTCGTCGGGCAACTGCATCGGCGCCGGCACGGCGTCCTTGTCGAGCGTCGCGGCGGGCATGGCGTCGGACGTCACGCCGTTGATGGTCACGCACACCACCGCGTGCACCAGCGTCACCGGAACGGGCGGCAACAACGGAACCGCCGGCAACGGCGCGGGCGGCTCGACGGGCGTGGGCGGCGGCGGCAACGGCTCGGGTGGCAGCGGAAACGGCGCCGGCGGCAGCGGCAACGGCAGCGGCGGCGCCACCGGCAGCGGCGGCATGACCGGCAGCGGCGGCATGACCGGCGGCACGAACCTGGTCGTGAACGGCGATTTCTCGAACGGCTCCACCGGCTGGGGGCTGCCGGCGATGATGGGCCAGGTCACCCAGAACGTGAACGGCGGGCAGTTCTGCGTGACCGTCGCGCTCGGGTCGGCGACGATCGGTTATCCCTCGGGCGCAGCGTCACCGTTCCCGATCACCGGCGGCGTTCCCTACACCTTCTCGTATCAGGCGTCATCGACGGGAAATTTGATGATCGAGTCCAAGGTCGGCGACATCAACCCGCCCGCCTACGACGCCACCGGCTCCGACTTCATGAACGAACAGGTCGGCGCGTCGTTGCAGACGATCACCCACACGTTCACGCGCGGCCCAACCGACAGCACCATGGGCGTCGCCTTCAACCTCTCGGGCGGGCCGGGTACGTTCTGCCTCGACAACGTGTCGGTCACGGCGAACTGACGGCGGCGGCCCCGGGCGCGGCAAAGCGGGCCGCCATCACGCGCGCGTCGGGCGCTTGCGCGACGGTCAGCACCACGCCGTCGCGTGGCATCTCCTGCGTGAGCCCGACCAGCGCCGCCGACAGGAACGTCGCCGAGACGCGCGCCATCGCTGCCGGATCGCCGGTGGCGTCGGCGGCGATGAGCCGCCCGCCCGGGCGAAGGCTTGGCACCAGGGCCTCGATCCAGCGCGCGGCGGCGGCGGGCTCGAGCCCCGCGACGTTCTCGATGATCATCGCGCCGACCGAGCGCGGCTGCAGCGGCACCTCGGCGCCGCCGACGGCGACCTCGAACGCGCGGCCGGCCTTGAGCGCGCGGCGGCGCGCGCGCTTCACCGCGGCGTGGTCGTCGCTGGCCACCAGCATCAGCACGCGAAGCTCGGTCGAGAGCGTCACGCCCAACCAGAGCGGCCCGAGCACCACGACCGGAGCGGCGCCCTGGGCGCGGCCCGCAATCGCCGTCAGCGACGCCGTGCTGCCCAGCGCACCGGAAAGAAGCGGACCTCTCATGGGCGGCGAAGTTAGCATGGGGTAGACCATGTCCATGAGTCTCTGCGTCGCTCTCACGGGCGAGGGCGCCCGCGCGATCGACGGAGGCGACAGCGCCAGCTCGATCGGCGAAGCCGTGACGATCGGCGAAGCCGTGTCGATCGGCGAAGCCGTGTCGATCGGCGGCAAGGCGCGCGCGCTGCTACAGCTGGCAAGGGCTGGTTACCGCGTGCCGGCGGCGTTCGCGGTCACGGGCGAGCTCTTTCGGCGGCTCCGCGCGGCGGGGCCGTCGCTGCCGGCGGCGCTGCGGGACGCCGGTAACCTGGCGGAGGTCGACCGCGCGCGCGACGCGCTGATCGCGGCGGCCTGGCCACCCGGGTTCCTGGGCGAGCTCGACCGCCACCTCGACCGGCTGGCGCCGCGCGACGCAGGCGCGCGGTTTTCGGTGCGGTCGTCGTTCGCCGGCGAGGACCGCGGCGACGCGCTCGCCGCGGGCGTCTACGAGTCGGTCGTCGGGGTCGCCCGCGCCGGCGTGCCGGCGGCGATCCGGCGCGTGCTGGCGTCGGGGCTGTCGCCGGGCGCCGTCGCGTACGCGCACGCGCGCCGCGGACAGGCGGGTCCCAGCGATCCCGACGCGGCGGTGCTCATCCATGGCTACGTCGACGGTGGAGCGGCGGGCAGCGCCGCCTTCGATCCGGCGGGCGGACAACCGCCCGTCGTCGAAGTCGCGGGCGGTGGCGTCATTGGCGTGGGCGTTCGGGCCGAGCTCGAGCGTGTGCTCGGAGAGCTGGCCGTGCGCCAGGGGCACGCCGTCGAGATCGAGTGGGTGCTCGCGGGCGCGCAGCTGGTCTTGCTACAGCTGCGCGCGTACATCGCCCCACCGGCGCCACGGACGTCGACAGGGGGGCCGGGCGCGGCGCTGGGGCCGGGCGCGTGGCGGTGGGACGCCGCCCACAACCCGCTGCCGCTGTCGCCGGCGCAGGCGGGGTTGGTCGCGCTGGTCGACGCGCGCTGCCGCATCGGCATCCGCCAGCGGGTCGCCGGTGGTTACCTGTACTCCGCGCCCGACGGCCCGGCACCCTCGCGCACGATTGACGCCGGCGCCGTCGGAGGCGAGCTGGCGGCGCTGATCGAGCGGTTCGAAGCCTGGTCGCGCGCGGGCGCCTTGCCGCCGCCGCTGGAAGAGACCCTGGCGATCTTCCTCGAGATGTACGACGCCATCTATGGCGTGATCCAGCCCGCCGCGCGACGGGCGACGCGCGCCCTCGACGATTTCCTGCGCCAGCACATCGGAGAACGATCGGATGAGGTTCTGCGGTCGCTCTACGCAGCTGTTCCGTCGATGGCCGAGGAGCGGCACGCGCGAGCGAGCGAGCTGCGAGGCGCGGCGTCTGACGAGGCGCGGGCCGCCGCGCTTGCCGCGTACCTGGCGCGCTTCGGCGACGAGGCGCCGGTCTGGGACGTCGCCGTTCCGACGTATCGAGAGGATCCGGCGCGGCTGTTGTCGTTGACGCCCGCACATCCGACGGAGGCGGGCGCCGCGCCGGCGATCAGCGAGCCGTCGCGGACCTGGCAGGGCGCCGCGCGAGAGCTTGTCGAGCCGCTGTCACCGGCCGAGAAAGCGACGTTCGCGACGCTGCTCGCGGAGGCGCGGCGCGCGCGCGCCGCGGGCGAGGACGATGATTGGCTCTACGCGCGCGTACAGGCTGCTGTGCGCGGGGCGCTGCGCCGCGAGGGGGAACGCCTGACCGCGACCGGTGTGCTCGCGGCGCCCGACGATATCTTCTGGCTGCCGTTCGAGCGCGTGCGCGCGCTCGCGAGCGGCGAGGTACCGACCGCCCGCGAGGATCTGCGAGAGCCGGTCGCGACGGCACGCGCGGAGCACGCGCGCGCGCTTCAGGACCCGCCCGTGACGGCCGCCGGAGGAGGGTCGCCATGCGCGGGTACCGGCGGCGTGGTGATCCGAGGCCAGCGTGCATCGGGGGGGCGCGCCATCGGACGCGCGGTGGTCCACCGAGCGGCGGCGCTGGGCAGGGATCGCGCGTTCGACGCGGGCGCGATCATCGTCGCCGCTACCTTGCTGCCGACGGAGCTGCCACTGCTCCGGGCGGCCGGTCTGGTGGTCGAGACCGGAGGCGTCCTCGACCACGTCGCGGCGCAGGCGCGCGAGCGTGGCATCCCCGCGATCGTCGGGGCCCGCGGCGCCTGCGCGGCGATCAGCGACGGCGACCTGGTCCTGCTCGACGCCGACGCCGGCCAGCTGATCCGCCTCGGTTGAGTTCCCCTCAGCGGCCCCGCTCAGCGCCGTTCGGGCTCGTTGTCGTCGGACAAGTATTCGAGGATGACCTCGTCGAGGCTCTTGTCACTCACGAGATCCGAGAACGCGTTTTCGCCGCCGGTCGGCGCTCGGCCGCGCGCCACGGGCGCCTGATCGGCCATGGTCTGCGCCGCGTGGGGCGGCGCGACCGGACCGGCGTCGCCGATCACCGCGGCGGGGCGAATGCGCGCGGTCGCGTCGGCGGCCGCGGGCGCGGCGGCAGGCGCCGGACCACCGACGGAGACCACGACGCTGCGCTGCACGACGACGCCGTCGGCCGACGACGAGAAGACCATCGGCGGCCGCTTCATCGCGGTGGGCCTCACCATCACGACGGGCCGCGGCGTTCCCTTGGCCGCCGGCGGAACGGCCGCGGGCGCAGGGCGGCGTACGGCACCGTTGTCGATGCTGCCCGCGACGACGCCGCTCACCTGAACCACGGGTGCCGCCACCGGCGGCGGCGGCGCGGTGACCGGCGCGACCGACAGCTCGCCGGCGACCACCTGCGACGGCGGCCCGGCGACAATCGGCGCCGTCTCCACTGCTTCAGCCGGCACGGGCGTCCCGGCCGGTGCTGGCGGCGCGGGCTCCGCTGCCGGCCGCGCGGGTGCCGGCTCCGAGAACGCCTCTTGACCGCGCGCGGCGAAGAACGCGATGACCCGCTGGTCATGCCCGCCGAGCGTCAGCTCGCGCATCATCGACTTGTGCAGCTGCTGCATCTGCACCCTCACGGTGTCCTCGTGAGACTCCGCGTCGTACTGCAGCTTCTTCGACGCGAGGATCGTGCCCTCGAAGAACAGGTGCGTGAAGACGTGCGGATTGACCGGGCCCGAATCCTCGGTCTGCACATGAAACAGACGCCCGCGATATCGCAGATTGTGGTTGTACCCAACGACCGGGCTGCGCAGCGGCTTCGTCATCGCGCCGTACCGGGTCATTATAGCTACTTATCGTCAAACTCCCCGAGAAACCTTTGGCCGGCCGATGAGGCGCGGCTAGAATCCCGGCCAAAACGCATGTCGACCAGCCGGCGCGCCACGGTAGAGCGCAAGACCACCGAGACCCAGATCCAGCTCTCGGTGACCCTCGACGGGACAGGCGTGCGCAAGATCGCGACGCCGGTGCCGTTCTTCAACCACATGCTGGAAGCGTTCGCCAAGCACGGTCTCTTCGACCTGGAGGTGCAGGCGACCGGCGATGTCGACGTCGACGCCCACCACACGGTCGAGGACGTCGGCATCTGCCTGGGCCAGGCGTTCCGCCAGGCGCTGGGCGATCGCAGCGGCATCAGCCGCTACGGCGACGCGCTCATGCCGATGGACGAGACGCTGGTCTCGGCGGCGGTCGACTTCGGCGGCCGCGCGGCCTTCGTCTACCGGGCCGACGCCGTCAAGGGCAAGTGGATCGGGACCTTCGACGCCGAGCTCGCGCGCGAGTTCTTCGGCGGCTTCGTCGCCGCGGCGCTGTGCAACCTCCACCTGGAGGTGCGCTACGGCGAAAATGCGCACCACATCGTCGAGGCGTTGTTCAAGGCGTTCGCGCGCGCGACGCGCGCCGCGGTTCAGCTGGACCCCCGCGTCACCGGCGTACCTTCGACGAAGGGGACGCTCACGTCGTGAGCGCCCGGCCGCGCGTCGCCGTCGCCGACACCGGAACCGGCAACCTGCGCAGCGTCGAGAAGGCGCTGGCCACCGCGGGCGCCGACGTCACCGTCACGTCCGACGCGGACGTGGTCGCGCGCGCCGACAAGGTCGTCGTCCCTGGACAGGGCGCGTTCGGCGGCTGCATGAGCGGGCTCGCCCGCGGCGGCGGCGCGCTGGAACAGGCGGTGCGCAGCGCGGTCGCGGCGGGAAAGCCGTACCTGGGAATCTGCCTCGGGCTGCAAGTCTTGTTCGAAGGCAGCGAGGAAGACCCCACCTGCCGCGGGCTCGGCATCTTCCCCGGTCGCGTGCGTCGATTCACGCCGACGCCGGGGCTGAAGATCCCGCACATGGGCTGGAACGGCGCGCAGCGCGGGCCGGCGGCCGGCACGCCGGTGCTGAGCGCGATCCCCGACGGCACATTCTTCTACTTCGTGCACAGCTATTTCCCCGACCCGACGCGTGCCGAGGACGTGGCGCTGGCCACCGACTACGGCGGCCGCTTCTGCTCGGCGGTCGCGCGCGACAACGTCTTCGCCTGTCAGTTTCACCCCGAGAAAAGCCAGACCGCGGGGCTGGCGCTGCTGCGTTCATTCGTCGCGGCGACCTCGTAGCCAGGTCGCGGCGGAGCGACTAGACTCCGCGGCGCATGTTGGTCTTTCCCGCAATCGATCTGCTGGGCGGCAACGCCGTGCGGCTGGAGCAAGG
>CAZNCQ010000162.1:0-16062 GCA_964571275.1 uncultured Myxococcales bacterium
TGGCTGGAGGCGCACGACATCCACATCATCTTCGCGGTGCCCGGCATCATCCTGGCGACGACGTTCGTGACGTTTCCGTTCGTCGCGCGCGAGGTGCTGCCGATCATGCAGGACCTGGGAAACGACGAGGAAGAGGTCGCGCTGACGCTGGGCGCGAGCGGCTGGCAGATCCTGTTCCGCGTCACCCTTCCCAAGGTGCGCTGGGGACTGCTCTACGGAGTGGTGCTGTGCAACGCGCGCGCGATGGGCGAGTTCGGCGCGGTGTCGGTCGTCTCGGGTCACATCCGCGGCCTCACCAACACCGTGCCGCTGCACGTGGAGATCCTCTACAACGAGTACAACATGGTCGGCGCGTTCGCGGTGGCGTCCACCCTGACGCTGCTGGCGCTGGCGACGCTGGGCGCGAAGAAGCTGATCGAGGCGCGGCAGCACGGATGAGCGGGCGTGTCGCACGCGGAATCACGGCGACGATCGGCGCCACGCCGCTCTGCGAGCTGGTGCGCATCGACACCGGCGGCGCGCGGTTGCTGGCCAAGCTCGAGTCGCGCAACCCCTGCGGCAGCGTCAAGGACCGCATCGCGGTCGCGATGATCGAGGACGCCGAACGGCGCGGGCTGCTGGCGCCGGGCGGCACCATCGTCGAGGCGACCAGCGGCAACACCGGCATCGCGCTGGCGTTCGTGGCGGCGACCAAGGGCTACCGCCTGATGGTGACCATGCCCGAGCGCATGTCGAAGGAGCGGCTCGCGCTGCTGCGCTATCTCGGCGCGCGCGTGACGCTGACGCCGGGCACGCTGATGCGCGAGGCGATCGAGAAGGCGGACGAGCTGCGCCGCACGACGCCGGGCGCGATCGGGCTCGACCAGTTCCGCAACCCCGCCAACGCAGACGTGCACCGCCGCACGACCGCGGTCGAGCTCTGGGACGACACGGCGGGCGCGATCGACGCGTTCGTCGCCGGCGTCGGCACCGGCGGCACGATCACCGGCGTCGGCGAGGTCCTGAAGCAACGCAAGCCGGCCGTGCGCATCGTCGCGGTCGAGCCGGCCAACGCGGCGGTGCTGTCGGGACAGAAGCCGACGAACCACATGATCCAGGGCATCGGCGCGGGCTTCGTGCCGCCGATCCTGCGGCGCGATCTCATCGACGAGGTGATGCCGATCTCCGACGACGACGCGTTCGCGCATGCGCGACAGCTGGCGCGCGTCGAGGGGATCTCGGCCGGCATCTCGTCGGGGGCAACGCTCGCGGCCGCGCTGCGCCTGGCGCGGCGTCCCGAGTTCGCCGGAAAGACCATCGTGTTCATGGTCTGCGACGGTGGCGAGCGCTACACCAACGGCCCGCTGGTCAACGAGCTGCTCGGGCCGGGCGGCGACTAGCTCTGAACCGACGCGTCTCTTACAATTGACGTGTGCGGCAGCAGATCCTGATCCTGTGTCTGGCGACGCCGGACCTGGGCAGCCCGGTGCTGGCCTGGTCGTTCTATGACGGGACCGGACGCGCGACCGGAATGTCGGGCGACAGCGACAAGCCGCCGTTCCCGTCGGTGCTGGCCGCGATGAAGGACGGTTGGCGCGTGATGCAGTTCCCGATTCACCTGCCGCGTCCCGCTGGACAGGAGCACGAGACGTCGCACCTGCGCTTCGAGTACGTCCTGGAACGGATGGTCCAGGCCTGAGCCTCGCCGCGATGACCGACGCGCGCCACCTCCTCGATTCCAAGCAGGTGGCGTCCTTCGTGGCGCGCGGCTTCCTGCGCTTCGACGAGCTCGTCCCGCGCGCGCTGTGCGAAGAGGCGCTGGCCGAGATCGCCTCCGGCTCGCGGCCCAGCAGCTTCTCCGCGAAGCGCGGCGAGCCGGCCTCGCGCTGGCCCGGCCAGCCGGTCGACCAGATCTGGCCTGACAGCGTCGGTCTCGCGGCGATCATCCGCTCGCCCGCGATCGCCGGCATCATCCAGAGCCTGGTCGGGCCGCGCGCGCTCTACGACCACCACTACGCGCACACCATCGAGCCCAGCCAGCGCTGGAGCCAGCCGTGGCACGCCGACGCGATCGTCGATCCGCGCACGGCGTTCGACATCCAGCTGTTCTTCTTTCTGCAGGACACGCCGCGCGCGATGGGCGGCACGATGATCCTGCCCGGCAGCCACCTGCGCCGCGTGAACGAATCCGACGTCGCGCGCTACCAGAACTTCGTCGGGCAGATCCCGACGGTGTGCAACGCCGGTACGCTGCTCGTCTGCCACCACGGCCTGTGGCACTGCGGCCAGCCGAACATCACGCAGGCCCGCCGCGTGATGCTGAAGCTGCGCCTCAACCCCAGCGTGCCGCAACGACTGCTGTGGAACACCGCCGATCTCGGCGACACCGCGATCCCCGGCATCCTCGGCAGCCCCGAGCCGTGGCACGGCAACGAAGCGCGCCTCGAGGTCGTGAACCGCATCAAGCTATGGCGGCACCTGACCGGCGACGCGCGCTTCGACGTCGACTACTGGCTCACGCGCCTGGAAAACCAGGCCAGTTAGGGCCCACGCCCGAGAGCGCAATCAATTGTGAGTGGTCATCTTGGCCGTTGAGATCGCTCAAACGAGCCAAGGAGAGAACCATGCCGGTACGAACCGCCAAGAGGACCAGCCGCACCACGCGCACGCGCGCTACCAGCGCCACCACCAAGCGCAAGCCCGCGAACGGCAGCCCGCGTGGCGCCGGCGCGCGCAAGCCTGGCCGCGCGGTCGCGAAGGGCAAGTCGGGCTCGCCGGGCCTGACGCGGCCGGTGCAGCCCGACGCCAAGCTGGCGGTCGTCGTGGGCATCCGCCCGCTGCCGCGCACGCAGGTGGTGAAGAAGATGTGGGACTACGTCAAGGCCGAGGGGCTGCAGGACCGCAAGAACCGCCGCATGATCAACGCCGACGAAAAGCTGCTGCCGATCTTCGGCGGGCGGCGGAAGATCAGCATGTTCGACATGGCGAAGATGATCTCCGCGCACGTCGAGTGAGGGCGCTTCGGAACCCTTCGAGGGTTCCGAAGTGACTAGACCGCGCCGACCGGCTTGACCTCGGCTTCGGCCTTCTTGATCTCGGGCATCGTGCCGTCGCGGTACGGATACGGCGCGAACAGCGTCGCCGCGATCGACGGAACCGCCGCCACGAGGACGATCACGAAGAAGGTCTGGTAGCCCACGGCTTGCTGGATGAAGCCGCTGACCATGCCGGTGGTCATCATGCACAGGCCCATGAGCGCCGTGGCAAAGGTGTAGTGCGCGGTCTTGTAAGGACCGGGCGCGATCTGCTGCATCATGTACAGCATGTGCCCGACAGCACCGAAGCCCCATCCGAGCTTCTCCAGCGTCACGACCGCGGTGATGACGTAGGGACTCGAGGTCATCGACTGGCTGAGATAGAGGAACGTCGCGTTCGGGATGTTGAGCGCCAGCACCAGCAGCATGCGCGACTGGCGCAGCCCGCGTGACGCGACGTACATACCGCCCAGGAACGAACCCAGAATGAACGCGCCGGTGCCGAAGGTGCCGTTGATGTCGCCCAGCATCTGGTTCGACAGGCCGAGGCCACCGCTGGCGCGCGAGTCGATCATGAACAGCGGCCCCATCTTGTCGAGGAGGCCGAGCCCCAGACGATAGAGGAACGCGAACGCGATCATCGCCCAGATCCCGTCCTTCTTGAAGAAGGTCGCGAACGCGTCACCGAAGGTCTTCATCGCGTCGCCGAAGCTGGCGGGCGAGCCGGGCGCCTTCGACCCCGACGGCAGCACGCGAACGTGAAACAGCGCCATCCCGAAGATGATCACGGCGCTGATCAGCATGATGATCGTCCAGGCGGTCGCCCAGCTTCCGGTCCGCTCCTGGAACGTGCCGCTCAAACGCACGAGCAGACCGGTGGCCAGGATCGGCCCCAGGTTCCAGCACATGCTCTGAAAGCCGGTGTAGCGAGCCTGTTCCTTCGACGCGAGCGTGGTGACGTACACGCCGTCAGACCCGATGTCCTGGGTCGCGCCCGCGATCGCCGCCAGCGCCATCAGCCCGAGGGCCGGAAAAATGAACGACTTGCCCGGGAGCTGCAACGACAGGCCGACCGCGGCGACCAGCGCCGCGAGGATGAACTGCATCAACACCACGAAGAACTTCTTCGTTCGGTAGAGCTCCAGCAGCGGCGCCCAGAGAAACTTCAGCGTGTAAGGGAAACCAAGCAGGCTAGACCAGAGGGCAGCCTGGTCGTTCGGCATGCCCAGGTTCTTGAACATGATGTTCGCGACGCTGCCAACGGTCACGTACACCAGGCCCATCGTGAAGTAGCTGGTCGGCACCCAAAGAAAGGGGTTCTTATAGGTGGGCGCGACCCTCTGCTGCGATAACAGTGCGTCCTCGCTCATTCTCGCTTTTCTAACACTTCTTTCTGACCAAAGGGAAACACGACGGAAACCCGTGACCGCCTGGCGCCGGCGCGTTAGATAGCCGAAGTAGAAAGTGGATTGACGCCATGAAGATTGCGACATGGAACATCAATGGCATCCGCGCGCGCCAGGCCGAGGTCGGAGGTTGGATCGCCGCCGAGCGCCCCGACGTCGTCTGCCTGCAGGAAATCAAGGCCACCGCCGAGCAAATTCCGCCTGAGCTTCGCGAGATTGACGGTTATTGGTGCTACTGGCACGGCGGCCCCAAGGGCTATTCGGGCGTGGCGTTGCACGTCGCCAAGAGTTTGACGCCCGAACCTCCAGTATTTTCGCACCCGCCGTTCGACCACGAAGCGCGCATCGTGACCGCCACGATGACGGTGCCCGCGGCGCCCGCCCCCGGCACGAGCGGGCTCCGTCCCGGGAGCCGTCTGACCGTGGCGTCGGCGTACGTGCCCAACGGCGGCAAGGATCTCGCGGCCAAGATCCGATTTCTCGACGGCCTCATCGGCTTCGCCGAGAGCTTTGGCGCCGCGGCTGTTCAGGGCACCTCTGCGCTGGTCGTGTGCGGCGACCTCAACGTCGCGCGCGCCGACATCGACGTGTACCCGAAGGATCGCAATCCACGCGCGATCGGGCAGCTCCCGCAGGAGCGCGAGCGCTTCGAGCGCCTCCTCGGCCACGGACTCGGCGACGTCGCGCGGCGCCTCGATCCGACGAACGACCAGCTCTTCACCTGGTGGGCGCCGTGGCGAAATCTGCGCCAGCGCAACCTCGGCTGGCGCATCGACTACGTCCTGGCCAGCGAGGCGCTGGCGGCGCGCGCCGTCAGCTGCGTCGCGCACCGCGAGTACGGCACCAGCGACCACGCGCCGGTCGTCGTGCGCTTCGAGAGCTAGATCATGAGCTAGATCGGGCTGCCCGCGTCGATGCGCATCGGCGGCGCGGGCGCGACCTCGTCACTCTCGGGCGCCTGCGCCTTTTCCAACGCCGGACCCAGGTGCTTCCAGAACCCCTTCGCCAGCGCCTTCGCGACCGCCTTCGCCGACCCACTCGCCGACCAGCGCCCGAGCACGTCGCCCCGGGCTCCGTCCCAGATAAGGATCGTCAGCGTCCGCCGCGTCCTGTGCTCCTCGAGATCGCAAGTCACAAACGCCGCGAGTCGGTGATCGCGCGCGATCTCCGGATACTGGGCCGTTCCCCGGACGCGCGGGATCGACGTCAGCACCTGAAAGCCGTGCCCGCGCACCAGCCGCGAGATCTGCTGGCGCAGCGACGCGCCAGCCGTCCCGTCGAGCGGCTGCACCGCGACCCGCGCGGACGCCGCCTGCGCCGCCACCGGGCCTGCGCGCGCGACGAGCAGGACCAGCAAAGCCAACCCGGTCGATAGAGTCCGCACGGAACCATATTCGGCAGATTCACGGCTACCTGCAATGTTTCCGGGCCGCCGCTCTGCCGCAGCGCGCAGCCGAGAGCGGCGGCTTCCGCCAAGGCTCTTGCGCACCGGGTCGGTGCCGCCTAGAGATAGCCTGACATGTCGACCAAGCTCGCCACCCGCTTTTCCGCGTCGATTCTGCTGCTGGTCGCGGCCGCGGCGCCGGCGTCCGCGGTCGTCGCCGCGACGCCGCTCTGGCAACCGCCCGAGGGGACGGCGCCCAAGACCCAGACGCCGGCCCCGGCCGTGCGGAAGCACCGCGCGGCGCCGTCGAAGCGCGAGCCGGCCGCCAGCGCCAACAAGTCGACCGAGGCGCTGGAAGCCGAGGTCTTCGGCGCGGAAACGACGACCCCGACGGTGCGCCGGCCGGCGGCCGACGACGGCGACGACCAGGCCTCCGGCAGCCTGCGCGCGCGCGCGACCGGCAACCTACCCGCGGTGGTCGCCCCGCACCGGATCGCGTTCGAGCTCGGAACGTCGGTGATGTCGCGCAGCTTTCATTTCGATGCGCCCTTGCAGGGCGACGCGGGCGCGCCGCGCGCTGGCGTCGCGGCGGAGCTCGAGGCGTTCCCTCTCCTTTCGCTCGAGAATCGCTGGCTGGCGCGCCTGGGAATCGGCGCGTCGTTCGGCACCGAGGTCGGCAACGCGGGCATCGGCCAGCCGGACAACGGCACGCTGATCTACCCGTTCACCGAGACGCGCTGGGGCTTCGACGTGCGCTACGCCATCCCGCTCGCCGAGCGTTTTCTGCTGACGCCGCTCGTCGGGTACGGGCACATCGGCTACGACCTCGAGCGGCGCGGGCAGCCGGCGCCATCCGCGTGCATCAACACCAGCACGCAGGTGTGCCTGCCCGACGTGCAGGTCTCGCACATGACGCTCGGGCTCGACGCGCGCGTCGCGCTCGCGCCGTCGGTGGGTCTGGCGCTCGAGCTCGCGTACTTGCCGGGCTTCGGCCTCGGCCGCGGCGCGGGGCAGCTCGGCTCCGAGTCCGACGCCAGCGTGCAGGGATTCGCCAGCACCGTCGCCGCCAGCTGGCAACTGCTCGACTGGCTGGCGCTGCGCGCGTCGGTGCCGGTGATTCACAACAGCTACAGCTTCAGCCAGCGCCCGCTTTCGTACACGTCGGCGTCCGAGACCTACTACGGCCTGATCGCGGGCGCGACGGTCTTCACCCGCTGACGTAGTCGATCATCCTCTTCCGCGTCGCTTCGTCGGGCAGCCGGCCGCGGCCGGCGCCGAGGTTGTCGGCCAGGTGCTTCGGGCTCGCGGTCGCCGGGATCGGGCAGGTCACCGCGGGGTGGCCGAGGATGAACTTCAGGAAGAACTGCGCCCAGCTGGCACAGTCGAAGTCCGCGGCCCACGGCGGCAGTTGCTTGCCGCGCACGCGCGCGAACAGCGCGCCCTCCTCGAACGGGCGCATCACCAGCACGGCGGCGCCGGACGCGGCCGCGGCCGGCAGCAAGCGCGCCTCGGCGTCGCGCGTGACGATCGAATACGGCAATTGCACGAAGTCGATCGATTCCTTGGTCACGATGCGCTCGAGATCGCCGAGCGCGCCCAGCTGGTAGTGCGTCACGCCGATGTAGCGCACGAGGCCTTCCTTCTTCCAGGCACGCAGCGTCTCCAGATGTGTTCGCCAGTCGACCAGGTTGTGCACCTGCAGGAGGTCCATGCACCGGGTGCGCATCAGCTGCATCGAGCGCCGCATCTGCGTCTCGCCTGCGGCCTTCCCCCGGGTCCAGACCTTGGTCGCCAGAAACGGGCGCGGCGCGGCTGCCGTGCCACCGGCGCGCGCGGCGAGCAGATCGCCGACGACGCCTTCGGCGCGGCCGTACATCGGCGACGAATCGATCACGCGGCCGCCGCCAGAGAAGAAAGCGTCGAGCACCTCGCCGAGCGGCGCCCGCTCCTCGGGCGCGTCGCCGACGTCGAACGTCTGCCAGGTGCCGAGGCCGATGACCGGGATCGCCTCGCCGGTGCGCGGGATCGGGCGCGTGTTGAGCGCGGTCGTCATGGGCCCAATCGTCGCTGCAACGCCTCCCAGTGGTCGTCGCGGCCGGTGACGCGGGGAAAGCGCGCGAACGCCGGCGCCAGGTCGGCGCTGACGCCGATCATGTTCAGGTCTCCGATGTTGCCGAACACGTTCTCGGCCTTGGCGAAGAAGTTCCGCGGATTGAAGAACGCCGAAACATGCCAGAACAAATGGTAGTCGAACGAGAGCAGCCAGTCGATCAGCTCCGGCGACTTCGCGGCGTCGTTGTTCTCGACGTAGACGATCGGCCGCGCCGCCGTCACGAGCGCGCGTCCGCCCTCGAGCACGGCGAGCTCCATCCCCTCGACATCGACCTTGAGCAGACGGCAGCGCGTGAGGCCCAGCTCATCGAGCGACGTCACCGGCACGCGCTCGCCGCCCGCCACCTCGCCGCCGGCGGCGAGCGAGACGCCGCCGTAGTTGCCCGGCTCGGCGTACGAGATCGGCGGCACGACGATCGTGCCCGGCTGGCGCGCCACCGCCGCGTGAAACGCGTGCACGTTGAGCAATCCATTGAGGGCCAGGTTGGCGCACAGGTTCTGGAACACGATCCGCTGCGGTTCGAACCCGTACACCTGGCCCGTGTCGCCCGCGCGCTGCGCGAAGAAGACGGTGTGCGTCCCGATGTTGGCGCCGACGTCGATCACGGTGTCGCCGGGCCTGATGAACAGCCCCAGCAGCTCCAGCTCCGACTCCGCCCACTCGCCGTAGAGATCCAGCGACCGCCCGATGTGCCGGTCGTGCACGTTGAAGATCATGTCGCCGTGGCGGCAGGTCTTGAGGCAGTTGACGCCCCGACTGACGTCACGACCGCCCACGCTATCCCTTGGGCGCCTTCAACGCGCCTTCGACGGCCCGCAGGAGATCCTCGCTGGTCACCGGCTTGGCGAGCACGCCGTCAACCAGCGCCGCGACCTCGGGCTCGACGTCCTGGCCCGTGAACAGCAGAACGCGCGCATGTGGCAGGTGCCGGCGGAGCTCGGGTATGATGGTCTCGCCCAGGCCGTCGGGCATCGAACGATCGAGCAGCACCACCGTCACGTCGCGCGGCTCGGACAGCCACCCCACCGCTTCGCGCGTGCCGCTGACTGTGGTCACGCGGTGGCCCACCGATTCGAGCAGCCGTCGCACCACCTTGCGGATCGCCGCCTCGTCCTCGACGAGCAGCACGTGCGCCGCCGTGACTCCGGGCAGCGTGACCGGCGTCGGAGGGCGCGCGCGCGCGCGGCCACCGTGCCGCGGAAGCAACACCGAGACACGCGTACCCTGCCCCAGCTCCGACTCGCATTCGATCGTGCCACCGTGCTCGCGCACGATCGCGTAGCTGGTCGAGAGGCCGAGGCCGGTCCCCTGCCCGACCGGCTTGGTCGTGAAGAACGGCTCGAACATCCGCCGGCGGATCTCCTCGGGCATGCCGATGCCGTTGTCGGTGACGCTGATGTTGCAGAGCGGCACCGGGCCGCTGCTCCGGCCAGCCGATCCCTCTCCTTCGGCTTCGGTCTCGCCGACCTCGACGGAGACGCGCGCGCCGCGATCGTACATGCCGCGCAGGGCGTCGCGCGCGTTGAGCATCAGGTTCACCAGCACCTGCTCGATCGCGCCGCCGTCGCAGTCGACCAGCAGCGGCACCGGCGGCAGGCGCACGTCGAGCGTGATCCGGCGATCGAAGGTCGAACGGCAGATGCCGACCGCGCGCTCGACCAGCCCCGCGATGGACTCGGGCCGGCGCGACGACGTGCGACGCTGGCCCGCGAACGTCATCAGCTCGCTCACCAGCTCGGCGGCGCGGCGCGCGGCGTGCGTCGCCTCGGTGACCACCTCGCGCAACCCCTCGGGCGCGACCGGCGCCATGAGCTCGAGGGCCGGCAGGATGGCCGCCAGCAGGTTGTTGAAGTTGTGCGCGATGCCCGCCGTCAGGCTGCCGGTCGCCTCCAGCTTCTGCGCGTGGCGCATCTGCTCTTCCAGCTCGCGGTGCTCGGTGATGTCGATGTTGCAGCCGAGGATGCGCACGACGCGGTTGTCCTCGCGCACGACGTCCCCGCTGGACATCATCCAGCGCACGGCGCCGTCGGGCCGCACGATGCGGTGCACCTCGGCCGCCCAGTTGCCCGTGTCCAGCACGTAGCGCCCGACGGCGGCCATGCGCGCGCGGTCGTCGGTGTGCACGAATTCGGAGATGTAGGTCGAGAAGTCGGTCGTCGTCTCGCGCCCCATCATCGCCTTCATGCGCTCGTCCCAGAACACCTGGCCGGTCACGAGGTCCCAGGTCCAGAGCCCCACGCCGCCCGCGTCGAGGGCCAGGCGCAGCTGGCGCTGGCTCTCTTCCAGCGCCAGCTGGCGAGAGCGATGCGTGGTCACCTCGAACGCCATCAAGCACCCGCCGGGACGATCGCCGTCTCGCACCGGGGAGACGTAGCATTCGTAGAACGCGAGCCCGCCGTTGGGGCCGGTGGCGACGCTGTCGTAGTGCTCGGGCACGCCCGTCGACAGCACGCGCGCGATCGTCGTGCGCGCCAGCTGGTGATCGTCGGGGTGAATGAAGACGAAGACCGACGATCCGATCACCTCCTCCATCTTGAGGCCGGGCTGGATCCGGTTCATGTACCGGATGCGCAGGTCGGCGTCGAAGCGGGCCACGAACGCGGGCACCGCGGCCAGCACCGACTGCAGGAACGCCGCCGCGTGCACGCCGCGCACTTCGTCGCTGTCCCCTTCGGCGAGCCGCGCACTCAGCTCTGCGTTCTCCCGCCGCAGTCTCTCAAGGTCGCCTTCCCCCGTCATCCGCACGGCAGCTTAGGCGTTCTCGGGAAAGGAAGAAGAGAAATCAGACGCGCGCGAGCTCGAACGTCCATGCACGACCTCGAGGTGCCGCGCTCTGAACGATGGCTTCGCTCAGTTGATCGCGGGTCCCCGCGTCGGGTCGGCGGTCTCTTTCCACCGCCCGCGCGCCTCGTCGTCGGGCCGCAGGACCTGCATGCGCGCGAGCACGCCCAGCAGGCGTTCTCGATCGCCCGAGCGCTCGTAGATGTTGCGCAGGTTGTTGAGGATGCGCGCCACCACCTGGCGCTTCGTCGCCGGCGCGAGCACGCGCGGATCGATCGGCCCCTCGTCGCCGGTCGCGCGCTGGTGCAGCTCGGCCAGCTGGCGGCGATCGAGCATCCGCCCGTCGAACGGATCGATGAACACCGGATCGCCGTCGACCTCGACGCGCACCAGGAAATGGCCGGGGAACGAGACGCCGCGCGCTTCGATGCCGACGCGCCGGCAGACCTCGGTGAGGATCAGCGCCAGGCTGATCGGAATCCCGGTGCGGCGATCAATCACCTCGTTGAGGAAGCTGTTGCGCGGATCGTAGTAGTCCTGCACGTTGCCGTGGAAACCGAGCTCCTCGTAGAGATAGCGGATCACGCACGCCAGCGGCGGGCGCCCCGGCGCGGCGCCGATGCGCTGCTTGGCGGCGACACCCAGACGATCCATCTCCTCGACGTAGGCGGCGACGTCCAGGCCGGGATATTCGGGCTCGGCGATCAACAGGACCGCGCGCAGCAAGTCCAGCTCCGACTCCGGTCGGGCGACCAGGTGCGAGAACAAGGTGATCTCCTCGAGCTTCATTGACCCGTCATACGTCTATCTTGGCGCGGGCCCGTGTTCAATCGCCGATACACAAACAAAATGAGCAGCGCGACCAGGCTCTGGACACTGAAGGTAGATGAGACCCTTTGCAAGGAGGGGGATGGGCGTCCTGGGTTGGCTGGTCTGGGCGGGGTGGCAGGCCGCGGGGTGCAGCTCGGTCGAATCGCCGGCCTCGGGCGCAGGGGGCGCGGCGGGGACCGGGGGGGCGGGCGGCGCGGGCCCCTGCCCCAAGGCGGAATACTGCGTCCCGTCCTGCTCCGTGCCGCCCTCCGATTACATCCCGGCCGCCTGTGACGCCACGGGTACCGTCCTCCCCTGTCCCGCGGGGAGGGTCCGCCTGGGAAGCTGCGCCGACGACGCCTGCGCCCACGGCGGCACCAGTTGCTGCGACGTTACGACGGGCGCCGTCAACGATGCCGTTTGCGGACCTGATGGTGTCTTCGAGCCGTGTGCGGCGGGCGGCCGCTTGAGTCAGCAGGGGTGCATTCCGGGCGGCCTGGGCATTTCGAGCTGCGCGCAGCTCTATAACCAGAGCTGTCTGCAGGTGGACCAAGAGTGCCATTCCGACTTGACGGCGTGCACGTGCCGCGCGGGGGATGGTGGGCCGGCGTTCTGGGAGTGCGCCACCCTGCTCATCTAGGGGAGGTTGCGAACCATGACGAATCCCCGGCATCTGCCTCACCTGCTCTCGTTCTGGTTGCTCGCTGCCGCCTGCAACCCTCAGAGCTTGCCGCCGCCGCCGCCGCCCATCGGGACCGGCTCGGCCGGTGGCAGCACCGGTGGCCTCGGAGGCGCGGGTGCCGGCGGGGTCTCCGACCGGGGCGCCGGCGGCCGATCCGGGCCGGGCGGCGCGGGCGCGGACGGCCTTGGCGGCAACGGCGCGGATCTGTGCCCGGGCCAATCGGCGGGGTGCGTTTCGTCGTGCACCACCGCACCCTTCGTCTACTTGGCGCCGGTTTGCGAAGCCGGGACCTGGACCTGTCCTTCCGGGTCGGTCTCGCTCGCGACCTGCGACGCCAACTCGTGCGCCCAGATTTATCAGGACTGCTGCGACGACACCACGGGCGCGATCTCGGCGGCTCCCTGTTCGAGCGACGGCCAGGTGCTCGCGTGCCCGGACGGCACGCGCTACAGCCGTCGCTATTGCGTCCCCGCCATTCTCGGCATCAGCAACTGCAGTGGGCTGGCCTACAAGGCATGCGACCTCGATGGTCAACGATGCTACTCGGGCGGCGGCGACGACTGCGTCTGCAGAATGACGCCCGGAACCGACGCCGGGCTCGCCTGGGACTGCCCGCCGTTCATCCCCTGAGGTATGCCGCCGCGCCTGGGCGTCAGCGGCGCGGCGCCGTCTCAGAACGCCGCTTGCCCGGGCGCGCGCGGGAACGGGATCACGTCGCGGATGTTCGCCATGCCGGTCGCGTAGATGATCGTGCGTTCGAGCCCGAGCCCGAAGCCGGCGTGGGGCACGGTGCCGTAGCGCCGCAGGTCGCGGTACCACCAGTACGCCTTTGGATCCAGGCTCATCTCGGCGAGCCGCTGGTCGAGCCGATCGAGGCGCTCCTCGCGCTGTGAGCCGCCGATGATCTCCCCGATACCGGGCGCCAGCACGTCCATCGCGGCGACGGTTTTTCCGTCGTCGTTCTGCCGCATGTAGAACGCCTTGATGTCCTTCGGGTAGTTCATGACCACCACCGGGCGGCCCACGTGCTCCTCGGTGAGCCAGCGCTCGTGCTCCGATTGCAAATCCATGCCCCAGCGCACGGGGAACTCGAACGCCTTGCCGCTCTTTTCCAGCGCCGCGATCGCTTCCGTGTACGTCATGCGCGCGAAGCTGGCGCTGACGAAGCGCTCGACGCGCGCGACGCAGTCCTTGTCGACGCGCTCGGCGAAGAACTTCATGTCGTCGGCGCGCTCGGCGAGCAGCGCCGCAAAGATCGACTTCAAGAACCGCTCGGCGAGATCGGCGTCGGCGGCGAGATCGGCGAACGCGATCTCGGGCTCGATCATCCAGAACTCGGCCAGGTGGCGGCTGGTGTTGCTGTTCTCGGCGCGAAAGGTCGGGCCGAACGTGTAGACCTTGGACATCGCCAGGCAGTACGCCTCGACGTTCAGCTGGCCGCTCACCGTCAGGAACGCCTCGCGCCCGAAGAAGTCGCGCGAGAAGTCGATCTTGCCCTCGGCCGTGCGCGGCAGGTTCGCGAGATCGAGCGTGCTCACGCGGAACATCTCACCCGCGCCCTCGGCGTCGCTGGCGGTGATGATCGGTGTGTGGATCCAGAAGAAGCCTTCGTCGTGGAAGAAGCGGTGAATGGCCTGGCTCAAGCAGTGGCGCACGCGCGTGAGCGCGCCCAGCGTGTTGGTGCGCGGGCGCAGGTGCGCGACCTCGCGCAGGTACTCGAGCGTGTGCCGCTTCTGCTGGATGGGATAGGTCTCGGGATCGTCGACCCAGCCCACGACCTCGACGGTCCGCGCGGAGAGCTCGACCGCCTGCCCCTTGCCCTGGCTCGCGACCAGCGTCCCGGTGACCACGACCGCGCAGCCGGCGCCCAGCTTCGCGATCTCGGCGTGGTAGTTGGGCAGATCGCCCGGGGCCACGACCTGCAGCGGCTCGAAGCACGAGCCGTCGTGGACATGAATGAACGAGAGCCCCGCCTTGCTGTCACGGCGCGTGCGCACCCAGCCGCGCACCGTCACCTCGGAGCCGATCGGAACCTGGCCGCCGTTCACGCGCGCGACGCTGACCACCTGCGGGCTCACCGAATCTGCGGATGCCATCTCACCCGCAGTCTATCGTTTGATCTGGAAGCCTCAAAGGGTTCCAGACCTGCGTCTGATCTGGAACCCTCGAAGGGTTCCAGACCTGCGTCTGATCTGGAACCCTCGAAGGGTTCCAGACCTCCCCTACTTCAGCAGCGCGTAGCGGCTGCGCAACGTGTGTACCACCGGCTCGACGTCGTGGCGGTCGAACATCTCGGCCAGCGCCGCCGCCAGATCCTCGGAGAAGCGCGGAGGGGCGATACCCGACAGCGCGAGGACCAGGTCTCCGTGGCGCCAGAGCTCGTGCTTCTTGACCTGCGTCGGCTCCTCGGCGGGCGGCTCGACGTCGGCGCGTGGCGACAGCGCACCCTTCTTGCGCGCGATCACGCGCTGCCCTTCGGGCGACCCGATCGTGCGCATGAGCCGCTCGGCGCCCGCCTTGTTCTTGGCGTCGGCCGGCAGCGCGAAGGCATCCGACGTGAAAACGAAGGTGTTCTCCGATCCCGGGAACGGGATCTCGCCGTAGTCCTTTCCGTTCTGCATTCCCTGCGCGGTGAAGAACACCGTGGCCCAGTCGCCCATCGCGGTCATCGCCGCCTGGCCGCGCGTCACCATCTCGACGGCCTGCAGCCAGTTGTACTGAGCATGGTCGCTGTTGAAGATCGAGCCCAGGTCCAGGAATGCATCCAGCGTGGCCTTGATGCGCGGGTCGTCGGCCTTGAGCTTGCCGTGCAGGTAGTCCTCGTAGAACGTCGGACCCTCGCGCGACACCAGCAGGCACTCGAACCCGAGCAGCGCCAGCGTCCACGGCTCCTTGCTGCCGACCGCGAGCGCTGCGACGCCCGTGCCCTTCAGCTTCTTGGCGATGGCCTTCATGTCGGCGACCGACGTCGGCACGGAGAGGCCGTACTTGTCGAAGACCCGGCGGTTGTAGAACAGGCTGTTGATGCGGTGAACGTTCGAGGGCAGGCCGTACATCTTGCCGTCGTAGCTGACCTGATCGAGCAGGCGCGCCGGCATCACGCGCCGCCACTCCGCAACCTCGGGCAGGATGTCGTCGAGCGCCAGGAGCTTGCTCTCGCGCGCGTCGGAGCGGTTGATCAGCACCCACTGCATCGTATCGGCGCCGACGTTGGCCTGGAACGCGTCGGGCGGCTCGCGCTCTAGCATGCGCGTGCGCAGCGTCTTGCGCGCCAGCCCCGACAGGCCGGTCGCGGCGTTGATGATCACGTCGCCGGGGTAGGCCTTCTGGTGCTGGCGGATGAGCGCGCCCAGCACGCCGCCGTCGCCTGCGCTCTCCCACCAGCTGAACATCTCGATCGGCCGCTGCGACTGGCCCGTGTTGGTGGTGACGTTGGCGCTGGCGCCGGCCGATTCACCCGGCGCGCGGTTCTCCGCGCCCACCGAGCGCGACGAGCAAGCGGCGCCCGACGCCAGCGCCAGCAGCAACAGCCGAGGGAGCACCCGCCAGAACCGTCTCATCGGCCACACTCCCCGCGCCGGCATTTCTGTCCGGGACCGCAGGCAACGCCGCAATGCCCGCAATTCGCGGCGTCGGTCTGGGTGTTGGCCTCGCAACCGTCTCCGACCGCGCCGTTGCAGTCGCCGAAGCCGGTCTCACATCGCCAGATCGTGCAGATGTCGCCGCAACCGCGCTGCGCGTGCGGCAGCTCGGGACACCTGCGCGAGCACGAGCCGCAGTGATCGGGATCGATGCGCAGGTCGGTCTCACATCCGTTGTGCGAGTCGCCGTCGCAGTCGTCGAACGACTGGTAGCAGATCGCGCTGTCGCAC
>CAZNCQ010000163.1:0-15956 GCA_964571275.1 uncultured Myxococcales bacterium
TGCCGTGGCTGTTGTCCTGGAACAGCTTGTCGTGCGCGCCGATCGCGCCGCCGCCCTGGATGGTGACGGTACCGGACGAGCCCTCGGCCGCGGTGACCGCGTCGTCGCAGACCGCCTGCCACCACACGTTCTTGATCGTGCAGGTGCCATCGCAGTGGATGCCGTCGGCGCCGTGGGTGCCGATGATGACGTTCTGGATCGTCGCGCCGTTGGCCAGCTCGAAGAGCGCGGTGGTCGTGCCCTGGGCGCCCGTGCCGGCGGCGGTGCAATCCTTGCCGAAGTCGCCGCTGCCGCTGCCGGTGTGCAGCGCCATCTTGCCGTCGTAGGTGCCGCTGATCTTCATCGTCGACGTGATCGTCACCTGCGAGCCTGTCGGCGTCGGCCAGGTCGGGATGGTACAGGGGAACGGAGGCGTGAACGGCGGCGCCGCGCCGCCCGCGCCGGTGACCGCGCCGCCCGCGCCGGTCACCGTCGAGCCGCCCGCGCCGGTTTTCCCGCCGGTGCCGGCGCCCGTCGATCCACCCGCGCCGGTGCCGGTGGAGCCGCCCTGACTGCCGCCGGTGGTGCTTCCGCCCGCGCCGCCGCCGGTGGTGCTGCCGCCCGCGCCGCCGCCGGTGGTGCTGCCGCCCGCGCCGCCGCCGGTGGTGCTTCCGCCCGCGCCACCGCCGGTGGTGCTGCCGCCGGTGCCTTCGTTATTGCCGGGCGATCCGGCTACGCAAGCAAGCCCCGACAGCGCCAGGACAAACGAGACGGGGACAACCAGCAGTGACCGGGGAGCGGACGAGGGCGATGGTCTACGCATACCTACACTGGTGTCCGCTTGAGCCAGCCGCGGCTCACTGCGGTGGAGATTTTCCCATGGGGCGATGGCGCGCTGTCCGCACCGAGGATTGCGTCACCCCGTGCCGTCGGCCATCAGTCGATTCAAGTCCGGCGTCGGTAACGTGTCTTCCAGGTAGTGGCACGTACCCTCGTCGTGGATCTCACGCGCGGCGGCAAGCAGGCCGGTCATGGCGGCGCGGTACAGCGACGTGGCCAGGCTCACACGCTTGACGCCGGCGGCAGCGAGCTCGTCGACCGAGAACGATCGCCCGCGGATTGCGATCATGAAATTCACGGGCCGCGAAACAGCGCGGCAGACCGCGCGCACGGCGTCGAGATCCGGCAGCCCCGGCGCGAACAAAACGTCGGCGCCGGCCCGCTCGAAGGCCTGCAGGCGCGCGATGACGTCGTCGAGATCGGCACGGCCGTGCAGGAAGCCTTCGGCGCGCGCGGTCAGCGTGAAAGGAAACGGCAGCGCGCGCGCCGCCTCGACCGCGGCGGCGACGCGTTCCACGGCGAGCGCGAGATCGAAGATTGAAGCGGCGCTCGATGGCTCGGCGCCGCGGGTCGCGTCCTCGATCGATCCGCCGACCGCGCCCGCCTCGGCGCAGCGACGGATCGTCTCGGCGACGGTCGCCGCGTCGGCGCCGAAGCCGCTCTCGAGATCCGCAGAGACCGGCAGGTGGGTGGCCGCCGTGATAGTCGACACGTGGTGCATCGCCTCGTCGCGCGAGATCTGACCGTCGCGCCGGCCCAGTACCGCCGCCGCCGCGCCGCTCGACGTGGCCAGCGCCCGGAAGCCGAGCGCCGCGAGCAAGCGGGCCGACCCCGCATCCCACGGGTTCGGAATCACGAACGTGCCGGGATCCGTGTGCAGCGCGCGGAACCGCGCCGCCTTTTCGTTTTGCGTGATGGTCATGAACCCTCTCCAACGACGACGTCCACGACGAATGAGGCGTAATGAACGACGCGCGACAGGTTAGCCGAATTCGGCCAGAATGAGCCGCGACGAGACATGAAGAGGTCCAATCGAAATCCAGTTTGCGGTTTGGCGGTGGTCGTTGTCGCGGCAACCGCAGCGTGCGCCGGGGCGCCCAAGCCGGCCGGTGGCGCCGCCACGACGCCGGCCAGCGCCGCCGGGCCGGCGAACGCCGTCGCGGCGCCAGCGGCGGTCGCGCCCGCGACGGCGGCGGCCAGCGCGACGTCGAGCGGCCTCATCGGTTGGGCCGCCGTCGCGGCGATGGACGTGAAAGCGACGACGGGCGGCGGCGACCTGCCGGTCGAGGAAGTCACCGACGACGGCCAGCTCTGGGATCTCGCGCGCAGCGACCAGCCCCACGTCATCCGCATCATGCGCTCGATGAGCGGCTCGCTCGACATCGCGTCGAACAAGACCATCGAGGGGGCGCCCGGCGTGGTCTTCACCGGCCACGTCGAGCTCAACGGATCGGCCAACGTGATCCTGCGCCACCTCAAGATCGTCGGCTACAACTGCACCGATCGCTCGCCGTGCAAGAAGGGTGAGGACGCGATGACGATCTCCGACGGCGCGCACCACATCTGGCTCGACCACTGCGACATCTCCGACGGCTCCGACGGCAACCTCGACATCACGGACGGCGCCGACTACATCACGATCTCCTGGACCCGGTTCTCATATTCGGCGCCGCGGCCGTCCGGGCACCGCTTCTGCAACCTCATCGGCAACGACGACGTGATGGCCACCGACGCCGGCCACCTGCGCATCACCTTCCACCACGACTGGTGGGCCGAGAACGTCTCGCAGCGCATGCCGCGGGTGCGCTTCGGCCAGGTGCACGTGTTCAACAGCCTCTACTCGTCGCGCGGCAACGACTACTGCGTGGGCCTCGGCACCGACGCGAGCATCCTGCTCGAGAACAACGCCTTCGTCGGCGTGAAGAACCCGACCGAGTCGACGAAGTACGCCAGCCCGGCCAGCGTGCTGGTCGCGCGCGGCAACATCTTCGAGGAGACGATCGGCACCGCGGTCGAGCGCGGCACGGCGGTCTTCACGCCGCCTTATCCTTACAAGCTCGACCCGGCGACCGCCGTGCAGGCCGAGGTGATGAACGGCGCGGGGGCGCGCTAGCGGACGTTCATCCTAGCGGGCCAGCGCCTTGGTCAGCTGCGCGCGCGCGGTGTCGAGCTTCAGCTGCGCCTGCAGCTTCTGAAACGCGGCGGTCGTCGAGGCGAGCTGGGCGTCGCTGAGCTCGATGATGCTGCCGACGCCGGTGCGGTAGCGAAGCTCGGCCAGGTCGAGGCGCGCCTTCGCGTTGATGAGCGAGCGGTCGGCCGCGACCAGCGACGCCTTGGTGGCGGCGACCGCCAGGCGCGCTTGCTCGACGTCGACGCGGACTTGCAGGCGGAGGCTGTCGATCTGGGCGGCGAACGCCGCGACCTCGGCGTCGCCTTCGCGCAGCGTCGCCCGCGTCTGGCCGCCGTCGTAGAGCGTCCATTGCAGACCGAGCCCCGCGCTGACCAGCCAGGTCAGGCGATCGAGATCGAGCCCGGAGTAGATACCGTTCGCCTGGGCCTGCAAGGTGGGCCAGTAACGCCCATAGACCGATTTGTTGGCCATCTGTTGCGCACGCAGCTGCGCTTGCAAAGAGGCGATCTCCGGGCGCGCCTTGAGCGCCTCGTCCACGAGGGTGTCCAGGGACGAGGACTCGCCGGGGATGGGAGCGCTCACCGTTGGTTCGACGTCGTAGTTGATGTCCGCCTCGACGCCCATCGTCTGGTTGAGAACGGCGCGCGCCGTGGCGTAGTCGTTCTGCGCGTTGATGAGCAGCACCTCGGCGTTGGCCTGATCGACACGCGCCTGCAGGAGATCGATCGTCGGGTTGCGTCCGAGGTCGACGAACGACTGAATCTGCTCGAGGTGCTTGTTCTGGTTGGCCAGGGTCTCGCGCGCGACGTCGACGTTCGAGCGCGCCGTGCTGGCCGTGTAGAAGGCCGAGCGCAGATTCAGATCGATCATGAGCGCCGAGGCCTTCTCCGTGTCGAGCGTCGCATCCGCACTTGCTTGCGCGGCGTCGCGCTTGCGGATCGTCTGTCCGAAGTCCCAGAGGAGCTGGCTGGCACTCGCCGAAGCCCGATAGACGTTCGTCGTCTTGGTGGTCGTGACCAATGCGCCGGGTGCAGAGCCGGTGGCGGGCACGGCCGTGACCTGCGAGCCGGCCTGGCGGGCGTAGGACGCGCTTCCGTTCAGCTGTGGCAACAGGTTCGAGAACTGCTCGTCGACGCGCGCGTCGGCCGCCAGCGTGTTGTAGTGGGCCGCGCGCAGATCCGGCTGGTGCTTGCGCGCCAGCGCGAGCGCGGCGTCGAGCGACAGCACCGCCGGCAAGTGATCCTCGGCCGCCGCCGCGGCGGGGCGCGCGGCCGTCACGACGGAGAGCATCACCACCCCCATCGCGCACGGTCGCGCGCTCATTCGAACCTCAGCGCTTCGATCGGATCCAGGCGCGACGCCTTGCGCGCCGGATAGAGGCCGAACCCGACGCCGACGAGGCCGCTGAACACGACCGCGATGGCGATGACCTGCGGCCGCACGAGCAGCGGCCAGGCAAACTTGGCTGCCAGCTCCTCGGCGGTGGCGATCCCGGTCGCGATGCCGATGATGCCGCCCGCCACCGACAGGGTCAGCGACTCGACGAGGAATTGGTAGAGGATGTCCGACCGCCGCGCGCCGACCGCCATGCGCAGGCCGATCTCGCGCGTGCGCTCGGTGACGCTGACCAGCATGATGTTCATGATCCCGACGCCGCCGACCAGCAGCGAGACCGCGGCGATGCTCGCCAGCAGCGTGGTCAGCGTGCGCGTGCCTTCCTGCTGCGCGTTGGCCAGCTCGCTGAGGTTGCGGATCGAGAAGTCGTCGTCGGAGCCCTTGCGCAGGTGGTGGCGCTCGCGCAGCAGCGAGGTGATCTGCCGCTCCGCGCGCGCCGTGGTGTCGTTGCTGGTGGCGTTGGCGAGGATCACGCCCGACAGATACTGCTTCAAACCGCCCTGAACCTTGGCCTGGAACGTCGACGAGGGGATGAACACGCCGTCGTCGTAGTCCTGGCCGCTCGCCGACTGCCCCTTGCGCTCGAGCACGCCCATGATCTGGAACGGCACGTTCTTGATGCGCACGCTCTGGCCCACGATGGCGTTCGGGTCGACGTTGGGGCCGTAGAGCTTGTCGACCACCGTCTGTCCCAGCACGACCGTCTTGGTCGCGCCGTCGACGTCGGCGGTGGAGATCAGCGCGCCGGCTGCCGCCGTCCAGGTGCGGATCAAGAAGTATTCGGGCGTGGTGCCGGTGACGCTGGTGGTCCAGTTCTGCTCTTCGTTGATGATCTGCGCGGTCGTGCGCAGCTGGGGCGCGGTGTACTTCACCGACGTGACCTCGCGCTGGATCGCCGCCATGTCGTCCCATGACAGCGTCGGCTGCGATCCGAAGCCGCCGTGCGCGCCGCCCGACGAGGTCGTGCCCGACATGATGATCAGCAGATTCGACCCCATGGCCGCGAACGACTGCTCGACCATCGACTTGGCGCCGTCGCCGATCGCCACGGTGGCGATCACCGCGCCGACGCCGATGATGATGCCGAGCGCGGTCAGGAACGACCGCAGCTTGTTGCGCATGAGCGCGCGTCCGGCGATACGCACTGTCTGCAGCGACGTCATCGGGTCTCCTCGTGTGTCTCGGCCTCAGGCTCGGGGTGCTCGGCCTGCTCCTGCTGGCGCAGCGCGATCGCGGCGGCCAGCGCGTCGCGCGCGTTGCGCGCCTCCTGGCGGCGATCGCTCTTCACGCGGCCGTCCTTCATGTTGACCACGCGCCCGGCGAACGCGGCCACGTCGGGCTCGTGGGTCACGACCACGATCGTGATTCCGGCACGCCACAGCTCCTGGAACAACGTCATCACTTCGACGCTGGTTTCAGAGTCCAGGTTGCCCGTCGGCTCGTCGGCCAGGATGACCTTGGGCCGCGTCACCAGCGCGCGCGCGATCGCCACGCGCTGCTGCTGGCCGCCCGACATCTGGTTGGGGTGGTGCTCCATGCGATCGGCGAGGCCGACCTGGGTCAGCGCCTCGGCTGCGCGGTGGTGGCGCTCGCGCGCCGGCACGTCGGCGTACAGCAGCGGCAGCTCGACGTTCTCGAGCGCGGACGTGCGCGAGAGCAGATTGAAGCTCTGGAACACGAAGCCGAGCGTGCGGTTGCGGATGCGCGCCAGCCCGTCGGAGTCGAGGCGCGAGATGGGCTCGCCGTCCAGCCGGTATTCGCCGACGCTCGGGTAGTCGAGACCGCCGAGGATGTTCATCAGCGTCGACTTGCCCGAGCCCGACGCGCCCATGACCGCGACGAACTCGCCCCGGTCGATCCTGAGATCCACCCCGCGCAGGGCGTGCACGGTCACGTCGCCGGTCTGGTAGACCTTGGTCACCTTCTCGATGTCGATGACCGTGTCGGTCGATGACACGGATCCCGCGAGCGAAGATCCCGTCGTCGCCATGGGATCAGAACATCCGGCGCATGGCGTTGGCGCCCGGTGGTTGCTTCTTGTCGTCGCCCACGCCTTCGACGTCGGTGACGATCTGGTCGCCCTCGTGGATGTTGCGCGCGTCGATCTCGGTGAAGATGCCGTCGGTGATGCCGATGCGCACGCCGACGGGAGAGATCGCGCCGTCGCGCAGGGTCCAGAGCGTACGCTGATCCGACACCGGTCCACCGCGCCGCACGCGCCCGCCCGGCCGGATGCCCCCCGCGAGCTCCGCCGTACGATCGCCGCCGCCGCCGCGGTGACCGCCGCCTTCGCCCTCGGGGCGCGCGCCACCGTCGGCGCGGTTGCCGTGATCGCGGCGTCCGCCGCCGGCGGCGCTGCCGGCCAGCTCGGGCGGTGGCTGAAAGCGCAGGGCGGCGTTGGCCACGCGCAGCGCGCCGTCACGCTGGTCGTAGACGAACGTGACGTTGGCGGTCATACCGGGCCGCAGCTCGAGGTTCGGGTTGGAGACGTCGATGACGGCGTCGTAGGTCACGACGTTTTGCACGGTCTGGGGCGCGTTGCGCAGCTGGCGGATCGTGCCGCGGAAGATCTTGGTCGGATACGCGTCGACGGTGAATTGCGACGCCATGCCGGCCTTGAGCTTGCCGATGTCGGCCTCGCTGACGCTGGTGTCGACCTGCATCTTGGTCAGGTCTTCTGCGATCAAGAACAGCGTCGGCGCCGACAGCGACGCGGCAACCGTCTGGCCGACGTCGACGTTGCGCGAGATGACGGTGCCCGTGGTGGGCGAGATGATCGTCGTGTACGCGAGGTTGACCTGCGCCTGGTGGAGCGACGCCTTGGCCTGCTCAAGGTTGCCCTGCGCCGCCACGAGATCGCCGTCGGCGGCGCGCGAGTTGGCGCGCGCGGTGTCGAGATCTTGCTGCGCGATCGCCTTGTGCTCGAACAGCGCCTTGGCGCGGTCGTACTGCAGCTTGGCGTCGTCGGCCTTGGCTTGCAGCTTGATGACGTTGCCCTCGCCGGCGGAGTAGTTCGCCTTGGCCTGCTCGAGCGCGGCCTGGAAGAGCAGGGGATCGATCTTGGCGATCACCTGTCCCTTCTTCACGGTCGAGTTGAAGTCGACCATGATCTTGTCGACGCGCCCCGAGACCTGCGTGCCGACCTGGACCGTCACCAGCGCCGACAGCGTCCCGGTCGCGGTGACCTTGGCGACGATCGATCCGCGATCGACGACGGTGGTCTCGAACTTCGGTACCTGTTGCGAGAGGACGCGCTGGCGCCAGTAGTACCCGCCACCGCCCACCACGACCAATCCGGCGACGATCCAAATCCAGCGGTAGCTGCGTTGCTTGGTCATCGGACGGTTGTTCACCAAGCTACTGGTACTGCATGTCTCCCCGATTGCCCATATGTAAAGTTTTGCGAAGCCGGTCGGCTCGACCGGCTTCGCTGGCTTCGCCAGGGCTGTCACCGTCAGCGGTGAATGGGGCGCCGGTGGCGGCGCCCCGCATGCCTTGCTGCGATGCTTGGGCTACTCGGCGAACGGATCGACCCAGCCAGCCGCTCGGTGCGTCTTGGCAGGCGCGGCCGGCGCGTCGTCGGTCGCCGGCGAGACGGAGCTGGATTCGTCCGCGGAAAGCGCGTCCGCCGATCCGCCGCGCGGCACGGACCGCATCTTGCCCCGCGCGCGCGTTTGAGCGTGCGCCTGCGCGGCGGCGCCGCTGCGTGTGCGCAGGGGCGCGGGAACCGCGAGCACCGGCTGCAACTCGGCGCCGGCGGTGTCGGACGCAACCGTCTTGGCGGCGGTCGCGTCGGAATTCGTGGCCGCCGGTGCGGTCGCCGCCGGTGCCGCTACCGGCTCGGCGGCCACCGGTGTCGGAGCGGCGGCGGCGGCGACTGCCGGTGCCGCGGCGGGCGCTGGCGCGGGCGCGCGGGTGGTGGTCGCCGCGGTCGCAGTGGCCGCGTTGGCCGTCGCGCCGATCCGCGCCGGCGCCGCCAGCATGTGCGCGCCGGCAGACGCCACCAGCCCGGCGCAGAACGCCAGCGCGCCCCAGCCGATGAGCCGCGCGCGCGAAAGCGACAGCCCGTTCCGGGCGGGCACCAGCAGCTCGGTCGACGGATCGAACCCGGTCGGCATCGCATGCGGAAACGACGCCACGTCGGCGATCAATGTGCGCGGGAACGGCGGCGGCGCGTCACGCTGGACGATCTCGACGCCGGTGTTCTCGGCGACGACGGCAAACTCGGTGAGATCCAGCTCGGGCGCCTGCTGGCCCTCGGTATCCTTCCCGAGACTCTCGTCGATGAGCGTCCTGAGGCGAAGGTAGGGCGGCTCGACGTCCTCGCCTGCCCCGTGCTCCGCATCGATGGCGTCGACATGGTGATCCAGCGCATGCGCGGGCGGCTGGTCGATCTCGTCGGCGGTCAGGGGGGCTGGCTCCATGCGAAACGAAGCGCGCCCGATATAGATGACGTTATTTGCGCGAGACTCTGCCGCCCCGCCCCGTCGTTGCACCGCCCATTCGTTATTCGGCAAAACTGATCTCCTTTGGATGTACTTAATCTGTGTTCAATTGTGAGTGACGGGGCACTTTAGCGCGCTCATCGTAAACGGCATGTATCGTTTCGACGAAAACGGCGTTAAATCTTCCGGGAAATGTCCGTCGACAAACAGGTTTTTTTGAGTCAGCCGGTTCGCGAACCGGCCGCCGCCCGCGCCGATCCGGGGGCGCGCGATCTGGTTGGCCGCGATCTTGCGGCCTTCTGGCATCCCTGTAGTCAGATGCGCGACTACAGGGACTTCGCGCCCATGGAGGTCGTTGCCGCATCGGGTTGCCGCCTGACCCTCGCCGATGGTCGCAGCGTGCTCGATGCCATTTCCAGCTGGTGGTGCAAGTCACTCGGTCACGGTCATCCGCACCTGCGCGCGGCGATCGTCGATCAGCTCGATCGCTTCGAGCATGTGATCGTGGCCAACACCACCAACGCCGGCCTGGTGCGGCTGTGCGAGCGGTTGCTCGCCGCCGCCAACGGCGAGCCGGTGTCGGCCTACGCCGCGGGCGCGCCGGACGGGCGTCGCCCGGGTCACTTCGGCAAGGTGTTCCTGGCCGACAACGGATCGACCGCGGTCGAGATCGCGCTCAAGATGGCGGTCCAGGCGCAGGCGCAGCGCGGGCAGGCGGCGCGCACCCGGTTCGCATCGCTGCGCAACGGCTATCACGGCGAGACGCTGGCGACGTTGTCGGTCGGCGACTGCGGCCTCTACGCTGCGCCCTACGAGGCGCTGCTGTTTCCCGTCGAGAAGATCGATGGACTTCCCTACCGCAGCGGTCCCGACGATCCGCGCTGGCAGGATGCCGCGGCCGAGTGGCCGGCGATCGAAGCGGCGCTCGCGCCGCGGGCGCGCGAGCTGGCGGCGATCGTTTACGAGCCGGTGCTGCAAGCCGCGGGGCAGATGCAGCTTTACAGCCCCGATCTCTTGCGGCGGCTGCGGGCCTGGTCGCGCGCGCACGGGGTCTATCTGATCGCCGACGAGATCGCCGCGGGCATGGGCCGCTGCGGAGTGATGCTGGCCAGCCACCTGACGGCGCCCGCGGGCGCACATGCGCCGGCGGCGGATTTCGCCACGGAAGTCGCGCCGATGCTGCCCGATTTTGCGACGCTGTCGAAGGGCCTGACGGGCGGCTTCTTGCCGCTGTCGGCGGTGCTGATCACCGACGAGATCGCGGCGCTGTTCGACGCCGACTACGGCGACGGGCGCGCGTTCTTGCATTCGAACACCTACACGGGAAACGCGCTCGGCGTCGCCGCCGCCAACGCGGCACTCGATGTCTACGCGGCCGACCAGATCCTCGAGCGGGTGGCCGAGACTGGCCCCGAGCTGCGGCGCGCGCTGGCGTCGCTCGCGGCGCGCCGGCCCTACCTGCGCGACGTGCGCGGCTGCGGGATGATGGCGGCGGTCGACGTGCGCGGCCTCGACGGTGCGCCGCTGGACCCGAAGCGGCGCACCGGCTACCGCGTCTACCGCGAGGCCGTGAGCCGCGGCGCGTTGCTGCGCCCCATCGGGGACACGCTCTATCTCTTCCCGCCGCTGACGACCGCGCCGGCGGAGATCGCCGAGATGGCGGCGATCATGGGGGCGAGCCTCGACGCCGTGATCGGCGCGGCACCCTAGTCGACGACTGGTGTGGCGCGGCCGATCCGTCGCGTCCGGCGGCGAAGGGCGAGCGCCAGGAGCCACGCGCCCGCCAGAACGGCCACCGCTGCGGGTGCATCCGAGCCCGGGGCGGCGCTGCACGAGCAGCCGCCATCCGCGCCCGCAGCTCGTGTGCCGGAACCGTCGGGCGCCGTGGCGCCTGCATCGACCAAGGGCCGGCCACCAGTCCCGGGCGAACCGCCGCTACCACCGCTGACGCCTCCCGTTCCCGTCGGGCCAGCTGCATCCGCAATGCCACTGCCGCCTGACCCGGTGGCGCGATCGGCGGCCGCGTCACCGGAGCTCCGGTCGGCCGATCCTCCGTCGTTGGCTCCGCCACTACCGCCGGTGCCGCCCCCCGTGCGCGCATCCAGCGATGCATCCGGGCCCCGTCCGCTGTCCGCCAAGCCGCCATCGGTCCCGACGGTCACCTTGCCGTACACCAGGGTGTAGTTGTTGCCGGACGCCATGCCGGCGTAGCCGCAGGTCTTGGGGACCTCGGCGTTGACACCCTGGAAGTTGATCAACGTGTACTTCGGCGTCTGTACAGCCGCGTTGGGACCCATGAGGGTGTTGTTCGTGAACGTGGTCGTGCCGCTCGCAGGGAACATGTCGCACGACGACACGTCGTAGGTTTCCAGCGAGCCCGGACTGACGCCGTTGGGAACGCCGCTGGGCGCGGTCGTGTTCAACGTGGTCGACTTACCGGAGGTCACGTCGGTGGTGGTCACCGTCCAGTTCTGGCAGACGCCGGTGGTGTCGCAGTTGGTGCCGGCGACGATGCCCCGGATCAGGTCGCCTGGCGCGACGACGACGGGGGTGGTCTGCATGTCGTTGCCCGAGAGGCAGCAGTGCTCGCTCTCGATCGACCACTTCCCCTGCGTCTCGCCGTTGAAGTCCAGCACGGGCTGCAGGATGTCTCCGCCGCCCGCTGTCGTGAGGATGTCGTTGAAGAAGGCGATGTCCTGCGTCGCCACGTTGGTCGGCGCGAGCGGCACGATCCAATCGGTGGTCAGCGTCGAGTTCGGCGTGATGGCGCCGCTCGACACGTAGTAGACGATGTATCCGTCGTAGATGGGAGCGGCGGGCAGAGGCGCGGCCAGCTCCGGCGCCGTGCCGCCCTGGCCGTCGGCGGGTGCCGCGACTCGGCGGCCCCGCCGGTCATAGCGCTCGCGCGCGCAGGGTGCGAGCTCGGCGTGCGCGGTTCCATCCTTTCCTCGGATCACCAGATCGGGCCCGACCACCTCGTCGTCGCCGACGTTCACGACACAGGAAGGGTGAAACCAACCGTGATGGGTGAGGACATAGTCGGCGGGGACGCCGGCGGGCCTCGTTCCGGCAGTCAGATGGTGACCACGCCGCGCAGCGACCGGATCGCCGTCGCTCGTCGAGGCGCGGGCCATGCCCCCGATCGAAAGCAGACCCATCACTGCGACGGCGCTGTTCCAGCAGCCCAGCTTCGAGTGCGACCCGTTCATCATCGAGGTACCAGCCTCCAGCGGTAAGTGACAGCCCAGGGCGACCTCGGTTCACCTCATATTGGCGAAGCCGCGCGTCTCCCCGGCGGTGTTCCGGCCAGCCGCGCAACCGGAGCGGGCGCGGCGCCGAATATTCGGGATGCTGCTCGCTCTCTGGTGCGTCTCGTTCGCGATCGGAATCGCGGGCGGGATGCTGCTCGGCGCCTCGTCGGCCGCTGGGAGCGCGCTCGGCGTGGCGCTGGGATTGCCGGGGCTGTGGTGCGTCGCGCGTCGCGGCTGGCGCGCGGTCGGTGGCGGGCTGATCTGGCTGGGCCTGGGCGTCGGGTATTCGGCCATCGCGCGTGTGCCGCCCGCGTTGCCGGCCGCAGTCGCGGCGGCGATCGAGACGCAAGAGCCCGTGCCGATCGAGGCGCGCGTGCTCCGCGGGCCGGAGGCGGCGACGCGCGGTGCGCGGCTGGTGCTCGCGGTGGAACGCGTCGGTCGCGAGGATTGCGCCGGCCGGCTCTCGCTCTCCGTCGTGGCGGGATGGCCTGACGTCGCGCCGGGCGAGCGCGTCCGCTTCTCGTCGCGCCTGCGCGCGGTGCGCGGTCTCAGCAACCCGGGCCTGCCCGACCCGACGCTCGCCTTGCGCAGCGCCGGCATCGACCTGCTCGCGGGCGTGAGTGATCCGTCGGCGCTCCACCGCTTGCCCAGCCGCGAGGCCTCGGTCCTGGCACAGGCGCGCGCTGCGGCCCTGCACGCGCGGCGCGCGATGCGGGCGGCGATCGATCGCGCGGTCTCGGGTGGCGCTGCCGCGTTCCTGCAGACCGCGGTGCTGGGCGAGCGGCGCGGCGTCGATGCCGATGTCGAAGCGGGCTTTCGCGCGGCCGGCGCCACTCACGTTCTCTCGGTCTCGGGGCTGCACCTGGCAGCGGTCGCGGTGATCTTCGTGGTCGGCCTGCGTCGGCTGCTGGGATCGATCCCGCGGCTGGCGCTCTATGTGGACCCGCGCGCGGTCGCCGCCGCGCTCGCGTTGCCGGCGGTCGCCTTCTTCGTGCTGCTCACCGGCGAAGCGGTGGCGACGATGCGGGCCGCGTTGATGCTCGCGGTCGCGCTGACCGCCGTGCTGGTCAACCGCGCGCCCTCGCCAGCGGCGACCGTGGGCGCCGCGGGGTTGATCCTGCTGCTCGGGTCGCCGCTCTGGCTCTTCGACGTGTCCCTGCAGCTGTCGCTGGCGTCGGTGGCCGGGATCGCGTTGCTCGCCCGCGCCGTCGGGCCACGCGGGCGCCGCCGTGAGATTCCGGGCGGCGTCGCGGTCGCATGGCTCTGGCGCTTCGGCGCGGCGACGCTGTCGGCGACCGCGGTGACCGCGCCGCTCGGCGCGCATCACTTCGGCGAGATCGCGCCCGCATCGCCGATCGGCAACCTGTTGCTGGTGCCGCTGGTCGAGCTCGGCGTGGTGCCCTTCGGCCTCGCGGGAGCCGCGCTGGCCACGGTGGCTCCCGCGATCGGCGGAGTCCTGCTTTCGATCGCGGCGCTGGCGGCGAATCTGGCGCTGTCGGTGGCGCGCTTCTTTCACGCGCATGCGCCGATCTGGCTCTGCCGCGCGCCGAACGTCTTCGAGACGCTGGCGCTGGTCGCGGCGTCGGTGCTCGCGCTCTCCGCCGCGGCGGCTCGGGGCGATCGTCGGCGCCACAGGCTCGCGGGAGCGGCGCTGGCGCTGGCCGCGGCCACGGTCAGCCTGGGCGCGCGTGAGGTCGCGCGCCGCTCGAACCCCGACTTGCGCATCACGTTCATCGACGTCGGCCAGGGGGACGCGGCGCTGGTCGAGGCGCCGGGCGGCCACGCGCTCCTCATCGACGGCGGCGGCAGCTTCGACCGCTCGTTCGATCCCGGCGAGCGTGTCATCGAACCGCTTCTTCGTGCGCGCGGCATCGACCGCCTGGAGCTGGTGGCGCTGTCGCATCCGCATCCCGATCACTTGAACGGCCTGCAACGCGTGCTCGAACGGTTTCGGGTCGATCGCTTGTGGACCAGCGGCGACGATGGGCACAACCCCGACTATGCGCACCTGCTGGCGACGGCGAGGGCGCGCCACGTCGCGCTGCCGATTCCGGCACCGTCCGCGGTCGGCGTGGTCGTGGTGACGCCGCTCGGACCGTGGCTCGACGATCGAATCGGCGTGCCCGCCGGCCTGAGCGTCAACGACGCGTCGCTGGTATTGCGCCTCGACTTCGCGGGGCGCGGCGTGCTCTTCCCGGGCGACCTCGAGGCCGACGGCGAAGGCGAGCTGGTCGGGCGGCGGGCGCTGGGCGCCGCGATCGCCGCCGACGTGCTCAAGGTTCCGCATCACGGGAGCAAGACGTCGTCGACGCCGGAGTTGGTGGCAGCCGTGGCTCCGTCGATCGCGGTGATCTCGCTCGGGTGGCAGAACCGCTTCCACTTTCCCGACGATGGCGTCGTCGCGCGATACGCCGCGCGCGGGACCCGCGTGGTGCGCACGGATCGCGATGGCGCGATCACGGTGACCATCACGCCCGCGGGCCGGATCGACGTCGCCTGCAACCGCGGATGTGCGAGATAATCGCCAAGGCGCCAGCGGACGCCAAGCCTGGTTCCGATCCTGGCGCCTCGGCGCCTGGGCGGTTTCCCTGTTAGATTCGCCGCGGCATCGACATGGCCGTCAAGCTGCGCGTCCTGGCCGGTCCTGCGGGCGACGAGCCCGCGCCCTCGGAGGAGCGCGCGGTCGAGATCGAGGAGCACCTGCCCGAGATCCGCTTCGGCCGCCGCCCCGGGCTCGAGGTCGAGCTGCCGTTTCCCGGGGTGTCGCCGATCCATGCGCGGCTCGTTCGCACCGACGGCGGTTGGAGCGTCGAGGATCTGAGCCGCACGCGGGGGACCACCGTCGACGGAGTCGCGCTCGAGCCGGGCGTGCCGCGCGCGATCGCAGGCGGTGCCGTCATCGGCCTCGGACCGATCTCGATCGCGTTCGACGGCGTCGGCGCGTTGCCGCGCCCGGGCGAGAGCACCGCCACCATCGCGCGCCGCCTGGTGAGCGATCTCTTCGGCGCGCGCGCCGGCGGCGAGGTCGCGCGCCTGATCCCGACCGCGGGCTGGCCGCCCGATCGCGCGCCGCCGGAGCCGCTGCGGCTGGCGGTTCCCGATCGCGCCTACCTGATCGGCCGCGGCGAGAGCTGCGATCTGGTGCTGCCGACCGACGACGTCTCGCGCGAGCACGCGGTGATCGTGCGTCGCTGGACGGGCGTGCAGATCCGCGACCTCGGTTCGAAGAACGGCGTGCGCATCGCCGGCCAGCCGCTGGCGGCCGAGCACCGCCTGCGCGACGGCGAGCACATCGAGATCGCGTCGTTCGAGCTCCGCCTCGACGATCCCGAGGACCGCTATCTGCGCGCGCTGGAGGCGCCCGTGGCAGCGACGCCGCCGGTTGGGCCAGGAAACGAGCCCGAGCCGACTCGTCAGCGCTCGACAGGTATCGCGATCGGCGTGGCGAGCGTTGTCCTGTTGGCGGTCGCCGCCGCGATCTTGCTCATCGCATTGAGCTAGCGCAGAGGTAGCGTAGCGGTCGGGACTCCCGATCGGAGCGCCTAGCGCCGCTGGCGGCCCTTCTTGCGCGCCTTGCGTGCGTCCTTGCGCTTGCGCTTTTCCTTCGCCTTGTCGACGTTGCGCTTGGGCGCCTGGAAATGGCCGCGCTCGGGCGAGGGCGTGTTCATCATCCCGGCCAGCTGATTCACGTCGATGCCGGCGAACTTCTTCATCTGCGCGAGCTGCTTGAAACCGGGGATCTTGCCGAGCAGGCCGCTCGACGCTCCGATCTGCATCATCAGCTGCCGCATCATCGCGAAGCGGTTGAGCAGGTCGGCGACCTCGTTCTCCTTGTGACCCGAGCCGCGCGCCACGCGGCGCAGGCGCCCCTGGTCGTAGAACGCGCTGCGCTTCTTCTTGCGCTTGCCGCCGTCG
>CAZNCQ010000164.1:0-15870 GCA_964571275.1 uncultured Myxococcales bacterium
GAGAAGTACCCGCCCGGCACCGTCGTGCGCGGCAAGGTCGTCTCGCTCAAGGACTACGGCGCGTTCATCGAGCTCGAGCAGGGCATCGAGGGCCTGGTTCACATCTCGGAGATGTCGTGGACCCGCCGGGTGAAGCACCCGTCGAAGGTGGTGGCGGTCGGCGACACCGTCGAGGCGGTCGTGCTCGACATCGACCCGCGCCAGAACCGGATCAGCCTGGGCATGAAGCAGCTCGAGCCGAACCCGTTCGCGTCGCTGAAGGAGAAGTACCCGCCCGGCACCGTCGTGAAGGGCATCGTCCGCAACATCGCCGACTTCGGCATCTTCGTCGAGATCGAAGAGGGCATCGACGGCCTGGTGCACGTCTCCGATCTGTCGTGGACCCAGCGGGTCAAGCACCCGTCGGAGCTCTACCAGAAGGGCGACGAGGTCGAGTCGGTGGTCCTCAACATCGACTTCGACGGCGAGAAGCCCAAGGTCTCGCTGGGCATCAAGCAGCTGGTGCCGGATCCGTGGGATCGCATCCCCTACGATTACCCGGTCGGCAAGATCGTCGAGTGCAAGGTGCTCAAGGTCCTGGACTTCGGTGCCTTCGTCGAGATCGAGCGCGGTGTCGAAGGTCTGATCCACGTCTCGGAGTTCTCCGAAGAGCGTGTCGAGGACCCGAAGCAGTTCGTCAAGGTCGGGCAGACCCTCAAGGCGGAGATCATCGGCGTCGACACCGCCGAGCGGAAGATCGGCCTCTCGTTCCGCGGCGCCACGCGCGCCGAGGAGCTGGCCGACGCGCAGGGCTTCTCGGGCGGCGTCCCCACGGCGACGCTCGGCGACGTCATGCGTGACAAGCTCGCGGCGCTCACGCCCAAGAAGAACAACGAGAAGACCGACAAGGCTGCCACCAAGTCCGACGCGTCGGAGTAGCGTCTTCGGGGCGTCCCATGCGGAACTTGTGGGCGCCCTGGCGCGCGACCTACGTTCTGGGGCAGACGGAGTCCGCGGGTGGCTGTATCTTCTGCGTCAAGCCGGCCCGCGGACCCGAGCACTTCACTGAGGAGCTGATCCTCGCCGCGACGCCGGAGGCGACGGTGATGCTGAACGCGTTCCCCTACAACAACGGCCACGTGATGGTCGCCCCGCGCGCGCACGTCGCGCGCGTGGGCGCGCTCGACGCTGCCACGCACGACGCGTTCTTTCGCGTGGTGACCGCGACGTCGAACCTCATCGAGGACGTGCTCGCGCCCGAAGGGGTGAACATCGGCATGAACCTCGGACGGGTCGCCGGCGCGGGCATCGCCGACCACGCCCACGCCCACATCGTGCCGCGCTGGAACGGCGACACCAACTACATGGCAGTGCTGGCCGAGACCCGGGTCATCTCGCAGCACCTGGAAGAGACCTACGCGGTCCTGCGTCCCCATTTCATGAGCTGGGATGGCGTCGCCGGCGCCGCCAGCGGCGCGCGTCCTCCGCATGAATCCTGAAGAGCCGGAGGAGGGCAGGCCGTCGTCGTCTTCGTCGCCGAACTGGCCCGAAGAGGCCACGGGTGTCGAGCTGGGCGCGGCCGACGCCTCGGGGGATTTCGCGTCGGGCGGACACCCCACGGGTCATGCGGCCGCAGCGGGAGGTTCCCCGCCGGGCGCGCCGCCGCCGTCGTCGCTTCGGGCGACGCGCACGCTGGGCTGGTTGCGGCGGTTCGCCAAGCTCTGGGGCTTCGCGCTCTTCTGTGTCCTGGTCGTCTACCTGTTCCGCGCGGTCGCGCTGCCGTTTCTGTTCGCGATCCTGGTGGCGTACATCCTGGCGCCCGTGGTGAACCGCGTCTCGCGCATCCAGGTGCGCGGGCGGCCATTTCCACGCTCGCTCGCGGTGATCGTCCTCTACGTCAACATCATCGCGGTCCTGAGCCTGTTCATCGGCTACTTCATCCCGAAGCTGTCCGGCGATCTCGCGCGCCTGTTTCGCGAAGCGCCGCAGCTGTTCTCGCGGCTGAACCGCGAGTGGGTGCCGCGCGTCGGTGCCTGGGTCGACTCGAACCTGGGCGCCGGCGAGTCGGGTGATCTCGACACCGCGACGCCGCGCGCGCCCAGCGCCACGGAAGCGCCGCGCGAGATCGTCGTCGAGCCGATGGCCAACGGCCGGTTCCGCATCGACCTCGACAACGTCGCTTTCGAGGTGCACCCGCTGCGCGGCGGGCGTTACGTGATCGCGCCGCCGCACTCGGAAGAGGCGGAGGCCCTGACCGGCGGCAAGTGGGAGCGATCGATCAAGCAGTGGCTCACCGAGCGGCTCAAATCGACGGAGGGGGAGAGCCGGCGCGCGCTCGAGTACGGGCAGAAGTTCGTCACTGCCGTCGTCGCCGGCATCGGACGGCTTTTTCTCGTCTTGATGGTGGCGGCTTTCATTCTGGTCGACCTGCAACGCATCCAGGCTTTTCTCCGCTCCTTGGTGCCCGAGACGTACCAGCTCGACTACGAGCGCATCGTCGCCGGCATCGACCGCGGCCTGTCGGGGGTGATCCGCGGGCAGCTGGTGATCTGCTTCATCAACGGCGTGCTCACGTACATCGGCCTCCTCGTCTTCCACGTGAAGTATCCGCTGCTGCTGGCCGGCATCGCGGCGACGATGAGCCTGATTCCGATCTTCGGATCGATCCTGTCGTCGGTACCGATCGTCGTCATCGCGCTGATCTCGTCGGGAAACTTCGATCTCAAGCAAGGCTTGTTCGTGCTGGGATGGATCATCGGCATCCACCTCGTCGAGGCGAATTTCCTCAATCCAAAGATCATGGGCGACGCCGCGAAGATTCACCCGGTGCTGGTCGTCTTCGCGCTCATCGCCGGCGAGCACAGCTACGGCCTGGTCGGCGCGCTCTTCGCCGTGCCGGTGGCGTCGATGATCCAGACCATCTTCGTCTATTACCGGCGCCGCGGCTTCAGCCGCACGTGACTCGGTCGCGGTATCCTCGGTCGGCGCTCGGTTAGTCACCGCTTCCGGGGTGGGGTGTTCCTCTTGCGGGGGACGCGGCCCTCACGCCGCCGGTCGGACCATTCTTCGAAGAGCCCTCGGTCGAGTTCCCGGCTCTCCAGCCGGGAGGAAGTTGGCCTTCGACCGGCGGCGTAAGGGCGCCGTCCGGCGCGAGGGAATCCCCGTCCTCCCCGGAAGCGAGCGACTAACCGACCGTCACCCGAGGATCCCGAGGATGAGGATAGAGAGTGCCCATCCTGAAGCCAGAAGCGAGCGACTTAGTCGCCGTTGAGGGCCGCGATGCGCGGCAGGCGGTCAGCGCCGACGATCAGCGCCGAGCGATCGGGGATCGGTTTCCAGCCGGCGCGGCCCGCGGTCGCGGGGTTCGCCTCGATGACGATCGCGCGCAGGGCATCGTGCGGGATGCGCCGTCCATCGCGGTTGGCGTCGGGGCGGCCGTGGCAGACCGGGCAGTCGGAGATCCCCTCGACCTCCAGGTACTGCATCGGAAACGCCGTCGACGTCGCGACCAGGCAGCGCCCGTTGGTGGCAACCAGCGCCAGGCTCGTGGGCTCGCTGCTCGGGTGCCCGTCGCTGCCGCCGCTCAGCAAGCGATCGAGGAACGCCAGGCTGTGGCGCAAGGCGCGCTGCACGGCCGCCGGTGGGGGCGACGCCGCGTCGAGGATGCCCGCGTCGTGCAAGAACGCGAGGAAGAGGTGGAAGATGTGCTCGCTGGGCGATTTGCCGCGGATGTTGCGGCGAAGGAAGTCGGGCACGCTCTCGAGCAGGCGCTCGCGCACGGCGGAGAAGCCGCGCTCGTTCACCCGGCCGACCGATCCGAAGAGCCATGAGCGGAAGCGGAACGGATCGGAATCCTCGGCGGTGGTGTTTCCGTCGCGGCTGAGACCGACGCAGCCGATGAGAGCGTCGGCTCGCAGGTCCTTGGCGAGGCCGTAGAGATCGACCTCCTTCGTGTCGGCGCGCGGACGCTTCTGCAGGAGCACGTCGCCCGCCTGCACGAAGCCGAGCCCCCAGCCCTGCGGTCGGTCGGTGCTGCGCGAATAAAGCGCCGCCCGTGCCGAGAACAAGGCGCAAGCCATGTTCTCGGGCTCGTTTCCAAAGTACGCGACCAAGAGGCTCATTGGCGCTGAATCAATTATACGGATCCACCCGTGGGGCGCCACGGTTTCGGAGGATCAGTCGCAGGTCGCTCAGACGTCGAGTTTGTCGGTGGTCCAGCGGATCAGCTCGGCGATGACCGCGTCGCGTTCAGGCTCGAGAAACATCTCGTGGAAGAGATTGTCATACACCTTGACTTCGACGATCGATCCCGCGTCGCGCGCAAATTGCAGAGCGGCGTCGTTCGAGACCAGACGGTCATCGCCCGCCAGTTGCATGAGCGTCGGCGTCGTCAGACGCGGCGCCGCTTCCATCACGCGCGCCTGCGCCGCGAGGGTCTCGTTGAACCAGCGCGAGGTGGCAACGTGGTGCACCAGCGGATCGGCATCGAACCCGGCCTGGGCGTCGGGTGTGCGCGACACGTCGGCCGCCTTGACGCCGTTGCCGAGCGCCAGGGTAGGCCAGAGGACGCCCAGCGGACCGGCGAGCGCCCGCTTGATGGCGGGAACCTTCATCCTCAGGCTCAGGAACGGAGCCGCGATCGCCAGCGCGCCGACGTCGGCGGGGCGAGTCAGGAGGTCCGCGGCGCCGCTGACCTCGAGGAGGTACCCGAGGCTGATCAACGCACCGTTGCTGTGCCCGGCGAGCACCAGTGGCAGCGCGGGGTTGGCCTTTCGCGTCCCGGCGATCACGAGGTCGAGGTCGGCGACGAAGTCGGCGAAGCGCTTGATGTGCCCCCGCCGTCCGTCCGACCGGCCGTGCCCGCGGCAATCGAACAGCGTGGTGGCGAACCCGGCGTCTCCGAACGCCCGGCCGAGGTGTCGGAAATTACCGATATGAGCGCTGAATCCATGCACGAAGACCAGCGTGCCCACCGCCTGGCCGCGCGCGGCGAAGTGTTCGACGTGCAGCTTGACGCCGTCCGGCGTGGTGAGGCTCTGCTCAGAGCTGGGCGCGGGCATGGTGATCATCGTCGGGGGATCTATACTGGCGGCCCGTCCGTCGGACCGTCCCATGAGAATCACCGAAATCTACGCCAGTATCCAGGGAGAGACGCAGTACGCCGGGCTGCCATGCACGCTGGTGCGGACCACCGGGTGCGACCTGCGGTGCAGCTATTGCGACAGCGCGTTCGCATTCCATGGCGGGCGCGAGATGACGCCGGAAGCGATCCTGGCGGAGGTGAGCGCGCTCGGCGCGCCGCTGGTGCTGCTCACCGGCGGCGAACCGATGTTGCAGCGAGAGATCGCGCGGCTCGCCCAGTTGCTGCTGGACGCCGGTCATCGCGTGATGATCGAGACGTCGGGGGCCCACGCGGTCGATTCGCTCCCGGCCGGAGTGGTACGCATCATCGACGTGAAGACGCCGGCTTCGGGCGAAAGCGCTCGTATGCGCTGGGACGTGTTGGACGGGTTACGTGTTCAGGACGCGGTGAAGTTCGTGATTCACGACGAGGTCGACTATCGCTGGTCGGCGGACGTGATCCGCTCGCGCGGCCTGGCGGAACGAACCGAGGTCTTGCTGTCGCCCGTGCACGGCGTGCTCGATCCGCAACAACTGGTCGGATGGATGCTGCGCGATCGATTGCCCGTGCGGCTCAATCTGCAGCTCCATAAATACGTCTGGTCACCGGACGCGCGCGGCGTTTGATTCGAGCCTGGCGGTGACTGACTCGAGACCCCTCGCGAGGCGCGGATCCCCGCCGTCTCGCGCACTTTGACCATTGACAACGTCACGCGCCACCTGCTAGCGTCCGAGCGTTCGAAAACCCCTGCTAAATACCTAAGAACGTTGGGGAAATTGCAAGGGGACAAACGAAACGCACGAGGCTTGAGACTACTCTTGGTGACCGCTTCAACTTGCTCGTTGCTGCTCGCGACGCCGGGCTGCGCGCCGCACATGAAAAAGAATGCGGACGAAGCACAGATCCACTACCAGCTCGCCGGAGATTACTTCCGCCACCGTCGCGTCGAGGCCGCTCTCGACGAGCTGCAAAGGGCGCTGGCCAGCGATCCGAACAACGCCGACGCGTACAACTTGCTCGGGCTCATCAGCCTGCAGGAGGGCGCGGAGTATCTCGCGCAGGTCGAGATTGATGCGTGTTTGAAGGCTGGGGACGCACAGGCGGTGCGACGGGAAGAGAGCGCGAAGTTCCACGACGCCGAGCAGGCGCTGCAGCGGGCGACCGAGCTGCGCGCAAGCTTTTCCGAGGCGTGGAACAATCTCTCTGTCGCCGCCCTCAATCTTCAGGAGTACGATCTAGCCATAACGGCGGCGCGCAATGCGCTCAAGGATGTGACGTATCCGGAACCGGAGGTGGCGCGGGCAAACTTGGGCTGGGCGTACTTTCAGAAAAACGATCTGCAATCGGCGTGGAGGGAGCTTCACGAAGCAGTGGCGCGATCGCCGGGGTTCTGCGTCGGGAGGTATCGGCTGGCAAAGGTGTACGTTGCACGCAACGAGATCGATCGCGCGGCCGAAGAGCTCGAAGCCGTGACCACGTCGTCACAGTGCCCGATTCAGGAGGCATTTTTGTTGGGGGGAATGGTGCAGGAGCGACGGAAGGAGTCGACCAAAGCGCGGGATCTTTTCGCCCGCTGCGTCCGGCTCGCGCCGAGGAGCTGCCTCGCCGTCGAGTGCAAAGGCTATTCGCAACTTATCCAGTGAGGTAACGAGGACCCCGCCCATGGACATTGATTCCTTCGGAAGCTGCCTCCGGCGCGCGCGCGAAAAGCGCCAGCTGTCGATCAAGGAGGTAGCCGCCACGACCAAGATTCCGCGTGCAACCCTCGAGCTCATCGAAGCCGGCCACCTCGACGAGCTGCCCCCCGACGTTTTCGTGCGCGGCTTCATCCGTTCGTACGCGCGGTTGGTCGGTACTGACGAGGCCGAGCCGCTGCACAATTTCGAGCGTGCGCTGACCGCGCGGCGCGACGCGGAGCGCGCGCGATCGAGCACGCCGGTGGTGGCGCCAGCCGAGCCGGTGCCGGGCGCGGTTGCAGGCGCCGCCTCGGGGCCGATCGAAGACGAGAGCGCGATGCCCCGGCGCGGAGGCCTGGGGTTGGCGGTCTTCGTGATCATCCTGCTCCTCATCGCGACCATCACGCTATCGTTACTCCTCCGCCGGCCGCCGCAATCGGGTGAGGGGCTGAGCGATGCGACTTTGCGTTCGAAGTCCAGCGTGACGACTGCGCTGACCGCGACGTCGAATCGGGCGGCGTCATCTGCCGCGTCGAACGAATCCTTCGACCGCGCCGCGATCTGATCGCGCGAGCGCCGGCTTCACGGCGTGTGTGGACGCTGTTTCTGCCAGGTCGCGTACGTCGCCAGTACCGCGGCGGGCTCGCGGCAGTACCAGGCGTAACCGTAGCGGCGATCGGTGAGCTCGTTCCAGTCGTAGCGCTTGATGCCGTCGCGGTTGCTGAAGATCGGGCGCGCGCTGCCGAGCTCGGTGAGCCGTGCCCAGATCGGCGCGCCGCCGGGGACCGCGCGCAGTCCGTGCTTCGCGTCGTAGTCGTGGTCACGGATCTCGTGCGCCTGAAACCACGCGGCGGCCGCGTGCACCGCCTGGACCACGCCCGGCGGTGGCGACGGCAAGGTCATCAGGTACGTCACCAGGTTCGCGCTCTCCCGGCTCGCGAGGCCGGCGAGCTCGTAACGGCGCGCCGGCACCGGCTGCAACGTCAGCGGATCGCTCTGCTGGCCCCAGATCGTGCGCACGCCGCCGTCGACCACCTGGGTGGCGACGATGCAGCCCAGCCCGCGCGCGGCGGCTGCGGTGGCCCGCCGCTGCTGATCGGGTGTTGCCGCCTTGACCTGCCCGGCGGCGACGTCGTCGAGCAGGCGCATCACGTTCAGGATCGCATCGTCGTTGAACGTGATCGCGTCGTGGTAGCCGCCCTGCAGGGGATAGACCTGCGGCCAGCAGCCGTTGGGGAACTGCGCCGCCAGCAGGTAGTCGAGCCCCTTCGTGAAGGATGAACGCGACGGCGCATCGCCGGCCGCCGCGGCCGCCGCCACGAACCGAATCTCCTCGGTGGTCGAGTCGTTGTCGAGCGTGGCGATGTAGTGCCAGCCGTCGTTCTCGGAATAGAAGCTCTCTCCCGGTTTGCGCGGCCGGCCGAGTAGATCGACGTGCTTCGACCAGCCGCCCGCCGGCGTCTGGAACGAGATCACGGTCGCCGTGACCCGGCGCCCCTCGTCGCTGGCGAGCCACGCCGGCGTCATCGATGGCGCGAAGTGAAACTCCTTGCGATAGGGCGCGGGCGCCATGCGCGGCTTGCCGGCGGTGCGCAACTCGCCAGCGATCCGCGCCTGGTCGGCCCCACGCTGCTGGCTGGAAGCCGCCAGATAGCGCGTCCAGGCCGCGCGATCGGCTGGCGCCAGGCGCGCGAGGCGATCGGCGGCGAAGAACGGCGTCGCGTCGCCGTCGATCTCCGTCGCCTGCGCGCCGTCGCTGGGCGCGGGTGCGCGATCCAGCCACATCGAATCCGGGTGATCGCCGGTCGAGAATTCGCGGATCACCTTCCAGTCGACGAGCGAGAACTCGACGACCTTGTCGTCGTCCTGTGCCGCCACGAAGCCGCGCTGGCGCTCGCCGTCGATCAGCACCGCCTCGGGCCGCCGTCCGACGGGCAGCCGCGCGATCTCGCGCGACGTCGCGGTGTCGATGCCAACGACTGCGCCGCCGCCTATCAGGCTGGCGACCAGCAGCCGCCCGCCGTTGGCGAGCACGAGCCGCGACGGCTCGCCCGCGACCGCGATGCGATCGACGACGCGCAGCTCGCGTGTGTCGATGCGTGCGATCTGATTGCCGTCGCGGTTGCTGGCGTAGAGCGTTTTCCCGTCGTCGGTCAGGGCCAGACCCATCGGGGTGCCGCCGATCGTGATGTTGTGAATCCGGCCCTTTTCGTCCGCCCGGCCGAGCGGCACGACGCTCACCGTGCCCGAGCCGGCGTTGGCGACGAAGGCGCGCCGCTCGTCGGCGGTCACCGCCACCATGTGCGGCAGCTTCTGATCGAGCGCATAGCGCGCGATCACCGCGCGCTTGTCCGCGTCGACGACCAGCAGCGCCGCCGGCATGTCGGTGGTGACGTAGAAGCGGCCGGATCGCCCGCGCACGATGCCGTGCGGGCGGTGATTCTCGCCGAGGTCGATCGTGCCCGCGAGGGCGATGCGATGTGGATCGACGATCGTGATCAGGTTGGCGCCCGCGTCGGCGTCGTGGAACGACTGCACGCCGTAGTTGGTGATGAGCAGCCGGTTGCCGTCGGCGGTGGCGGCGATCTCGTGCGGGATCGCGACGATTCGAATCGCCGATCCCCAGCGATCGCCGGTCTCGGGATCGAACCCGGACAGCAGCTCGGCGTGCTTCTGCAGGACCAGCAGGCGAGGCGCGGGCACGGGCTCGGCGGTGGCGCCCGGTGCGGTGACCGCGAGCGAGGAGACGAGGACGCCGAAGAGCAGCCGAGATCGCAGCGACATCCGCAGCCGCACCGGTGCGCGCGCCGCGATCGCGGTATGGCCTCGCCCGCCGCTCCGTGAGATAAGCAGCGAACTGCCCACATGAGAGCGATGCGGCGCCATCGAATCATGGGTGTCATCGCGGCGCTGGCGTGGCTCACCGCAGGCGCCTGCCGGCGCAAGCCACCGCCGCCGGCGCCGTTCTCCCGCGCCAGCGTGATAGGGCAGCTGGCGTCGTCGTACGCGGGTGTGACCTTGCCCTCCGACGAGCTGCCGCCCAATGTCCTGGCGTACGAAGAGCTGGTCTACGCGCACACGCCGGCCGGGGATCTGGCGCTCGATCTGTACTTGCCCACACTGCCCGAGCCACGCGCAGGCTCCACCGTCGACCTTCTGCCGGTCGCGATCGTCGTGCACGGCGGCGGTTGGGAGCGGGGAGACCGGCGCATGGAGCGACCGTTCGCCAGGCAGCTGGCCGCGCGTGGGATCGCCGCCGCGACGGTCAGCTACCGGTTGGGCGAGGCGGGCTGCTTTCCGAACGCGCTCTTCGATCTCGAGAGCGCGGTGCGCTGGTTGCGTGAGAACGCGGGGCGCTTCTTCATAGACGCTGGCAAGATCGGCGCGGTTGGCGGCTCGGCGGGTGGGCACCTGGTCGCTCTGCTCGGTGTGAGCGCGGGCGTACCGGCGCTGACGGGCGGGAGCGGGCAGGGGGCCGCCGACGTGCAGGCCGTCGTCGACATCGACGGGCTCGCGGACTTCACCGGCGCGGCGCTGGTGGAAAAGGAGGCGCAGAACCCGGGCGCGCCCACGCGCTTTCTCGGGGGATCGTTCGCAGACCGGCCCGACGTGTGGCGGCTGGCGTCGCCGATCAGCCACGTCGGCCCGCGCAGCGCGCCCACGCTGTTCATCGATAGCGCCGCGACCAGCGGCGCGCCGCGGCCGGGCGCGCCGATCCTGCCGGGTCGCAAGGAGATGCGCGACCGCCTGCGCGCGGCCGGCGGCGCGTCGGAGCTGATCATCATCCCCGACACGCCACACCCGTTCTGGCTGGTGAATCCCTGGTTCGACGTGGTGGTCGATAAGACGGCCGCATTCTTCAACCAGCACTTGCAGCACTTGAAGGGAGCGAAATGAACGGATCCAAAAGTGGGTCGGAGGACGGTTCGACGGACGGCGGCACGATCGGCATCGCGGTCATCGGCTGCGGCGGCATCGGTCACACCCACGCGCGCGCGGCACGCGAGATTCCGGGTGCGCGCCTGATCGGCGTGTCGTCGCGCGACGAGGCCAAGGCGCGCAAGGTCGCCGAGCTCGAGGCCTGCCGCTTCACGACCGATCCGACGACGCTGTTCGCCGACCCCGACGTCGGGCTGGTGTCGATCGCGACCTCGAGCGGCAGCCATGCGTCGCTGGCCCTGGCGGCGATCGCGGCCGGCAAGCACGTGCTGGTCGAGAAGCCGCTGGCAATGACCAGCGACGAAGCGCGCCGGGTGATCGCCGCGGCCGCCGAGCGCGGCCGCACGCTGTCGGTGGTGTCTCAGCGCCGGTTCGAGGAGACGTTCCGCGCGCTCGGCGCCGCCGTCGCCGCGGGCGCGCTCGGGCGCCTGTTGCTGGTCGAGGCGACCTGCCCGTATTTTCGCGCGCAGTCGTACTACGACTCGGCCGCGTGGCGAGGCACCATCGCGGACGACGGCGGTGCGCTGATGAACCAGGGCATCCACCTCGTCGACCTCTTGCTGTGGCTCGGCGGCCGCGCGCGGCGCGTGACCGCGCAGGTGGCGACGCAGGTGCACCGCATGGAGGCCGAGGACATCGCGGCCGCGGTGATCAACCTCGAGAACGGTGCGCTGGCGACGCTGCTGGCGTCGACCAACCTGGCGCCCGGCTTTCCGCACGCGCTCAACCTGTACGGCGATCGCGGCTGCGTTCGCACCGAGGGCGGCGTCGTCACCCACTGGGGCATCGCCGACGTCGCGCCGCCGGAGGCCGCGCCCGCCGCCGCCGGAACGGCGTCGCCGGGAGGCGCGTTCTGGAGCCTGGCCCAGCATCGCGCGCAGCTGGCCGACGTCGTGGCCGCGATCCGCGAGCGCCGCGCGCCGGCGATCACGGCCGAGGACGGCCTGCGCGCCGTCGCGCTGGTCGAGGCCGTCTATCGATCGGCGCAGCGCCAGTTGCCGGTCGACCTCATCGATCCCGACGAAGCCGCGCCGGTGCCTTGAGCGGCGCTTTTCCACGCGCGTACGCTCGCGGTGCACTAGGCTGGGATCGTGACGTCGCTGTCGACGCCGGCCATCGTGCTGCGCGCCATCAATTACGGTGAATCCGACCGCGTGGTGACGCTGATCGGGCGGAGCACCGGGCGGCTGTCGGCGCTCGCGCGCGGCGCGCGCAAGAGCCAGAAGCGGTTCGGCGGCGGGCTTGGGCTGTGCTCGGTGGGCGAGGCCGGTTTGCGCGAGCGCAGCGGCGCCGAGCTCTTGACCCTCGAGCGGTTCGATCTACAGGAAAGCCACGGCTCGTTCGCGACCGACGTCGCGCGCATGGCCCACGCCGCCTATGTCGCCGAGCTGGTCAGCAAGCTCTGCGCGCCCCGCCAGGCCGAGGCCGAGGTCTACGACTGGCTGCTCGCGTTCCTCGGCGCGCTCGATCGCCATGGGGCCAGCGCCGAGCGCGTGCGTGTGTTCGAGCTGGGGCTGCTCGCGCGCCTCGGCTTCGGACCGATGCTGGAGACCTGCGCCATCTGTGGCGGCGCCCAGTTTCCCGCCAGCGCCTCCGAAGACGAGGTCGCCTACCGCTGGGACCCCGATCGCGGCGGCGCGGTCTGCAGCGCGTGCGGCCGGCGCGGGCGGCCGATTCGACACATCGTTCGCCAGGCACTGGTGCGTCTCGCGGCGGCAGCGGTCGACGCGCCCGTGTTCGAGCCGCTGCCCGCCGACGTGAACCGCGGCGGCCGCGACGCGATCTTCGAGATCATAAAGCTTCACATCAGCGGTCCGCTGTTGTCCCTGGACTTCATTGCAAAAATGGGAGGTCATGTATGATGGCGCACCCCGCGTTGCTCGGTATTCGTCACGTCGCGCTCGTGGTCGCCGATCTCGCCGCCGCCGAGCGCTTCTGGGTCGGCGTCATGGGGTACGAGGTCGAATGGCGCCCCGACGCCGACAACGTCTACCTCCACGGTCCGGCCGGCGCCCACGACAACCTGGCCCTGCATCGAGGACCGGGGCGGCGCCCCGACACCGAACCGGGAAGCCTCGGAGGGTTCCCGGACCCTCCACGCGGCCAGTTGGATCACATCGGCCTCGCGGTCGCATCGCCCGGCGACGTCGACGCCTGGGCGACCCACCTGCGGGCGCACGGCGTGACTCTGAAGACGGAGCCCAAGACCCACCGTGACGGCTCGCGGTCGATCTACATCGAGGGTCCCGAAGGTCTGGTCATCCAGATCATCCACCACACGCCCATGGTCTCGTAGCACCAACGCGGGCGGCATTGCTCTTGGCTGCGGCCCGCTGGACTTGTGTTTTCTTGCGATCCATCGTCTAAAGTTGGCCCGCAAATGCCCGCCAGCAGCCTCGAATCGATCGTCAGCCTCGCGAAACGCCGTGGGTTCGTATTTCCGTCGTCCGCCATCTACGGCGGACTCGGCAGCACCTGGGATTACGGTCCCCTGGGCGTCGAGCTCAAGAACAACGTGAAGCGCGCCTGGTGGCGAAAGGTGGTCTACGAGCGCGACGACATGGAAGGTCTCGACGCCGCGATCTTGATGAACCGCTTGGTCTGGAAGTACTCGGGCCACGAGGCGACGTTCGCCGACCCGATGGCGGACTGCCGCAACTGCAAGGCGCGCCCGCGTGCCGACCACCTGTTCAGCAAGCAGAAGGGCCGCGACCCGAAGAACCTGGACGAGATCAACGCCGCGATCGCCGCCAAGGAGCTGAAGTGCGAGAAGTGCGGCTCGACCGATCTCACCGAGGCGCGCCCCTTCAACCTCATGTTCAAGACCACGGTGGGCGCCGTCGACACGGGCGACGATTCGGGCCTCGCCTACCTGCGGCCCGAGACCGCGCAGGGGATCTTCGTGAACTTCGGCAATGTGCTGGACACCATGCGCCGCAAGCTGCCGTTCGGCATCGCGCAGATAGGCAAGGCGTTCCGCAACGAGATCACGCCCGGCAACTTCACGTTCCGCACGCGCGAGTTCGAGCAGATGGAGATCGAGTACTTCGTGCGCCCGGGCGAGGACGAGGCGGCCCACCAGATGTGGATCGACACGCGCAGCCAGTGGTACCGCGACCTCGGCATGCGCGCGGAGAACCTCAAGCAGCGCGAGCAGACCAAGGACGAGCTGGCTCACTACGCCAAGCGCTGCGTCGATCTCGAATACAAGTTCCCGATGGGGTGGAGCGAGCTCGAGGGCATCGCCAACCGCACCGACTACGACCTGTCGGCGCACAGCCGCGGGCCCAAGAACCCCGACGCGGTGGGCGAGCTGCGCTACTTCGACCAGGAGCAGAAGAAACACATCGTACCCTACGTGATCGAGCCTTCGGCGGGCGCCGACCGCGCGACCCTGGCGTTCCTGTGCGACGCCTACGACGAATCGCTGGTCAAGGATCCGCCCGAGGCCGAGGTTGCGAAGCTGCGGGAGCAGGTCGAGAGCTTCGTGCGTTCGGTCGAGAAGCGCGACCCGACCCAGATGGAGGCCGACACCAAGCGCCGTCTGGTCGAGGCGGGGCAGGCGATCGCCGCGGGGCTTCCGGGAACGCTGCCGCGGTTGCTCGGCCTCACCGACGACGCCGACGCCAACCGCATCGAGGTGTTCAAGAAGGTGCGCGGCCTGGCCGAGAAGCTCGGCGACGAGTTCACGCGCACCGTGCTGCACCTGCACCCGCGCCTGGCGCCGATCAAGGTCGCGGTCTTCCCGCTCAAGAAGAACGAGCCACGCCTGGTCGAGACCGCACGCGCCATCCAGCGCGAGCTGCAGGCCGAGGGCGTGCGCGCGGTCTACGACGATACGGGGGCAATCGGTAAGCTCTATCGCCGACAGGACGAGATCGGCACCCCGTTCTGCATCACCGTCGACTTCCAGAGCCTGGACGATGGCACCGTCACCGTGCGTGATCGCGACACCATGGGACAGGAGCGGGCGTCTCGCGCGGAGCTGCCGGGGACACTGCGCCGCAAAGTGGGATGAGCGCGTCGGCCGAGGGGGCGGCCGGGCTCTGACGATTCACCTCAGACAGTCTTTTACTTGGCGAGAAACTGCTGTAAATAACCGGGCCATGCCAAGCGTCGTCAAGAACAAGTCCGCCGCCCCCAGTGTGAAAGCAAAGCTCAAAAAAGCGATCGGAAAGATCGGCGTCGCCAAGAATGGCGTCGCGGCCGCCGCGAAGAACGGCGTCAAGAACGGCAAGAAGGCCGTCGCCGCGAAGGCCGCCGAGGTCGTGAAGGCGGTCAAGGCCGCGACTGGGGCCAAGCGGACCTACTACTTTGGCGGGGGCAAGGCGGACGGCAACAAGGAGATGAAGAACCTCCTCGGCGGCAAGGGCGCGAACCTCGCGGAGATGGCGAACATCGGCCTGCCGGTTCCTCCCGGATTCACGATCACCACCGAGGTTTGCACCGAGTTCTACGCCAACGGCAAGAAGCTGCCCAAGGCGCTGGACGCCGACGTGCGCGCCATGATCGCGCGCATGGAGAAGCAGGTGGGCGCGAAGTTCGGCGACCCGTCGAACCCGCTGCTGGTCTCGGTGCGCTCGGGCGCGCGCGCTTCGATGCCTGGCATGATGGACACGATCCTCAACCTCGGCTTGAACGACACGACGGCGGCCGGCCTGGCTGCGAAATCGGGCAACGAGCGGTTCGCCTTCGACAGCTACCGTCGCTTCATCGCGATGTACGGCGATGTCGTGCTGGGCTTGAAGCCGGAGAAGAAGGAAGACCACGACCCGTTCGACGAGATCCTCGCCCGGAAGAAGCAAGAGCGCGGCGTGAAGCTCGACTCGGATCTGCCGGCCGATGCGCTCAAGGAGCTGGTCCAGGAGTTCAAGGACGAGATCAAGGAGCGGGTAGGCGTCTCCTTCCCCGAGGATCCCTACGTGCAGCTCGGCGGCGCGATCAAGGCGGTCTTCCAGTCGTGGCAGAACGACCGCGCCAACCTGTACCGCCGCCTGAACAACATCCCGGCGGAGTGGGGCACGGCCGTCAACGTCCAGGCGATGGTGTTCGGTAACAAGGGCGCCGACTCGGCGACCGGCGTCTGCTTCACGCGCGACCCGGCCAGCGGCGAGAACATGTTCTACGGCGAGTTCCTGGTGAACGCGCAGGGCG
>CAZNCQ010000165.1:0-15849 GCA_964571275.1 uncultured Myxococcales bacterium
GCGGTGCCGGTGAAGCTCGGGAACTTCCAGCGCAGCACCGTGGTCTTAAAGCACTGGGTCATGTCTTTGTCGACGCTGGGATTGACGTCGACCGTCTCGACCTGGCCGGTCGGCTTGACCGTGATCCCGAGCGTGACGCCCAGACCTGACTTGAACTGCAGCGATGCGTTCTTCTTCAGCGCGCGCTCGTAGCACTGCTGCATCGCCGACGCGCCCTGCATCACGATGCGGCTCGCCTCTCTCGGATTCAGCGTCGGCGTGACGTCGCCGTCGGCCGGGGGCGCTGCAGCCACCTTCTTGCGCGAAGCGACCAGCTCGATGATGTCGGGATCGGTCAGCGTGACCTTCGACGGCTCGGCGATCGCTTGCGCCAGCTGGCGCTTCAACGACGCGATCTGATCTTTGGCCGCGCCCAGGTCCTTCTCGCACGCGACGACCTTGTTGTTCGACTCCAGCAGCCTGGAGGTGAGCCCGTCGTCCTCTTTGGTACAGGCGCCGATGCTGGCCATCATTCCCAGGGTGCCCAGGGCCAAAGCGAGGAAACGGGAATCGATGCGCATAATGGCCTTTGATTGTGGCTATTTCTGCTCGCCACGCAAGCACGAACTTCCGGAGCGGTCGGTAGGGGTTGGACCTGCGCCGGGGCCCCGCATCGCACGTGCGGCGGACGTCAAGGGTCCTTGATCGGCAGACGATTCAGCAACGGCCGCACCACCATTCCCCCCACCAGGTGGCGATCGATAATCCGCGCCAGATCGGCGCTGGTCATGCGGTTGTAGAGCACCGCCGACGGCGTCCCCGATCCCGGACCGAAGACGCGGGTGCCCTTCATCTCGTCGGTGTCGTACACGAGGATGTTGGGGCCGCGCAGGCAATGGCCGAAGCAAGTCTCCTCGGCGACGGTGATCTGCTCTTCCAGGCCGCGCTCGGTGACCGTCCGGCGCAGCTGAGCCGTCAGCGCGGCCGAGTTTCGCCCGTCGCCGCAGGTGGGACCGCGACAGACCATCACGGTGAAGCGGCGCGCGCCGTCGCTCACGGTGTCTCCTCCGCGGTAGTGGCCGCCGCGCCGGCCAGAGCGCGCTGCAGATGTCGGCGAAGCGGTTCCACTGTGCGCGGCTCCTCGGCGATGAACAGCAGGAGCTCGCGCTCGGCCGGACCACCGAGCTGCAACAGCGCCGTCGCCGCCGCGATCAGCGCAGACGGCTCACCGTCGTACGCCGGCTCCCCGCGATACATGCACACGAAGTCGCGCAGCACCGGCAACGCCTCGACGGCGCCGGCGGCGGCGAGCGCCTGGCTGACGAGCGCGATCGTGTCGGGCTCGGTCTCGGGCCGCAACAGGTGCGGCGCCAACGCCATCGCCACCACCTTGGACTTCGTCGCCAGCGTCGCGCGCGCGATGGCGGCCACGCTGGTTGGCCGCGTGTCGTCGGCATAGTCCGTCTCGACCTTCAACGCTTCGACGAAGAGCTCCTCCGAGGCGGCGTCGTGACGCGTGGCCAGCGCGTCGTCGGCCGCGCGGCGCGCCGCGATCGGCAGCACCGCTGGCGGCGCCTGCACCGCCTTTATCAAATCTGCGGTGACCGCGCGGCCCGGCAGCCTGCCGAGCTCCGCGACGGTGTAGGCCGCCAGCTCCTCGGAGAAGCGGCGATCGCCGTCCCAGAGGATCGACGACAGCGTCGCCGCCAGGTCCGGCGCCTCGGCCTCCGCGCCCTCGCCGCCCGCCCCGGTGAAACCGTCGGCGTCGAACGTCGCCCCCCGCACCATCGTCGCATCGGGGATGCGCGTCCGATAGATCCCCCGCCCGGTCGCCGGATCGAGCGCGCCGACGTCGCCGTCGGCCGTGACATAGACCAGCGATGTGCCCGTGTGCGCCGCCGCGACGGCGTCGGCCCCCTTCTCGACGTGAGCCCAGCGAAGCGCGCCGGTCGCCGCCTCGATCGCGAAGAAGAAGCGGAAATCGTGCGCGACGACCAGTCCGTCGCGAAACGCCATGCGCCGCCAGGCCGGATCTGCGGCGGGACGCCAGAGCAAGTGCTTGCGATCGAGCGCCGAGTAGTCGCTCTGCTCCGGCCGGTACATGTCGGGCGCGTAGATCGGGCGCACGAACGCCGGCAGCGTCGCCTGCGCGTAGCCGTCGGATTTGCGCAGCGCTTTCGCGGTGTCGACCGACGCTCGGAAGACGCCCTTCGAGCCGAAGAAGATCCCTTCGGGCAGCGCGCGCACGAACGTCGCCGACTGTTCCGTCGACAGGATGCGCGCGAGCTCCGCGCCGGTGCCGGCGTCGTGCAGGATCACGTACTGGGTGGCGACCGGCACGGCCACCAACCCGCCGCGGGCCGCGGGCGCCGCGACATCGCCAGCCGGCAACGTGTGCTGCCAGCGCGTGGCGCCGGTGCGCGCATCGAGCGCGACCAGGCGGCCGGCGCCGTGCGTGCCGGTGTCGCTGAACGCGCGCACCACGTAAAAACAGGCGTCCCCGTCAACCGCGTAGCCGTGCAAGCGCTGGTCGCCGGGCAGCTCCTGGCGCCAGATCACGTCGCCGCTCGCGGCGTCGCGCCCGACCAGCACCGCGGCGCCGGCGGGCGTTCGGGTCGCGTGCACGATCGCCGACCGGCCGACCTCGATCCGCCCGGTTAGCTCGGCAGGCTGGTGCCAGAGCAGCGCCCCGCGCGCCATGTCGAATGCGCCGATCGCCGGTCCGGCCGAAGTCCGGTACGCGAGGTAGACCATCGGGGCGCCCGCCGCGTTGACCGGGGCGTCGCCGCTGGCATGCAGCCGCGCCAGGGCGGCGCCGACCTCGCCGGCGTCACCCGCGCCGCGCGCGATCTCGGTCGCGCAGCCCGCCGCCACGCTCGCCAGCGCCACGAGGAGGACGCTGGTCCGGATGCGCGTCATCGCTCGCCTCCCCGCTGGTCGAGCAGCTGCTGCGCCTCGCGGCGAGACGCGCGGTTGTCGTGCGCCGGGATCGACGCCAGGTAGTCGGCGATCGCGGCCGTCGCCTCGGCGCCATGGAGCTTCGCGATCGCGCGCAAGGTGTCGATGCGCACACCGTCGCCGATATCCTCGCGGCGCAGGCTGCTGCCGAGCGCGGTCGCGAGCACCTCGTCCTTGATCCCGCCCTGTTGCTGGCGCAGCTCGACGAGAGTCTCGAGCGGCGCCAGGCGGCCGAGCGGCGCCGCGGCGCCGAGATCGCCGCGCCGGACGAGCCGCAAGAGCCGCGGCACCGCGCGCGCCTCGTGCCGATCGGCGAGCGCCGTCGCCGCCGCCGCGCGCACGTCGACCGAATCGTCGCCGAGCCGATCGAGCAACGGTGGCACGACGCGCGCGTCGGAGAGCGCCGCCAGCGCCTTCACCGCCTCGCGCCGCAGCTCGGGACGGCGATGGACGGAGTAGAGCGCGAGCGCCTCGAGGCCGCGCGGATCGGCGAGCTTGGCCAGCGCGCCCAGCGCGGCGGCGGCGCGTTCGGGTGACGTCCCCGCGGCGAGCAACTCGACGAGGAGATCGACCACCGCCGGGTCCTGCCCTTGCGCCTGCGGCCTCGGCGGCGCCTGCGCAGGCGCGCCACGCGCCGGCCGCGCGGCGGCTCCTACGCTGTGGGGAGCGCATACCAACAGGGCGCCCAAGGCAGCGACGAACCCCAGCGTCGCGGGCGACCGCGCACGCCCAAGGCCACCGACGCGCCGCCCGCTCGACGCAAAACAACCGGTATGAGCCCGAGCCGTCACGCCTCGGGCTCCGGACTACTGCTTCCCCTTCGCTTCGGCGTCGGAGAACTCGACCTTGCCGCTGTAGTTCGCGCCCTTGCCCAGCAGCCAGAACTGCGTCGAAGCGATCACGTGCTGCCGCGACTCCAGCGTCATCAGGTAGTGCTTGCGCACGTCGAACTCGGGCTTCGCGAGCTGGATGTTGGAGCCGAAGACCCGCGACCCACGCTCGCGCGTGTACTGCGGATCGCCCGCGACGTAGCGCTTCTCGCCGCCGGTGATGTCGTAGAACTTTACCTGGATCTCACTGTCGTTCAGCGGCTGCGCGAAGAAGGCCACGTACTCGAGGTCCCAGGTTCCCTGCTCGGGGCCCTTCTCCTCGGTCGGCCAGATCTTGTCGGTCTTGCTCTTCTGCAGCGCTGAAACGAACGCCTGCGCAGACGAGAACTTCATCGGCAAGCGGTTCTTGGTGATGATGATCTTCCCCTTGAAGACATCCTCCGGCTTGCCCGCCACCGCCACCCCCGCTCCGACCAAGGCCAAGACCACGAAAGAGACCAGCAAAGAGAAAGCAAACGTGCCGGAGACCCTGCTCTTGCTCATGAAAACTCCTGAAAGACGGTAGATGCCAGACGGTGATGCCAATGACGGCGGGTGAAACACGTGCCCGAGACGCAGTCAACGATCTAGCAGGCCAGTCTAAGCGATCCCGTCGCGGATTCGGCAGCGCTTTTTCTTCGCGCCGTTTCCTCCGGTCTTCATCGGCTATTGGCCCGACTCCTTGACCGGCTGGAACAACGCCTCGAGCCGCGCGAGGGTCGCCGGCTCCAGCGGCGACTTTTCCCGTGCGAGCCGCAACACATCGCGCCCGAGCCCCCGATAGAGGTCCAGCATCTCCGGCGCGCGCTCTTCGAGGACGCGCAGGTGTTGCTCCACGGACGACACGTCACCGCGCGCGACCGGCCCGGTCAACGCACCCGGTAAGCCGAGCTGCGACAGGTTCTCCACCACGCTCGACAGGAGCGGGATCAGCGCCGGCAGCGCCTGCGCCTGGGGTACGCCGGCCTCGACCAGCAGCCGCTCGGCCGCGGCGGCCAGCGCCACGACGTAGTTCGACGCGATCACCGCTCCGGCATGATAGAGCGGCAGCGTCTCCGCGGTCAGGAACACGGCGCCCGCCCCCAGCGCAAGCACCAAGCGGCCCGCAGCGGCGCGCGCCGGTTCGTCACCTTCGATGGCGAACGCGAAGGTCTTCATCTCCTCGACGATGAGCGGATCGGCGAAGGAGACCAGCGGGTGCAGCGTACCCACGCCGGCCACGTGCGGCCGCGCTATCCCGAGCGCCTGCGCCGATGCGTGGGCGCCCGAGGTGTGCAGCACCACTTGCTCGCGCCGCAGTCGCTTCTCGCGCACCAGGCGCTCGGCGACCTCACCGATGCGATCATCGCGCACGGCGATGATCACGACGTCCGCCGTCGAGATCGCCAGCGGGATCTCGCCGCTGCTCGCTGGCACACCCGCGAGCTCGCTTGCCGCACCGGAGGGCCCGACCTGCCGCCCATGCAGGCCCGCGACGGTGACGCCGGCGCGCGCCAAGCGCACCGCCAGCGTCGTACCGACCACGCCGGCGCCCATAATGAATACGACGGGGAATACGACGGGCGATTCCCCGGCGGTCGGCTCGGCTCGAAACAGCCGTCGCTCGCGGATGTAGCCGAGGATCGCGCGCGAAACGAGCCCGTTGACCGGTTTGCCTTCGCCGAGCGCCTTCCGGATCTCCGTCGAGCTGACGGCCGGCATCTCGAGCCCAGGCCGCGGGCCGGCCCCGGTGCGCAGCCCAGCGCGGCCCACGACGATGAACGGCACGGTCTTCTGCAGCTCCTCGGCGCCGTACCAGGTCGCGGTCTCCGCGACGAGATCCGCTCCGATCACCAGCTCGAACCGATGCTCGGGATGGCGCGCCTGCAGCGCGCGCACCGTGCGCAACGTGCGGCTCTCGCCGCCGAGCTCACGCTCGATGTCCGTGACGCGCGCGCGCGGTCCCAGCGCGCCGGCGGCGAGCCGGCACATCGCCAGGCGGTCCTCGAATGGCTCGAGCGTCTTCTCGAACGGATGCTTGAAGCACGGCACCAGCCACAGCTCATCGACGCCCGCGGTTTCCAGCACGTACAGCGCCGCCAGCTCGTGGCCGAGATGCGGCGGGTTGAAGCTGCCGCCGTAGAGGGCGATGCGCATCGCTAGAGCGTATCTCATAACCTCGGACCGAGCCTGGCCGAGCGGGAGAGGTTATGAGATGCGCTCTAGTCGTAGAGCAGAAACGGCGCGCGCGCCGCCGAGAACTCGCTCTCGTAGGCGGCGAACGACGCGCAGATGTCGTCGAAGGAACGGCCTCCGTCGATACCGGTCCGTACCGCCGCGCTCCCGGTCAGGAGGTCGATCGCGAGCGGGTCCTTCACGAACTCGTAGGATTCCGTTCGCCAGGCAAACTCCCGCGGCGCCAGCTCACGCGCCGCGTGCAGCAGCGCGATGCCGGTGCGATAGGGGCGGAACGTCGCGCGGTTCGTCACGTGCAGCTGCACGCCGCCGCACGACTGGCGCGCGAACTTCTGGAACATCGGAAAGAACGACAGCGCCCGGAAACGCACACCGGGCAGGCGCAGGCGCTCGAGGCGCTCCGCCCAGCGATACCCGTCGAGAAACGGCGCGCCGACGATCTCGAAGGGCCGCGTGGTGCCGCGTCCTTCCGACAAGTTGGTCCCCTCGAGCAGGCACAGCCCGGGGTAGACGAACGCCGTGTCGAGCGTCGGCATGTTCGGTGACGGCATCACCCAGGGCAGGCCGGTGGCCGCGAAGTCCATCGACCGCTTCCAGCCCTTCATCGTGACGACATCGAGCTGGCAGTCGATCGCCTTGCCGAACCGGCCGGCGTGATCGCCGGGGATGCCACTGCCCACCATGCGCGCGATCTCGCCGATGGTGAGGCCGTGGCGGACCGCGACGGCGCCCAGGCCCACGAACGAATGGAACCCAGGCAGCAGCGGCCCCGACTCGACCTCGACGCCGCCGAGCGGATTGGGCCGATCGACGACGATGACCGGTACGTGCGCGCGCGCCGCCGCTTCGATGGCCAGGGCCATGGTCCAGACGTAGGTGTAGTAGCGGCTGCCGACGTCCTGCAGGTCGATGACCAGCACGTCGACGTCGGCGAGATCGTGCGCCGCCGGCGTCAGTGACTCGAAGCTGCCGCCGTAGAGGCTGCTGACCGGGATGCCGGTGCGGCGATCCTTCTCGGCGTCGACGCCGATCATGTCCTGCGCCTCGCCGCGCACGCCGTGCTCGGGCCCGAACAGACGCGTGATGCGCGCGCCGGCCTGCAGCAATCGGTCGACGGCGTGCATCAGATCCGAAGTGACGCTCGCCGGATGGCAGAGCACACCCACGCGGCGCCCGCGCAGCAGGTCGAGGCGCTCGGTGCAGAGAACTTCGAGCCCGGTCTTTACCACCGCAGGACGGTCAGTATATCGGAACCGGCTTCAGCGTCACCAGGTCTCCCTGGACCACGACGCGAAAGCGCACGGAGCGGCACTTCCACTTCTGCTTGAGGCCGCCTTCGACCAGGCGCAGCTTGGTGGTGAACGCCTGCACGGTGATGCCAGCGGTCGGCTTGCTCTGGCTCTTGAGCGCCGCGACGTACTCGGCGTAAACCCGCGCGAAGTACATCGCCTCGTTCTCCTGCACCAGCGCCTGCACCTGCGGGTCGTTGCTCGGCTCGCCCGACGGCGCCGGAACCTCCTCGACCAGCATCTGCTCCGACCGCCAGCGCTGGGCCTCGTCGGCCTCTTCCTCGACCTCGTCCTCGTTGGGCTCGTCGCGTCCCAGCAACCGCGCCATCATGACGTTCAGGCTGTTCGAAAGTCCCTCGAAGTCGGGACCGACCGGCTTGAAGGTGTAGTCGATGTTGCCGTTGATGATCTCGGCGACGCCGAGCTCGATCTGGTCCAGCGGCTTGATGAACCGCAGCGCTGTCATCACCGCCGCGCCCAGCGCCACCAGGATAGCCAGCACGCCGAAGCCGATGATCTTCACGCCAACGCCCGAGACGCGGTCCATCTCCGCCGTGATCGAGTTCAGCAATACGACGCCGCTGGTCTTGTCGAACGCGTTGCCGAACAGCGGCGCCGCGACCGCGGCGTACTCCTGTCCGTCCAGCAAGAAGTGAAACAGCTCGGTCGCGGCCTGCTTCTGCACCGCCTGCTGGCCCGGCTTGTCACCCAGCGTGAACAGCACCGCGTTCAGCGCCTGGGTGCGGTTGCCGTCCTCCTTGGCGCTGTCGCCGATCCCCTCGGCGATGAAGCTCGACGTGTGGACCTTACCATCATGGAAGTAGGCGACCTCCGTCCCGAGCAGATCGTGCTTGAGCTGGGCGTCGCGCGCGTTCAGGACGTAGCCCACGAGGAGGGCGCCGCGGATGACCCCTTCGGGCGTGGCGATCGGCGCGACGGCGACGCGGGTCATGCGGTTGGAGAAGGTCCAGACGTCCTTGGTCGCCTCGCCCTTGAGCGCGGTGCCAACGGCCGGGTACTTGGCGCGCAGATCCTCGCCGTACATGGCGTTGACGTTCAGGTCGCGGGCGACGACCTTGCCGGCCGAATCGATGACGGCAACGATGTCGGCTTTGCGCGACCCGGATGCCAGATAGCCGTTCAGGCCTTCGCACTGCTCGAAAGCGGCCTGCCGCTTTGCGGTCTCATCGGCCTTGTCGAAGACCCCGACCACGCCGGGCCGGTGGGCCAACCCCGCCACCAGGTTGGCGAAGTCGAGCGACTCGAGGCGCGCGATCGACTGGTGCAACCGCTGCGCCCGCGACACGTCGGACTCGACCTCGTGAATCACCGATTCCTTGAGGTTCTGGGTGACAACCGCGTGCACGCCCAGGGTAAAGACCAACAAGACGGCGGCAGCGACAAGCCCGATCTTCATGCGGTGCATGTCCTAGCTCCTCTGCTCGGCGGGTGGGGTAAGGGGTAAAAGCGACAGGCCTGACGACAAAACGGGGCGCCCGGATTATCGGCAGCGGTTCCGGGCAAGTCAACGTTTCGCCCGACGAAGCAGCGAAAACGACGCGAAAAGTTGACCGGCCTTCGTACCGGGGACTACATGTAGGACAGACCGTTACCACCCCCGATATCAACCATCCAGGTGTAGGGAGGCGAGCGACATGGACCACCGAGACGACCTGCGCATCGAGACTGGTACCGATGGCGACCGGCGGCGGCAGCGCCGGGTCAAGACCGACCTCTTCGTGAATCGGTTCCTGAACGGACACCCCTACCTGTGTCGCATGACCAACATCAGCCGGTCCGGCGCGCGCCTGGTGCCGATCATCGAGCCGCGCCTCACGCCCGCGCCGTCGTTCATGGGGCTCCAGTTTCAGCTGCCCGGACGGTCCGAAATCGTGACCGCGTCCGGCGAGACGGTGACCACGGACGGCGGGCGCGCGGTCGGGATCCGGTTCACGCGTTTACCCGCGAGCGCTGCGTCGGCAATCGATGCGTTGCTGGCCCCCTAGTCAATCGAATTTTGTCAAAATTTTTCTGTGTTCTGGCGGGTTTGCTTGACAGCCCCGGAGCGCCTCAGTATCGTCGCGCGACTTCTGCGGTCCTTGCTTGACAACGACCAAACGAGACGACCGACCCCGACCTGAGCGCGTGTAGCGAACCACGCCGGAGGAGTATTGTGGAACAAAACAGGAAGCCTGGCGCTCCGCCCAACAAAGACATCTCGGATCTGAAAGCGCGCCTCGGTCTCAAGAGACCCGAAGCGGCACCTCCTCCGGGCGCAGCCCCCGCTCCCGGCCGGCCGGGCGGACCGGGTCCAGGGTTCCCACCCCAGTTTGGTGGGCCGGCGGCCGGCGTGGCACCCGCTGCCGCACCGCAGCCACAGGCCGCCCCGCAGCCGGCCGGACCGCCGCCCGGGCTCGACCCGTTCGCGCGCATGAAGCCACAGGCCGGTCAGTTCGACCTGCGTACCATCGATGACGGCCAGCCGGCCGCCAACGTGCGCTCGGGCCGCGGCAAGGCGACCCTGATTGCGTCCGTGATCGTCGGCCTCGTCGGCTTCGCGCTCGGCGCCGGCATGGGCATGGCCAGCGTTGGCCGCGCCAACATGAACACCGCGAACCACGCCGCCAAGAGCGTGAAGGGCGAGCTCGATTCGATGCAGAAGACGCTGACCCAGATCGGGACGGCGCTGGCGATGAGCTCGCAGCGGATGGCGAAGGACAAGAAAGACCCGCTGTCCTACGACCCGGCGCTGATTGCCGACCTCGAGAAGATCAAGCTCGACCCGCGCCCTGACACCAGCAAGATCTTCCGCGTCGACTACTTCCGCCTCAACGACGTGGTCGTCGACCAGCTGTTCAACTACTACTACGACAGCATCGCGCTGTACGGCGAGACCGAGCGCCACATCAAGAAGACCAAGGCCGACCAGGAGTCGCTGTCCGCGTTCGCGACCAAGCAGGCAGCCGCCGGCGGCGAGAAGATCTACGGCCTGGTGTTCGACACCTCGGCGAAGATCATCGTTGGCAACCTGGTCGAAGTCGGCGAGCAGGTCTGTAAGAACGGCGGCAAGGATTGCGGCGCCGCGGATTTCGTCGGCTTCAAGGTTCGTTCGAACACCGGCGCGCCCTGGGTCGATCGCAAGTCGGGCGGCAAGCTCGACACCGACAAGGTCGTCCCGATCAAGTCGACGCCGCTGATGGAGGCGGTGATGTCGGGTTCGCCGGACCAGGTGCGCAACGAGGCCTACAAGCAGCGCGTGGCCAACCTGCGCGCGATCGCGAGCCGCCTCACCACCTCGCAGAAGGAGCTGTTCGAGGGCGTCGACAAGGCCGCGAGCCGCCCGGACGTCTTCGCGCCGTTCTAAGCGCAGTCAGCTCATAGAACGTCGAAAAGCCCCGCCTAAGAGCGGGGCTTTTTCTTTTGGTGGGGCGGGGGCCGCCCCCCGGCGAGCGAAGCGACCTGCTGGACGTGGACGTGGACGTGGACGTGGACGTAAACGTAAACGTAAACGTAAACGTAAACGTAAACGTAAACGTAAACGTAAACGTAGTCGTAGTCGTAGTCGTAGTCGTAGTCGCAGTCCCGGTGCACTACGACTACGAGAGTACGTCTACGTCTACCTCCACGCGCCACAACATGGAGGGGCGCCCGACCCGGAGCTTGACGCGGCCTCTACAGCTCGAGCCCGTCGTTTGGCCCGCTCTTCTTCTTGCTGGCCGGCTTCGCGCTCGCCTCGCCACCGCCCGCCGGTTTCTTGCCCGACACCGACGGCACGACGATGTCGTCGTGCTTCACCTCATCGCCCGGCTTGCGGATCTCCTTGCCGGTGATGCGGTCGATGATGTTGTCATTGGAGTCGCGGTCGTTGTTGTCCTTGGCCACGACCGCCTCGACCAGCGCATCTCCCGTGGGCTGATCCGGGTTCACGACCTTGCGCTTCTCATTGGCGCGCTCCTGCGTCTGCCGGTCAGACAGCACCAGGCAGTACACGCCGTAGAACTCCGACCGATCGACCAATCGCAGCTTGTCGCCACCGCCGTTCCACTCGAAGTGGTCGAGCATGTGCTTCACGCCACCCATGACTTTCTCGTCGCGATAGACCTCTTTGGCATGTCCGTACTTCGCTTCCATGCCCTTGCCGAACTCGCGGAACGGCTTGCCCTCGATCGCATCCTTGTTGAACGCCAGGAACATCTTGTAGAGCCCGTTCTCGAAGAAGAAGAAATAGCGCGTCCAGATGTCTTCCTTCGCGACCAGCACCGCCTCGCCGGTGTTCTGCTCGAACTCGGGGCCGACGATCGAGACGTCGAGGCCGGTCTTCTGGCCCTCGAACTTCGCGTAGCTCTTCTTGACCGTCTGCAGCTCCCTCTCCATCTCGTCGTGGATGCGTTGCTGCTTGCCAGGATCCTGCGCCGCGCCCTCGATGCGCGGCTGATACTTCTTCTGGATCGCGTCGCGCACCAGCCCCATGACCTCCTCGGGGCTCATCTGCCACTTGAAGACGCCCGCCTTCGGGTCTCCGAGGCGCACTGCCTTGAGCTTGTCGATCTCAGCGCTGTTCGCGGCCGGCTCCGCCCCACCCTTTTTTGCGCTGCTCTTGCCCTTCGCAAAAGCTGCCGCGCCACTGGTCAGGCTCACCCCGGCGCTGAGTCCGAGCGCGAGCAAAAAACGTCCGAATGTCCGCATAAAATCCTCCTGGGGATGGGTCGTCGGCGAAGGCCGTACGCCGTTTCTCTCGGCGCGCTGAACACTAGCACGAAAGGTCTTTTATTCGTGCGTGCGCGCCACGCATCGCGGTGCGCGCTACGGCGTCGCGGACGGCTGCTCGGCGGGACCGGCGGCCGCGGGATCGGGAGCGACCGCGCCGACCGGCGATTCGACCGGTGGGGCCTCTGACGGCACCTGCTGCTGAGCTTGGGCGGGGCTCGCGTCGAGCCACGACTCGTCGATCTTGCTAGGACGAAAATGCTCGGCGCGCCCCGACTTCAGGTCGTCCGACGGATTCGACGAGTACATCGCGCGCTCGCCCGGACCCGAGTAATCGATCCAGAACGCCGAGTGGTCCTTGCGGACGTCGAGGTGCACGAACGACGAGTTCGGGTAGTAGCCGACGCCCACCTTGTCGAAGGTTCGCCGCAGATAGTCGCGCAGCTCGGTGTTGGGGACGCCGACCACGCGGAAGTCGCACGCCAGGCCCTTCATGTGCGGGCTGCGCGGATTCTTCGCGTATTTCGGGTGGCGGTAGCCGGAGACCACCTCGACGCGACGGCCTGGCCAGTGCCGCCCGGTGCGGTAGATCAGCGACAGCAGCCGCGGGTTCATGGGGTGCACGACGTTGGTGTAGTGACAGCGCAGGAAGCGATCGAAGTGCCGCTGCTGCCCGCGCACGGGGCGCCCGTTGGCGTCGCGCAGGCGGATCTGCATCGACTCATGCAGGTTGACCTGGAACAGCTCCACCGGCGGGTTCTTGCGCGATGCGCGCGACGCGCTCGTCGGAGATCGCGCGACGTGCGACCGGGCCGCGCTGGCACCGCTGTCGGGCGCGGGTGCGCGCCGCGTGACGGGCGATGCCTGAGCTGATCCAGCCAGCAGGAGGGCGACTGCGAAGAAAGCGGTTCGAAACACCGACGAGATCCTCTGATCTCCATGGTCAGGTGTCTGGCGGCGACGTCAACTTCTTTCTGAGCTCGACCACGAGATCCAGCGCGGCGCGGGGCGAAAGTTCGTCGGGATCGACGGCGCGCAATGCGGCGGCGACCTCATCCACGGCTCCCGGAAGGCGACTCTCCGACTCGACCGTGACCGGCGGCGCGGCCGCGGCGCCGCCGAACAGGCCGAGCTGCGGAATCTCGGCCGCGGCGGGCGTGGCCGGGCGCGGCAACGTCCCGCGCTGGCCGGCCGCGTCGGACTCCAGCGCCTTGAGGATGGCCCGCGCGCGCTCGACCACCGTTGACGGCAGGCCGGCCAGCTTGCCGACCTCGATGCCGAACGACCGGCTCGCGCCGCCCGGCGACAGCTTCCGCAGGAAGACAACCTCGCCCTTCCACTCGCGCGCGGCCACGCTGACGTTGCGCACGCGCGCGTGCAGGTCGGCCAGCGCGCACAGCTCGTGGTAGTGGGTCGCGAACAGCGTCTTCGCGCGCACGCGGTCGTGCAAGTGCTCGGCGACGGCCCAGGCGATCGACACGCCGTCGTACGTCGACGTGCCGCGCCCGATCTCGTCGAGGATCACCAGGCTGCGCGCTGTGGCGTAGCGCAAGATGTGCGCGGTCTCGCGCATCTCGACCAGGAACGTCGACTCGCCGCGCGCCAGGTTGTCGCCCGCGCCCACGCGCGTGAACACCCGATCGCACACGCCGATGCGCGCGCGCCGCGCCGGAAGGAAGCTGCCCATCTGAGCCAGGATCACCGACTGCGCCACCTGACGGATCAGCGTCGATTTCCCGGCCATGTTGGGGCCGGTCACGATCAGGATCTGCTCGCCGTCCGTGTCGAGGCGCACGTCGTTGGGCACGAAGCCACCCGCCGCCGCCAGCCGTTCCACCACCGGGTGCCGGCCGTCGGCGATGTCGATCACGCCAGAGTCATCGACGATCGGCCGGCAATAGCCGCTCCGGTGCGCGACCTCGGCCAGCGCCGCCAGGGCGTCGGCGGCGGCCACGCGCGCTGCCAGCGACAGCAGGCGCGCCGACTCGGCCGCGACCTCGGCGCGCAGCTTTTCGAAGATCTCCGTCTCGATGGCGACGCGCCGCTCGTCGGCCGAGAGGATCTTGGCCTCGTATTCCGCCAGCTCGGGCGTGACGAACCGCTCGCCGTTGGCCACCGTCTGCTTGCGCACGTACTCGGCCGGGATCTTCGCGTGCTGAAGCTGCGCGCGCGTGACCTCGATGTAGTAGCCGAAGACGTTGTTGTACTTGACCTTGAGCGAGCCGATGCCGGTGCGCTCGCGCTCGCGCGTCTCGATCGCCGCCACCACGTCACGCCCGCCGCTGGCGATCGCGGTCAGCTCGTCGAGCTCGGCGGAGATGCCGGGGTTCACGAAGCCGCCGTCCTTGACCGCGGCCGGCGCGTCGGCGCGCAGCGTGGCGATCAAGTGCTCGCCGAGCTCGCGGGCCAGGTCGCCGCCGAGCTGGCCGAGATCGCCCTCGCCCACCTCCGACGAGGCCGATGGCTCGGGCGCCGCGCCGATCTCCGACGAGAGCGCGGAACGAAGCGCGTCGGCGAGCGCGGGCAGCTGGGCCAGCGAGCGCCCGAGGACGGCCAGGTCGCGCGGCGTGGCGACGCCGAGCTGAGCGCGGCCCACGAGGCGTTCGAGGTCGGCGATCTCACCCAGCAGCTTGCGCGCGCCGTCGCGCGCGGCGTGGCTCGCGACCAGCCGCTCGACCGCGTCCTGGCGGCGGCGGATGCGCGCGACGTCGACCAGGGGGAAGAGCAGCCACCGGCGCAGCATGCGGCCGCCCATCGCCGAGCGGGTCTCGTCGATCACGTCGAGGAGCGAGCCCTGGCGCTTGCGCTCGAGCAAGGTCTCGGTCAGCTCCAGGTGGCTGCGCGCTTGCTCGTCGATGACCAGGTAGTCGGCGCGCTGGAAGACCTCGAGCCGGCCGAGCGGCAGGGTCGCGCCGGGCTGGGTCGCGCGCGCGTAGCGCAGCACGCGCGCGGCGGCCGCGATCGCCATCGGCGCGCGCGCGGCGAGACCGCTCGTGCTGGCGTCAGCACCGTCCGGACCGACACCGCCCTGCGCCGCACCCAGCGTCTTCGCGTCGTCGAGACCGACCTCTTGCCGCCCGTCTTCCCGGCTCTCCTCGGCGACCGGCGTCTGCACCAGGCGCGGACAGCCGCGCCGGATCAGCGCAGCTAGGTCGGTGTCGTCGCGCCCTACCACCAGCTCGCGCGGCTCGGCGCGCGCCAGCTCGTCGAGCAGCGCCTCGGGTGTCGACGCCTCGGTGGCGCGGAAGTGTCCGGTGGTCACGTCGAGGAACGCCAGGCCGTAGCCGCGCCGCCCGTCGCCCACGACCGCCGCGACGTAGCTGGGCGCGCGCGGGTCGAGCGACTCCTCGTCGAGCACCACCCCTGGCGTCACCACGCGCACGACGTCGCGGCGCACGATGCCGCGCGCGACCTTGGGGTCCTCCAGCTGCTCGCACAGCGCCACGCGGTGGCCGAGCTCGGTGAGCTTGGCCAGGTAACCGCGCACGGCGTGATGAGGCACGCCGCACATCGGAACGGCCTCGTCCTTGTCCTTGCCCTTGTCGCGCGTCGTCAGCGTCAGGTTCAACGCGCGGGCCACGTAGACCGCGTCCTCGTAGAACATCTCGTAGAAGTCGCCGAGACGGAAGAACACGATCGCGTCGGGGTACCTCGCCTTGACGTCGAGGTACTGCCGCATCAGGGCGGTGGGGGCCGCGGCTTGCAAGATGCGCGGGGCGCCGGCGCCGCCCTACTCCTTGGCGGCCGGCTTCTTGCGCGCGGTCTTGGCGGCGGCGGGCTTGGCGGCGCGCTTCTCGGCGCGCTTGCGCTGCGTGCGGGCCTTGAGCTTTCGCTGGCGGGTCTTGCGGCGCATCTTCATCGAACGGCGGTTG
>CAZNCQ010000166.1:0-15782 GCA_964571275.1 uncultured Myxococcales bacterium
AGGCCGTCCATGCCGATGGCGATGGCGCCGCTCCGCTTGACGTGGGCCTTCTCCAGCAACAGGACGCGGCCGAGCGGCAACTCCTTCTGGGCTCGGATGGCCGCGGTGCTGCCCGCGCTGCCGCCGCCCACGACGATCACGTCGACCTCGGTTTCGATCGCGCTCAACATGGTGGTGGACGTATATCTATCAAAGAAGACATCCCGTCAAGGCCCCGTGACAGGTGGCGGCGGGCTCAAGCGGCGCCGAAAGGCGTCGATGAAATCGGCGGCGGCGCGGCTGCCCGAGGCGAACGATTTCATCACCTCTTCGTGCAGCAACGACAGCACCCTCATCTTGATCTCGTTGACCCGGTCGTCGCCCGTCAGATCCGCGAAGCGACGGGGTCGGGGGAGATCGACCTCGATGACGGCGCGAACGCGAGTCGGGATGTGCGTCATGACCAGAAGGCGGTCGGCCAGAAACAGGGCCTCGTCGACGTCGGTGGTCACGAAAAAATTTGTCCGGCCCGACTCCTGGCTGAGCCGCGCGTAGTACTCGAGCATCAACCGCTTCGTCATGGCGTCGAGGCCGCGGAAGGGCTCGTCGAGGATCATGATGGCCGGATCGTTGACCAGGGCCCGCGCGAGCTCGGCGCGCCGCTTCATGCCTCCCGATAGCTGCGACGGGTAACGCGCGCGGAAGCCCGAGAGCCCGACTCTGTCGATCAGCTCGTCGGCGCGCGCTTTGTTGGCGGGCGTGAGCTCGCCGCGCGCGCTCGGCCCATAGCGGACGTTGTCGAGCGTGGTCATCCAGGGGAACAGAGCGGTCTCCTGGAACACGACCTGGCGGTCGGGCCCCGGTTTCGAGATCGGACGGCCGTCGATCGTGAGCGCGCCGCGCGTGGGTCGTTCGAACCCGGCGATGAGTCGAATGAGCGTGCTCTTTCCGGCGCCCGACGGGCCGATCATCACGGTGAAGCGGCCGCGCTCGATGCGGAACGAGCAATCCGCCACGACCTCCCGCGCCTCGCGCCCTCTGCCGTAGGTCATGCCGACGGCGCGCAGCTCGACACCGTCTGCAGCGGTCACGACCGGGATCGGGCCCGCGGAGTCTTTCACGAGCGCGCCTCCAGCCAGGGCAGAAAGCGGTTGGCGAGGCGCCGCAGGGCCGCGCTCGACAGGTATCCGGCCAACCCGATCGAGATCATCCCGACGACGATCTGCGGGTATGAGCCGCCCACGTATGAGCTCCAGATGAAGAAGCCGAGGCCACCGCCCGAGGACGAGCCGCTCGCGCCGCCGCCCGAGATCATCTCGGCCGCGACGACGACCTCCCAGGTGATGCCGATGCTGACGTCCATGCCGACGAGGATGGACGGCAGGACGGCGCGGAAGACCAACCGGCGGAAGATGTTCCACCGGGAAGCGCCCATCGAGCGGGCGACCTGAACGAGGCGGGGGTCCATCGTTTCAGCGCCGCCGAGGACGTTGAGGACGATCGTGTAAAAGGCGCCCAGAAAGATCACGAAGTCGATCGAGAGCTCCTGCGTGGGCCAGAAGATGATCGCGGCCGGCACCCACGCGAGCGGCGGAACGGGCCGCAGCAGCTCGAAGACCGGGAACGCCAGGCCGCGAAAGCCACGGCTCATCGCCATCGTGAGGCCGAACGGGACACCGACGACGACGGCGGCCGCGAAGCCACCCGCGACGCGAACCAGGCTCGCGAGCCAGCTGTGCCAGTAGCCGCTGTCGAGGACCAGATGACCCCACGTCGTCAGGACCGCCGTCGGCGGCGGGAGCGCGCTCAATACCGGCAGCGCGTGTCCGAGCCACTGCTGGCTCGTCGCGCCCAGTTGCCAGACGGCGATGAAGACCACGTAGGATGTCAGCGCGCGCCGGCGGCTGCGCGTGAAGGCGAGCTCGCGGAGCCGCGTCGCGAGCCGGCGCCCGGGCTGTCGCCTCTCCGAGGGCGCGGCGAGAGCGCTGGCGCCCGCGCTCATTGCGGCCCCTCCTTGTCGCCGACGTCGAACGCCCGCCGGGCCTCTTCGTGAACCGCCGCGGCGGCTTCCTGGACGAGCTCTCGGTAGCGCCGCTCGCCGACGATGTCGTAGGTCCGCGGATAGGGAATGTCGACGTCGAGGATGGCCTTGGGCCGGCACGGCCGCGCGGTCATCACGACCACGCGACGGCCGAGGAAGACCGCCTCTTCCAGATCGTGGGTGATGAAGAAGATCGTGACGCGCGTGCGGAGGTAGAGCTCGAGCAGCGACTCGTGCATGACCGACTTCGTGAGCGCGTCGAGCGCGCGGTAGGGCTCGTCGAGCAGCAGCACGGCCGGGTCGTTCATGAGGGCGCGAACGATCTCGATGCGCCGGCGCACGCCGGACGAGGTCTGTCCCGGGTAGACGTCTTCGTAGCCGCCGAGACCCGCGTCGGCCAGCATGCCGCGCGCCTTGTCCCGCGCCGCGGCCCGACTGAGGGTCCCCTGGACGGTGGGGCCGAAGGCAACGTTGTCGAGATTGGTCTTCCAGGGGAGCAGGGCGCCGTCCTGGAAGACGACGATTCGATCGGAGCCCACCTCGGCGCGCGGCCGACCCGGGCCGCAGAGCATCCGGCCGTCCAGGCGAATCGAGCCTCCGTCCAGACTCTGGAAGCCGGCAATGGCGCCGAGGAGGGTCGTCTTGCCGCAGCCCGAGGGCCCGACGACGACGCAGATCTCGCCGGCGTTGACGTCGAACGAGCAGTCATCAACGGCGAGCGTTCTCGCGACGCCGTGTCCGTAGGACTTGACGGCGCCGTCGATGCGAATCGCGCCGCGCGGGCTCGGTTCGAGGCTGGGCGTCATGCTCGCCCCGCGCCGGTCAGCTCCCTCTTGCGCCAGCGCATGATCCGGTCGCCCGCGACGCGAACGGCGGCGCTGGTCGAATACCCGACCAGCCCGAGCGTGAGCATCGCGATGGCGATCGTCGGATACTGCACCATCGTGTAGGAGGTATTGATGAGATAACCGAGGCCGAACTGGCCCGACACCATCTCCGCGGCGACGAGCGAGAACCAGGCCACCCCCACGGAGATCTGCAGACCCGTGAAGATGAAGGGCAGCGCGCCCGGGACGATGACGTGGCGGAAGACCTGGGTCCGGCTCGCGCCCAGGCAGCGCGCTGCGAGAATGAACGAGGGATCGATCGATCGGACGCCGAGCAGCGTGTTGAGGGTCGTCGCGAAGAACGACGCCAGGAAGGTGAGAAAGACCACCGGCGTCTCCGAGCCAGCGAACATGATGATGGCCAGCGGCACCCAGGCCAGGATGGGAATCGGGCGCAACATCTCGAACAGAGGGAAGACGTATTCCTTCACCGTGGGCGACCAACCCAGCAAGAGGCCGAGTGGGACGCCCAGCGCCGTGGCCAAGGCGAACGCGAGTCCGACGCGACCGAGGCTGGTCAAGATGTGCTGGTAGTAGATCGGCGTGTGGATCGACACCCCGTACGCCGGGTCGACGCTCAGCCACTCGTGCACGATCGATCCGAGGCCCGGCATCCTCGAGAAGCGCCCGAGCGCGAAGACGTCCACGAGCAGGTACCAGCTGAGCAGGAACAGCCCGTAACCCGCGACGGCGAGGTAGGGCATCGGGCTCTTGAGCCACGGCACCAGGCGTTCGAGGCGGAGCAGCAGAGCGCGCACGTTCGCCATGGAAAAGTGCTAGCGATCGGCGAGCTCGATCGTCGCCTTGATCTTGCCGACGGGGGCTGACAGACCTCGTCGTTTCAGGATTCGAGACGTCAAGTCGGGCTGTACGGCGTCGGCGGGGAGCTCGGGAATGGCAATGCTCTTGACCTCGTAGAGGAAGGCCGTCGCGCGCTTGATGAGCTCGAGAGACGTCTCGCTGAAGCCAAAAGGAATGGTCAGCCGCTCGGGGCCGCCGCCGGCGTTCTTGGCGTAGCCGCCGTACAGCGACTGCCAGAGCACCCTCTCGTCGAAGCCCGTCGTCTGCGCTTTCAGCAGGCGGGCGACCTCGTGGGCGTTCTTCGGATCGGCGAGGTACAGCTCCGCGTCGAGCTCCGCCTCGAGCCAGGCCTCGACCACGTCGGGACGCTGCTGGAGCAGGTCCGCGCGCACGTCGATGAAGGCGCCGTCGTTCTCACCGAAGTCGTTGCCGCTCGCCACGCGGCGCGCGAGCCCCTCCGCGACCAGCCGCGAGCCGGTCGGCTCCCAGACCACCGCGGCGTCCAGCTTCTTGGCGCGGAAGCCGCTCGTGATGAGCTCGATGTTCTGGTTCAAGTACGAACCAGGGTTGACGTTCTCCTTCTTGAAGACGGCGCGCGCGAAGCGGTCCGTGCAGCTGCCCTTGGGAACCGCGACGGTCTTTCCATCGAGCCACTTGACGGCGGCCTTGCCGTCGGCGAATGCGGGCGCGTCCAATCGCGTGAAGAAGACATTGCACTGATCGGTGCCGAGCCCGATGTTGGCGAGGATCCGCAGATCCGCGACGCTTCGCTTGCTCGCTCCGACGATCCCGGGCATGTCGCCGACGTAGCCGATCTGCTCCTTCCCGGCGAGCATGGCATTGATGACGAGTGCGCCCTGCAGGCCCACGTTGAACTCGACCGTCGATCCGGCTGGCAGGTACTTTTTCCACAGGCCGAGACCGTTGAGGACGGCGCCCGACCACGCCTCCGTGTAGTACGGCTGATAGCCGACCGAGAGGTGGATGGGCTCGCCGACCTTGCCGTACGAAGACGGTGCCGGGGTGGCCTGCGCATTCCCGCCCGACGAAGGGGAGGTGCTTCCGCCCGCGCTCGGGGTGGTGGCGCCCCGGTGGCATCCGACGATCGCGCCGCCGAGGGTGAGGGCGAGGAGGCCGCAGCGAATGACCGGCGGCCGTCGCCGCCGTGGCCGCGATCGCGCGAACGCGAGGAGATCTTGTGTGTTCATGATAGAGGACACATGTCTAGTTTGTTGCTCGCGGTCTGTCAAGGGACGAGTGCCTCGAGCGCCAGGCGCGAGGCCGAGGCGCGCGTGCCTGAGCGGTGCGCTCAGATCCCCGAGCCGTCCTGAAACGTGTCGTGGCGCGATTGCGCCTGGGTCACGCGCGCGCCCGGCGCCACGTCGCGCGTCAGCCACACGTTGCCGCCGATGGTCGCTCCACGGCCGATCGTGATGCGGCCGAGGATCGTCGCCCCGGCATAGATCACGACGTCGTCTTCGACCACGGGGTGCCGCGGCAGGCCCTTGATCGGGTGGCCGTGTTCGTCGCTGGGAAAGCCGCGCGCACCCAGCGTGACACCCTGGTAGATCCGGACGCGGCGGCCGATCGAGCTGGTCTCGCCGATGACGACGCCGGTACCGTGGTCGATGAAGAAGCTGCCGGCAATCTGCGCGCCCGGATGGATGTCGATACCGGTCGCGGAGTGCGCCAATTCCGAGATCATGCGTGGGATCAGCGGGACGGCGAGGCCGTTGAGCTCGTGGGCGATCCGGTAGTGGATCACGGCGGTGACGCCGGGATAACAAAAGAGTGTCTCGTCGAGGAACTGCGCCGCCGGGTCACCGTCATAAGCCGCCTGGACGTCGGTCTCGAGCAGCGCGCGGATCGCCGGCAGGCGCGCCACCACCGCGTCGGTCACCTCCTCCGCGCGTTCGTCGCAGATCCGGCATGCGCCGTTGGTGGCGCCGTGATCGCATCCGAACACCAGGCCGCGCCGGATCTGTTCCTGGAGCGCGAGCTGCGCCTTGTCCAGGCGAGCGCCGATCTGGTAGCGGAGGCTCGCCGCGCCGAGGTCCGACGATCCGAAGTGTCCCGGGAAGAGCACGGCGCGCAGATCGTCGACCAGGCCCGCGATGGCTTCTCGCGAAGGGAGGAGGCGGCGATCACCGGCGCGCCGTCGCGCGCCCGCCATGCCGGCGTTGGCGGCGCAGAGGGCGTCGACGACGCTGGTGAAGGGCGCGCTCCCCTCGTCGGGCGGCGTCACCGGCGGAGTGGGGCGGTCCCTCCGGACCGTGTCAGCGGCGCGCGTGCTCATAGCGCCCGTCCCTGGGCGTCGAAGATCCCTTCGAAGAGGATGCTGCTCAAGTAGCGTTCGCCGGAGTCCGGCAGCACGACCACCAGGGTCTTGCCCGCATGCTCCGGCCGCCACGCCAACCGGACCGCCGCAGCGACCGCGGCGCCGCTCGAAATACCCGAGAGAATCCCCTCTTCGCGCGCGAGGCGGCGCGCAAAGTCGATCGCCTCGTCGTTCGTCACCTGCTCGATGATGTCGACGACCGATAGATCGAGGACGTCGGGCACGAAGCCCGCGCCGATGCCCTGGATCTTGTGAGGCCCGGGCTTGAGGGGTTGCCCGGCGCGCGCCTGCGTCAGGACGGGGCTATCGGTCGGCTCGACGGCGACCGAGAGGATTGGCTTGCCGCGGGTGTTCTTGATGTAGCGAGAGACGCCGGTGATCGTGCCGCCCGTGCCGACACCCGAGATCAGGATGTCGATGGCGCCGCCGGTGTCGTCCCAGATCTCCGGGCCGGTCGTCGTCTCGTGGATGGCCGGATTGGCGGGGTTCTTGAACTGCTGCAGCAGTACGTAGCGGCCGGGATCTCCCGCCGCGATCTCCTCGGCCTTGGCGATGGCGCCGCTCATCCCTTTCGCGCCCTCGGTCAACACCAGCTTCGACCCGTAAGCGGCGAGGAGCTTGCGCCGCTCGACACTCATCGTGTCCGGCATGGTCAGCGTGAGCGGGTAGCCGCGGGCGGCGGCGACGAAGGCCAGCGCGATACCGGTATTGCCGCTCGTGGGCTCGACGAGCTCCTTGCCGGGACCCAGCAAGCCCCGCTTCTCGGCGTCCCAGACCAGCGCGGCGCCGAGCCGGCACTTCACCGAGTATGCGGGGTTGCGCCCCTCGATCTTCGCGAGCACCGTCACGGGGACATCGCCGGGAATGCGGTTGAGTCGTATCAGCGGCGTACGGCCGATCGAGAGCGCGTTGTCCTGAAACCAGTGTGTCGACATTCGAGACCTCGTACCTACCGTGCCGTTGTCTGTCCGCTATGATAGATGAATGTCTGTGGATGTCTACCGGGATGTCTACCCGATCTCGGGCGGCATCCGCCATAGCGGATCGCTCGTTCGATCCAGCGGAGCATTCGTCCTGTGGCGGCGGTTTGCAGTGCCATGTACGCGTTCGACCACATAAGGTTCGCCCACGAGTTTCTTGAACCACCGCCCCGGAAAACGGAGAGATATCCATGGCTGAATCGACAGGATCCCATCAAACGCTCGGCGCCGAGGCTGCGCGGCAGCTTGCCAATACGACGAAGACGCCTCCTCAGTGGATCGGCGTTACCCCACGCTGGTTGGTCAGCCTCTTGCCCTGGACGCCGGTCGAGGCCGGAACCTATCGCGTCAATCGGGTCAAGCAGTCCTCCGACGGCGGCGCCGGCATCGCGATCCAGTGCAGCCCGAGCGATACCGACGATCTCCCCGAGGCCTTCGTCGACTACGAAGAGCAGCCGCGCGAGCACACGCTCAGTACGGTCACGACGACCATCGAAGTGCAGACGCGAATCTCGGATCTCTACCGCAGCCCGATGGACCAGGTGCGAGAGCAGCTGGGCGTCCTCATCGAGATGGTGAAGGAGCGGCAAGAGAACGAGCTGGTGAACAACGCGAGCTACGGGCTTCTGAGCAATGTTGCGCCCAGCATGCGGGTCGGCACGCGGGGCGGGGCGCCCACGCCCGACGATCTCGACGAGCTCATCGCGCGCGTCTGGAAGGAGCCGGCGTTCTTCCTCGCCCACCCGCGCGCCATCGCGGCGTTCGGTCGCGAGTGCACCCGCCGAGGCGTCCCGCCGGCGACGGTGACCCTCTTCGGCTCGCCGTTCATCACCTGGCGCGGTATCCCGATCATTCCGTCCGATAAGCTGCACGTCGAAGGTGGCAAGGACGACGGCAAGGAGGGTGGCAAGGGCGGCAAGGACGGCGGCGGCAAGACGAACATCCTGCTCTTGCGCACCGGTGAGAAGAAGCGGGGCGTCGTCGGCTTGTTTCAGCCCGGCATCCCGGGCGAGGTCAGCCCCAGCCTGTCGGTTCGCTTGATGGGGATCAATCAGAGGGGAGCCGCCTCGTACCTGGTGTCGCTCTACTGCTCGACGGCGATCCTCACGGATGACGCGCTCGGCGTCCTCGAGAACGTCGAGGTCGGCAAGTATCATGAATACAAGTGAGTCGGGACCGCCGCTGACGAGCTCCGCGCCGTCGGGATCACCCGCCGACGCGACCGGGCTCTCGTTCGCGAACGAGCTCGAACGGCTCGCGAACCAGCTCCTGGCTCAATTGCCGGGCGGGGGATCGAGCCCCGCAGGCGCCCAACCGACGGCCTTCGTACCGTCAGCGTCGTTGGGTGCGCAGCGGCTCGTCGCGCCTCCTCATCTCGGCCCGAGCGCCACTGATGTCGGGGCGGGCGGCGTCTCGTCGGCGCAGACACTCCCGCCATTTCCGGGGTTCGTTCAGCAACCGCCGATCGCCAGCGCGCCTCCGCCGAAGGAGAGCGACCTGCGAACGGTGCCCGCGATCTTCTCCGAGAGCCTGGGATTCTCATCGCCTCTCGTCTTCGCGGGGGCACAAGCTCCCACGGAGGCCACTCCGTCGACGGCGTCTCCGTATTTCATGGAGATTGCCGGCATCTCAGGCGGTGCGCCCGCGTCACCAGCGCCGGCGACGGATGCACGAGGCTTCGGCTCTGCCCCGACTCCGCCCGCCTCGCCTGCCGCCCCCGGCGATGCGGCGGCCAGCGTGACGCCGCCAACGTCCGGGCTCGATCGTGTCTCCGGTGAGGCGTTTACGCCCGAGCTCGTCCCCCAGCCTGGCTCGTCGCGGGGTCTGTTCGACGCGGCCTCGATCAAACGCGATTTCCCGATCCTGTCCGAACGCGTTCACGGTCGACCCCTCATCTGGCTCGACAACGCCGCAACGACCCAGAAGCCGACGGCGGTGATCGACCGCCTCACGTACTACTACGAGCACGAGAACTCGAACATCCACCGCGCGGCGCACGCCCTGGCGGCGCGGGCGACCGATGCCTACGAAGCGGCCCGCGACAAGGTTCGTCGATTTCTCAATGCGCCGTCTGCGCGCGAGATCGTCTTCGTCCGGGGCGCCACCGAGGCGATCAACCTGGTGGCGCAGAGCTGGGGGCGCCGCAACATCAGCGCCGGCGACCGGGTCGTCATCACCTGGCTCGAGCACCACGCCAACATCGTGCCCTGGCAGCAGCTGTGCGCCGAAAAAGGGGCGCAGCTCTGCGTGGCGCCGGTCGATTCGCGCGGGCAGGTGATCCTCGAAGAGTACGAAAAGCTCCTGACACCACGGACGCGTCTGGTCTCGTTCACGCAGGTCTCGAATGCGCTCGGGACAATCCTTCCCGCGCGCGAGATGGTGGCGATGGCCCATCGACAAGGCGCGGTGGTGCTGGTCGATGGTGCTCAGGCCGTCTCGCACATGCCGGTCGACGTCCAGGCGCTCGACTGCGACTTCTACTGCTTTTCGGGTCACAAGGTCTTCGCTCCCACCGGCATCGGCGCGCTCTTCGGGAAGGCCGCCGTTCTGGAAGCGATGCCGCCCTGGCAAGGCGGCGGCAACATGATCAGCGACGTCACCTTCGAGAAGACCTCGTATCAGCCGCCACCGCTCCGTTTCGAGGCCGGCACGGGCAACATCGCCGATGCGGTGGGACTGGGCGCGGCGATCGACTATGTCAGCGCCATCGGAATGGAGACCATCGCCCGCTACGAGCACGAGCTGCTCGAGTACGCGACCGGCGCGCTCGGCCGCGTCCCCGGCCTGCGAATGATCGGAACGGCACCTGAGAAGGCTGGCGTGCTGTCGTTCGTGCTCGACGGCTCTCGTACGGAGGACGTCGGCGCGGCGTTGGATCGCGAAGGGATCGCGGTTCGCTCAGGCCACCACTGCGCGCAGCCGATCCTGCGGCGGTTCGGTCTCGAGAGCACCGTCCGCGCGTCGCTGGCCCCTTACAACACATCGGAAGACATCGATGCGCTGTGCGCGGCGCTGCTCCGCTTGCAGGCGGGCCGTCCGACGCGCGGCCTCTGAGCGTCGACCGTTCGTCAACGGGGTGGATAGATGATCACGTCGTGATAGCGCGCCTCGGAGCCGGCGGTGTTCTCGTAGGCATGGGCCACATTGGCGTTGAAGAGCATGGAGTCTCCCGCCTCGAGGTCTTCGCTGTGTTCGCCGACGATCATCCGCAGCGCGCCGCTGAGGACAATCACCAGCTCGCGCGTTCCGGGCCCGTGCGCCTCCGATGAATAGCGGGCGCGGGCCGCGAGCCGCAGCTCGTAGACCTCGACCTGGTTGTTGCCGCTGGCGGGCATGAGCGGGCGGCTCTCGAACTTTCGATCGGCCGAACGCAGCACCTGCGCCTCGTTGCGGCGCAGGACGGAGACGACCTCTCGGCCCTCGCCAATCAATTCGGCGAACGGGATGCCCAACCCCGAGGCGACCTTCCAGAGGACGCCGATCGACGGGTTGGTCTTGCGCGTCTCGATCTGGGATAGACCAGCCCGGCTCACGCCCGTGCGCTGCGCCAGCTCATCGAGCGATATGTCCCGCCGACGGCGGTGTTCGCGCAGATTGTTTGCCACGCGGCCAGCCAGCTCGGCGGCGCCGATCTCATCGCCCGGCGGGGTCGGCGTGGCACGCAACGACTGTGGCTTCAATGTGGTCTTGGCCATGATCGAGCAAACTATCACGACCGCCGGTCCTTGTGCGTGACCGTCTGTTATCGTAGACGGCGTCCTGCGGAGAGCGACATTGAGCGCGTCGACCGCGAATCACGGCGTTCTGTCCTTAGATACGGACAAATGTCTTTTTTATTGACTGGTGCTCGGGCTCTTCAGTAGGGTCCCGTCCCGACGTGAAAGGACACCACATGAAGAGACTCGGCTTTGTCGTTCTCCTGCTCGGCGCGGGGACCGCGCTCTCGTGCAAGGACACGGGCACAACGTTCACCTTCGACGCCACCGCGACTCAGGGCAGTGACGGACCCAAGACCGACGCAGGGAGCATCGACGCCGTCGCACAGGATGTTGCCGACGCAGGAGCGCCTGCCGATGGACATGACGCTGCGGCCGTCAACGACGCCGGCGTCGACGTTCATGGCGGCGCTGATAGCGCGGACGCCACTGGCAGCACCGATGCCGCGAACGCCGACGCCGTCGGCGGCTAGTGCGGTGCACCAGGGGCCCGGGGCATTCGCCCAGGTTCCGGCGCGAGAGTTAGCGCGTCCGGCACGGGACGAAGTCGACCGTCCCGACGGCGACGGCATGGTCGCCCAGGCTCATGCCCGAATCCGGATCGAGGCGCATTTCACGCGTGCACTCCAGGCTGCCGCGGATCATGAAACGCAGCTCGAACGCCCGGGTCTCGCCGGTCGCGACCGCGATCGGCTCGTCAGCGCGCCAGGTCACTGTGGGAATGGCCCCGCCGTCGGGCGTGCGCAGGCGGAAAGCGTCGCGGTGGACGGCCAGCGGCGCGGCGCTCGCGTTCTTCACCTCGACCTCGAGCACTTCCTCCACGAGATCGTTGCCGGGCCAGTCGGGCTCGGTGGTCTGTGTGCAGTGCTGGCGCGCGACGGAGACGGCGATGCCGTCGGACGATTTGGCGACGCCGCTCGATCGAACGGGCGGTGTCAGCCCCGCGCAGGCCGCCGCGGGCCCCAGCGCCAGCAGAACCGCACCCAGGCGCAGGCTCGATGAAAGGCGGTGGAGCGACTGGTTCCACCAGGGAGTCGACGATGTGGTGACCTTCATGATCATGATGACTCAGCAGGAAGCGTACCACCTCGATTGGCCGCCTATTCGCGCACTTGCGCGGCCCCACGCACGCGCCCAGGGAGTCTCTCCCGAAGCCGGTGGGAAAATTTCCGGATCGCGTTGGACGGGGGCCACCTTCTTCTTCACGCTGGGCGACAGCGAATGATTTCAGGCGACATCGCCCGCGTTCGGCGGCGCCAGGTTCGCGCGTGGCTTCAGAACGCGGCGTCGAACACCACGTCGCCGATTACCCCGACCTGGTAGGCGGACACGCGTCGCTCGAAGAAGTTGGCCACCTCCTGCACGTCCTGCAGATCCATGAAGCTGAGCGGGTTTCGGGTGCCGTAAAGCTTGGGCAGGCCGAGCGTGGCCAGGCGCTGATCGGCGCAGTACTCGAGGTAGCGGCGGACGTCGCCGGTGGACAGGCCGGCCACGCCGCCGCCGAGCAGGTCCTCCGCGAACTGCGTCTCGCATTCCACCGCCTCGTCGAACATTTGGGCGACCGCGCGCTGCGTGCCGGTGTCGAGGAGCTCCGGCTCCTCACGGCGGATGGTCTTCACGGCCTCGAAGGCGAAGGACATGTGGGCGCTCTCGTCGCGGAAGACCCAGTTGGTGCCGGCAGCGAGTCCGTGCAACAGGCCGCGCGAGCGCAGGAAGTAGACGTAGGCGAAGGCGCCAAAGAAAAACAGGCCTTCGACGCAACCCGCGAAGCAGAGCAGGTTGAGCAGGAACTGGCGCCGGTGCTCGCGCGTCTCCAGCTTGTTCAAGCGCTGGATCGAGTCGAGCCAGCGCAGGCAGAACGCGGCCTTCTTCTGGATCGAGGGAATGTTTTCGACGGCCGCGAAGGCGCGGTGACGCTCGTCGGGATCGGGCACGTACGTGTCGAGCAGCGTCAGGTAGAACTGGACGTGCAGCGCCTCTTCGTAGAGCTGCCGCGATAGATACATGCGCGCCTCGGGCGCGTTGATGTGCCGGTACAGGTTCAGCACCAGGTTGTTGGCCACGATCGAGTCGCCGGTGGCGAAGAAGGCGACCAGCCGGTGCACCAGGTGGCGCTCGGCGTCGGTCATCTTCTTTTGCAGATCGGCGACGTCGGTCGAGAAGTCGACCTCTTCGACCGTCCAGGTGTTCTTGATCGCCGCCCGGTACATCTCGAAGAAGGCGGGGTAGGCCATCGGGCGCAGCGTGAGGCACAGGCCCGGGTCGAGCAGGCGCGCGGGACGATTGACCGCGTTCACTGGCAGGCCTCGCAGGTCTCGGGGTTCTCCAGCGAGCAGGCCACGGCGGCCGCGTCGGGCGTCGGCTGGTCGAAGATCTCGACGGTGTTCTCGACGGTGTTCTCGACGGTGGTCTTGGCGATCTTGGTCGCCGGCCGCGAGCGCAGGTAGTACGTGGTTTTCAAGCCGCGCTTCCAGGCGTGGAAGTACATCGAAGAGAGCTGCCCGATGTGAGGGCTCTCCGCGAACAGGTTCAGCGACTGGCTCTGATCGATGAAGGCGCCCCGATCGGCGGCCATGTCGATGAGCGAGCGCATCGGGATCTCCCAGACGGTGCGGTAGATCGCGCGGATATCGTCGGGCAACTCCGGGAGCGCCTGCGCGGACCCTTCGGCCATCTTGAGGCGGCTTCGCGTCGAGTCGGTCCACAGGCCGAGCGGCTTCAGCTCCGCCACCAGGTAGCGATTCACCTGCACGAAGTCGCCGGACAGCGTCTCGCGCTTGAAGAGGTTCGACACCTGCGGCTCGATGCACTCGTAGCAGCCCGCGATCGATGCGATGGTGGCGGTCGGCGCGATCGCCACCAGCAGCGAGTTGCGCAGACCGATCTCCCGCACACGCGTGCGCAGCGCTTCCCACCGCCCGAGATCCTCGGGCGCCACGCCCCACGCGTCGAACTGAAGCTCGCCGCGCGCCGCGCGCGTCTCGGCGAACGAGGGGTGACGTCCCTTCTCGGCCGCCAGCTCCGCCGACGCCGACAGCGCGTGAAAGTAGATCTCCTCGGCGATGCGCCGCGAGAGCGCACGCGCCTCCGGCGCGTCGAAGGGGAGCCTCATCTGGAAGAACACGTCCTGCAGACCCATGACGCCCAACCCCACCGGCCGCCAGCGCAGGTTCGACGCCTGCGTGCTGGGGATCGGATAGAAGTTGAGATCGATGACCTGATCGAGCTGGCGCACGGCGGTTCGAACCGTGCGCGCGAGCTTCTCGAAGTCGAACCTCGCTTCGCCGCCGCCGGCGCGAGCGACGTGACGGCCGAGGTTGATCGAACCGAGATTGCAGACGGCGGTCTCGCTACCGGACGTCACCTCGATGATCTCGGTGCACAGGTTCGAGAGATGGACCGTTCGTCCCGGCAGCGCCGTCTGGTTGCAGGCCCGGTTGGACTTGTCCTTGAACGTCATCCATCCGTTGCCGGTCTGGGCCAGCGACCGCATCATGCGCGCGTAGAGCTCGCGGGCCTTGATGGTCCTGGCGGCGAAGCCGGCCTGCTCGGCCTCGACGTAAGCGCGATCGAAGTCGTCGCCGTAGAGATCGGGGAGGGCGGGCACCACCTTCGGGTCGAAGAGGCTCCAGCTGGCGTCCGCCTCCACGCGCCGCATGAAGAGGTCCGGGATCCAGTTGGCCAGGTTGAGGTTGTGGGTGCGACTGGCCTCGTCGCCGGTGTTGTCACGCATCTCGAGGAACTCCTCGACGTCGGCGTGCCATGGCTCGAGGTAGACGCAGCAGGCTCCCTTGCGCTTGCCGCCCTGGTTGACGGCAGCGACCGAGGCGTCGAGCGTCTTCAACCACGGGACGATGCCGTTCGAGTGCCCGTTGGTGCTTTCGATCAGCGACCCGCGCGACCGGACGCGGTGATAGGCGAGGCCGATGCCACCCGAGAACTTCGAGAGCATCGCCGCATCGGTGTACTTCTGGTAGATGCCGGCGAGATGATCCTCGGGCGAGTCGAGGAGGAAGCAGCTCGACAGCTGTTCATGGCGCGTGCCGGCGTTGAACAGGGTGGGCGAGCTCGGCAGATACTCGAGCGTCGAGAACAGGCGATAGAGCTCCAGCGCCTCGGGCACGTTCGCGGACAGCGCGCAGGCGATGCGCAGGAAGAACTGCTGGGGCGTTTCGATGACGAGGCGGGTCTTCGGGTGCCGGAGCAGATACCGATCGTAGACGGTCCGCAGGCCGAAGTACTCGAACTCGCGGTCGCGCTCGACGGCGATCGCGTCATTCAACTTGCGCGCGTTGCCCGCGACGAACGCGCTGAGCCGGTCGTTGGCGATGCCGAGCCGCTGCGCCGTGAGCACCGACTGGGAGAACGCGTGGATCTCCTGCCCGCGCACCTCCTTGTCGATGTACGTCGCCAGTAACCTTGCGGCCAACCTCGCGTACTGCGGCTCTTCGGCGATCAAGCCTGCCGCCGTCCGGATCGAGAGCTGATCGAGCTCGCGGGTGGTAGCGCCGTCGTAGAGGCCGCTGATGGTCTTGGTCGCGACGCGCATCGCATCGACGTCGGACAGCCCGACGCTGCAGCGGCCCACGGCGCGGACAATCTTGTTGACGTCCACGGGTTCGGCCGACCCGTTACGCTTGCGCACCCGCATCGTGGTTTGCACATGGCCGTCGTCGTCGGCGGTGTGGTTTCGGTCGGGCCGGCGCGCCGGGGCGCGGTTGCTTCCGTTGATCTCGGTCTCGCTCAGCATCGGTTGTCTCCTCGTTTCGCCCCCGCGGGCGTGAAGGACGCCGCGCGGAACGACGGGAGAACCGTGGAGGCGCACGTCACCGTACGGACTGGCGCCAGCTCGGACCCTCCCGCCTCCCGCGAGGCGCCAGGTCGACCGCCGCCGGATTTTTCCCCGACGCCGGATGCTGGCAGGTCTTCGGGCTTGCGAGCATTCCGGCCTGAGACCGGTTTCCTAGCGTCCACCGCTTCCCAACCCCGGAGGGTCAGTGCGTGTCGTGGGCTTCGTTCTCGCTTACCGCTGCGGGGCAG